>NZ_JMMA01000002.1:2262555-2585777 GCF_000686125.1 Ruminococcus sp. NK3A76
TGGCCGGTACGATACCGGCAAATGTGCAGTGGGCAGAGGTGTTTGGCGGAAGTACTATTGTGGCACAGGCGACAAATCATACTGTTAGTGATCTTAGATCATTATCCACATCGGCAAAAGAATGGTATTTAGATGGTTCAAATACAAATGCTTTAAATGAAGTAACTGGCGGCGCAACTCTGCTTAACTCTTTACATTCTGCCATTCAGATTGCAGATGATTATTTGAATTATACTAATGATGATACATATTCACTTGATCAAAATGAAGAAGAAATATATACAACTCTCGAAACCGCTTTCAATGCCGCAAAAGCAGCACTTAACGGTAGCACGCAGACCGCCCCAACAGTTACCACAGCGCCCTCGGCATTAAACCCGACCTACTCCGGTTCTGCACAGACACTTGTCAGCGCAGGCACGGCAAGCAGCGGCACGATATACTATGCGCTCGGTACAGATACAGCAGCTACCGGAGCTTACACCACAACTATCCCCTCCGAAACAAACGCAGACACATATTATGTGTGGTATAAGGCTATTGACGGAAATTCTGAATCCGAGGCAGCTTGCGTGCCGGTGACTGTCTTTCCCAAAAGCATATACGGAGCAACGGTCACGCTGAGTGCGGCTTCGTATGATTATGACACCTATGAGCATAAACCGACCGTATCAAGCGTTGCGATCGACAGCCTTACATTGACTACAAGTGATTTCGACGTTTCTTATCCTGATGACTGCACAAGCGCAGCTGAAAATCTGACCGTTACAGTCACAGGCAAGGGCAACTTCAAAGATGCCGCAACGGTGGTTTTTTCTATCGTTCCTGGCACACTCTCAGGCATATCTGCCACTGGCTTTGCCGGCGCATATGACGGCCAGCCACACAGCATTTCAGTGACCGGCGTTCCTGAGGGTGCAACAGTTAACTACAGCACGGACGGAGAGCATTATTCCACAGCAAACTGCATATACCAAGACGTAACAGACGGCGCACAGACAGTATACTACAAAGTCGAAAAGACAAACTATACAACGGTGACCGGATCGGCAACAATTAATATCACAAAAGCCGCTCCCAATGTGACCGCCCCGACAGCAAGCGCCATAACCTACGGTCAGACGCTTAATGACAGCACACTTACAGGCGGCTCGGTAACAGGCATAGGTGGTAGCAGTATCAACGGTACATTCGCATGGAAAACTCCCACAACTGTTCCTACAGTCTCTAACAGTGGGTATACAGTAGTATTCACCCCGAATGATACTACGAATTATAATACTGTCGAGTTAACTGTCAGCCCGACTGTCAACAAAGCCACCCCAGTTATATCCACCGCTCCGACAGCAAGCGCCATAACCTACGGTCAGACGCTTAATGACAGCACACTTACAGGCGGCTCGGTAACAGGTGTTACGGGTGCAACTCTTGAAGGAGCATTTACCTGGACGACATCATCAACCGCACCTGATGTTGCTGACAGTAATACAACAGAATACAACGTAACGTTCACTCCGAATGATGCAACAAATTACAATACTGCCAGTTGCAATGTCAAGCTGACAGTCAATAAGGCAGCCCCGTCAGTAACAGCTCCGACAGCAATTCAAAGCCTTGGATACACAGGATCACCAAAGGAACTTGTGACCGCAGGCACGGCTACAGGCGGTACGATGTATTATGCTGTTACTGACAACACAGCAACTTCTGCACCAACTAATGACAGTGCATGGAGCACTACAGTTCCTTCCAAAACAGATGCCGGCAATTACAAGGTGTGGTATATAGTTCGTGGTGATGAAAACCATACTGATACAGTTCCTGCATATGTTGAGGCGTCTATCGCCCCCGCAGAAAACCCAATAGCTTTCACAGCTGCACAAACTGTGACAAAGCCTTTCAGCGAAAGCGCACAGACAGCGACACTGACTGCCGCAGCAGACGCAGAGGGTACTGTGACCTATTCGATCGACAGTCAGAAAAACAGTGCTCAGACAGCTGTTTCGTATTTCTCACTTAACGGAACAACGCTTGGTATAGCAGCAAATACGCCAATTGGTACATATACAGTTGCCGTGAAAGCATCAGCAGCCGGAAACACAAATTATAACAGTAAAACAGCGACTTCAACTGTCACAGTGACTGTCGATAAGGCAGATAACTCATTTGCCACAGCCCCTGTTCTCGCAAGTGCTCCGATGTATACCGGAACGCCTTTAAGCCTTATCGCAACACCCGGCACACCCAAATTCGGCAACGCAGATAAAGTGAGCTACGCAGTAACAACAACTGACACAGCCCCTGCCGCTGATGCCGAGAGCTGGACAACATACGACAACATCAAAGCAGATGCTGCCGGCACATATTATATATGGTATAAGATATCAGGTGAGGATAACTGGAACGCTGTAGCACCAACAAAACTCGGCGCAGTGACCGTTACCAATAAATCAGACCAAAGCTGGACTATATCAATGTCCGACTATGTCTACGACGGCATAGCCCACGAGCCTACGATTAACGGTACAGCCTATGGCAAGCTCACATATACTTACTTCACATCTGCCGGTGTATGCTTAGGAAATACAGCTCCCACAGAGCCCGGCGATTACAGAGTATCCGTATCATCAAGCGGCGATGAGACGCATTTTTCAATGCTCGAATCGGCTGATTATACTATCAAAGGCGCAAAGTTCTCGACCGGCAACACGGTCAGCTTCAAGAAAATAGTCGAGTTCAACTTCCTCGTAGAAGCAACTGACGTTGATACAGTTGAGGGCGCATATGTAGTATTCACATACGACCACTATGGCACAACAACCACAGTCAAAAAGCCTATCAATAAGGACGACAAGAACGGCAAGTATTACAGAGTAAGACTTCCGCTTACAGCTTCCGAAATGGCAATCGACATCAAGGCCGAGCTCTATCTCGCAACCTCGGATAAGCCAGTAGATACCAGGACAAGGAGCATAAAAGACTACGCCGAAGCTGCAATCAAGGCAGACCTCGACGGCGCTGATGTTCTCAAAGCAATGCTCAACTACGGTGGCTATACGCAGACGGCACTTGGAAACAATACAGAGCTTCTTGCAAACAGCGGTGAGGGCATAGCAGTTGACGTATCAAGCATAAGCCCCAAAAGCGCTACAGCATTTGAAAGGCCTGAACCTTACGAAGGCGCACAGAGGACTTCAATTGGCGGTATCCCCGAAAATGTCAATATAAAGTTCACCCCAAAGGTCACATACAAGGGCTCGACTGTTATTACCAAGAGCGATGTGTATGTACGCCACTATTTTGAAGTTGATCCAAGCCTTTCTTCCGCAGAGCTTGAAAAGGTCATGGTGCAGGTCGGCTACAATATCCCTGTCCCGATCACCAGGCTAAGAAAAAACAGCACAGGCTACTACTATGACACAGCTCCCCAGCTTGCTTACGAGCTTGACAAGGAGAATAAAAGCATCTTGGTTTTCGGCTTTGCAGGAACTGTAACAAACATTGAAGCCTACACAGAGGTTGACGGAAACAGTGTGGCATCAGGAGCTAAAATAATCGAGATAACTCCGGCTGAAAACTCCTCATACAGCTTATATTCGATATATATCGAAAACTACAGCGTAATAGACTACTGCGAGGCTGTTGCAAACAGCAACAAGCAGACCGCTGCAAGCAAGAACATGGCAAAGGCGCTCTACTCTTACTACATGGCTGCCAAGGCTTATGTTGAAATGAGGGCGTAACGGCCGAATAGCATACACACCGCTGTCTCTCAGAGACGGCGGTGATTTTTATCCTCTCAGGTCGAAAGCGTGCGTGTTTGTAAGATCCGGTTTGTAAAAAGGCTGTTAACTTTTCCACAAGTGGTTGCTTTTGGGTAACTGATGTGATATAATAAAGTTAGCCAGATATAACTTTTAAAGGAGCAGTGTATGTTGACACTTAAAGAAATAAAGACCGGAGAAACGGTGCGTGTCGAAACGCTCGGCGGAAACGGGGCGCTGAGACAGCACTTTCTCGATATGGGGCTTATCCCCGGCACGGAGGTCACGCTTGTCAAATTCGCCCCGATGGGCGACCCTATGGAGCTGCGTGTAAGAGGCTATGAGCTTACTCTCCGCCTTGACGATGCGGCACAGATAGAAGTATCAAAGCTCGATGAGCCGGCACAAGCTAAAAAACACAGCAGAAAAAAGAAACACTCTGAGCACCCGGGTCTTGGCGAGGGCGGGCGCTTCCACGCAAAGGACGACGGCACTCCCCTGCCTGAGGGCGAGGTCATGCGCTTTGCACTTGTGGGAAATCAGAACTGCGGCAAGACGACGCTCTTTAACCGGCTGACCGGCTCAAAGCAGCACGTCGGGAACTTCCCTGGCGTGACAGTTGACCGCAAGGACGGTGCGATAAAGGGGCACCCCGACACGCTGATAACCGACCTTCCGGGAATCTACTCGATGTCGCCCTACAGCAGCGAGGAGATAGTCTCACGAAACTTCGTCATCGACGAAAAGCCGCACGCTATCATAAATATACTTGACGTTACCAACATCGAGCGAAACCTGTATCTGACGATGCAGCTTTTAGAGCTTGATATACCAATGGTCGTCGCCCTCAATATGATGGACGAGCTGACTTCAAACGGCGGCAGCATAGACGTAAACGAAATGGAAGCGCTTCTCGGCGTGCCTGTCGTGCCGATATCTGCGGCGAAAAACGAGGGCGTTGATGAGCTTGTCGAGCACGCAATACATATAGCTCACTACCAGGAGAAGCCTGTAAGGCAGGATTTCTGCGACAAGACAGAAAACGGCGGCGCAGTTCACCGCTGCCTGCACGGTATCTCCCACCTGATAGAAGACCACGCAGAAAAAGCCGGGCTGCCTATACGCTTTGCGGCGAGCAAGGTCACAGAGGACGACCCGCTTATCATCACCAAGCTGAAACTCGACCTGAACGAGATAGAAGCCCTCGAACACATAGTAACTCAAATGGAAAAAGAGCGCAAGCTCGACAGAAGTGCGGCAATTGCCGATATGCGCTTCTCATTTATACAGAAGCTCTGTGCTGAGACTGTCACAAAGCCGCACGAGAGCCGTGAACATATCCGCTCACGCAGGATAGACAGTGTGCTGACCGGAAAATACACGGCTATCCCCACATTTATCCTGATAATGGCGCTTGTGTTCTTCCTGACATTCAACGTCATAGGCGCTTTCTTCCAGGAGCTGCTTGAAAAGGGCGTTGACAGGCTCACCACCGTCTGCGACAATGCCCTGACAGATGCCGGGGCGAACTCAGTTATCCACAGCCTGATGATCGATGGCATTTTCGCAGGTGTCGGAAGCGTTATCAGCTTCCTGCCGGTGATAGTCACACTGTTTCTGTTCCTATCGCTGCTGGAGGACAGCGGCTATATCGCAAGAGTGGCTTTCTTTATGGATAAGCTGCTTCGTAAGATAGGCCTTTCGGGGCGAAGCATCGTGCCTATGCTCATAGGCTTCGGCTGCTCGGTGCCGGCTGTCATGGCAACACGAACCCTCCCCTCCGAGCGTGACAGAAAAATGACTATCCTGCTCACCCCGTTTATGAGCTGCACAGCAAAGCTGCCGATATATGCATTCTTTGTAAACGCATTTTTCCCCGGCAAGGGCGGCCTTATAATGGTAGGGCTTTATCTGCTGGGCATCATAGTCGGGATCCTTGCGGCGCTGCTATATAAGGGAACAGTCTTCAAAGGGGAGGCAGTGCCCTTTGTAATGGAGCTGCCAAACTACCGCCTGCCTGCTGTCAAAAACGTAGCCCAGCTGCTCTGGGAAAAGGCAAAGGACTTTTTGCAGCGTGCGTTCTCGGTCATTCTCATAGCGACCGTGATAGTATGGTTCTTGCAGAAATTTGATTTCAGCCTGCACATGACAAGCGATGCCGGCGACAGCATACTTGCACACCTCTCAGGGCTTTTCACCCCGATAATGGAGCCGATAGGCCTTGGCGACTGGCAGATACTCGTTGCCCTGATATCCGGCTTCATGGCAAAGGAAAGCGTTGTGTCTACCCTTGAGATACTATATAACGGCGGCGTGGCCGCTGCTATGACCTCGCTGTCCGCTGCCTGCCTGCTGGTCTTCTCACTGCTCTACACCCCGTGCGTTGCGGCAATAGCTTCTGTCAAGCGTGAGCTCGGCAGCAAATGGGCGGCTGCTGTTGTATTGTGGCAGTGCGGCATTGCATGGGTCGCAGCACTTTTTGTACACCTGATAGGCTCACTGATCTAAGGAGAGAATAACATGAATATTACAGATATTATCCTTATACTGATAATAGCGGCAGCACTGGTGCTCGCTGTAAGGAGTACGATAAAGCAGCGCAGGACAGGCGGCTGCTCATGCGGCTGCAGCGGCTGCAATATACAGTGCTCTAAAAAACAAAAGCAATAAGGTATAAGAAGACCCCCGGAATAATATCCGGGGGTCTTATAGTATCATTTCTTGTCGTAGACATTCACGCCTTTGTCGCCGTCGTAGTTTACAACTATCTCGTATTCCTCGCCGTCAGGAGAGGTCAGCGTATAGGTGTTCTCGCCCTCCTCGTAGAAGGTCACTTCGAGCACTGCCGTGTCGTCAGCGCCCTCGCTGATAGCAGGGTCGCTTATGCCTGTATCCTCGGCAGTTACGCTCCAGCTGTCGGTCAGAGGGTATTTTGCATCGTCAAGCAGCACCACGCAGTTATATCTGTATGTATGAGCAAAGGCACACACAGCGCCTATCAGCACAGCCACGCCGCAGCTGACTGAGGATATCAGCCTTGTTTCACGGTCGGCTATAAGAGCCTTGACCATTACCGCCGCAGCCCCGAAGCAGAAAAGCACCGCCGCTGTCTGATACACAGGCCGCCCGACAAAGCCTTTAAGATGCACAAACCCATACAGCACCATTACCGCAGCAGTGACAGAGAGCAGCCACACTCTGCCCTTGCCGTCTTCTTCCTTAAAGAAGCGGCAAGCAAAATATGCATACGGCACCGAGCACACTATAACAGGCACCCAGCCTATGAACTCCTCGGGCGCTGCCCTGTTGAACGGCGTTTTTATCATAGCCGCAAGAAAATGCGAGCAGAACAACATTCCGCCGGACATCAGCGCCGCTTCGACCTCCTTGCTGCACTTCATGGCGATGAGCAGCACAAGGACTATCCAGAGCTCGGCCGACTGCGATATATTATACAAAGAGCACATCTTAGGCATTACAAGCGCACAAATAGCCGTGAGCACGCCCATGGCACCTGTGAAGATACCGAGCCTTTTCCACGTCAGCTCGAACTCTCTGAATCTTTTGCAGAAGCTGTTTAAGACCACTAACATCCCGTTTTCCCTTCCCATATCTTTTACTTTCGCAGTGCTTTGGCCAATAATCAGCCAAAGCCCAACATCTTATACTATTATAACACATTTTTCGACAGAAGTCATTCACCATTTTGGTAAATTGAAGAATTTGTTTATTTTCCATAAATTACACCTCGTATTTTTATTCTTTTTATAGTTTTACATCTTTGTTACATACATTTTTGCCTTTAGCTAATTGACATTCTGTTTGCTTTTTGGTATAATAATTGTGTGTAGTTCCTGCTTTGGCCGAAGCTTTAACCTGCAGGAACAAATCAAGCGTTGCAAGGAGGCGCACTTATGAAAGAACTGACGGTTTTGGCAAAAACAGACAATCTCGATGAGATAATCCAGTTTGTTGACAACGAACTTGAATCTGCTGAGTGCTCGATGAAGATACAGATGCAGGTGCAGCTCGCAGTCGAGGAGATATTTGTAAACATCGCAAACTATGCCTACACCCCTGAGGAGGGTACTGCGACTATATCCGTTGACCGCACTGAGGACGGCGCTCTGCTGCGTATAGTCTTCAAGGACAACGGCACCCCGTATGACCCCCTCGCCAAGGACGACCCTGACATCACCCTTAACGCAAAGGACAGGTCTATCGGCGGTCTTGGCATATTCATCACCAAAAAGAGCATGGACAACATATCCTATGAATACAAGGACGGACAGAATGTACTTACACTCGAAAAGAGGATAGTGGGTTAACAGATGAAAAAGCTATTTGGATTTAAGCTCGGGGGGCTCCAGCAGAAAATTCTCAATCTCGTGCTGATATTCCTGATAATTCTGACAGCCTGCGGAATGCTGTTCTCTGTTTTTAAATCACTTAGGCTCAGCAAGACGGTGAGCGAAGCAAGAGAAGAACAGCAGACGGCTATTGAAAAGACCTCTGCTCAGACCATGTATCAGGTCACAGAGTCTTCGCTGACAAAGACTAATTCGCTGCAGTCAGATGCGGCTGATGCACTGTTCGGCGAGATAGAGAACAACATAAAGGCACTGCGCTCGCACGCACAGAGCCTGTTCGAGCAAAGAGATACCCTGGCACCGGCAGAATACAGGCTGCCTGAGCCGACAGACGACGGCAAGGTGCTCGATCATGTGCTGTATGAGGAGGGCGTTGACTACACAAAGTCGGAATACTTACCTATCGCTGCTCATCTCAAAAACACCATGATATCACTTGTCAAGACGAATCCTAAGATAACGAGCGCATATATTGGTCTTGCAGACGGCACTCATATAGGCATATCAAACAGCGGTTCATCTCTCTTTGATGAAAACGGCAAGCAGAAGCCATACCCCGTGCGTCAGAGACCCTGGTATAAGGGCGCTATAGACCGTGGCGATGTTTATTTCACCGGCGTTGAAAGAGATGCCTTTGAAAACACGGTATGCATCACCTGCGCTGCCCCCGTTGTCGTAAACAACGAGACAGTGGGCGTTGTCGGCATAGATGTTGAGCTTGACACCATTGATGAATACATCCGTGGGTCGGAAGCAAGTGCTGGGTTTATCTTCATAGTCGGCAGCAACGGCAAGGTGTTGTTCGCACCTGAGAACAACGGCGTCTTCACAGTCGAGACTACTGAAAACGCTGAAGACCTCAGAGATTCGGAAAACACCCAGCTCGCCACCTTCGTGGCACTGGCGCTTATGCAGGACACAGGTCTGAAGCAGATCAGGATTGACGGCAAGGAATACTACATGGCAGGCTCGCCCATGAAGACAGTGGGCTGGACGGTCATCTCGGCAGTTGAAAAGAGCATAATAGATACTCCGACACAGAGTATGCTCAATGAGTATGACGAGATAAATGTGCAATCCTCCGAAAAATACACTAAAAGCACCGACAACCTGAGAAAGCAGACACTTGCAGTTGTCGCCCTGGTACTCGTGGTAGGTGCTGTGGCTGCACTTTTTGTTGCAAACAAGATAGTAAAGCCGATAGAGAGCATGACTGATGAGATAATCATCGGCGGCAAGACAGGCAAGCTGTTTGAGATGAAGGACATCTACAAGACAGGCGATGAGATACAGGTGCTCGCAGAGTCGTTTGATGACCTGTCAAAGAAAACAGCCCAGTATATCGAGCATATAACACGCATAACCAAGGAAAAGGAGCGCATAGGCACAGAGCTTGAGCTTGCAAGAAAGATACAGGCCGATATGCTGCCCTCGATATACCCTGCATTCCCCGACAGGCCGGAATTTGACGTATATGCCACCATGCACCCCGCAAAGGAGGTCGGCGGCGATTTCTACGACTTCTTCCTGATAGATGATGACCACTTAGGCCTTGTAATGGCTGACGTTTCGGGCAAGGGCGTGCCTGCGGCACTGTTTATGATGATGTCGAAGATCCTCATAGGCAACTTCGCCATGATGGGCGGCTCGCCTGCCAAGGTTCTCGAACAGACAAACAACGTCATTTGCCAGAACAACGAGGAGGAGATGTTCGTCACCGTATGGTTCGGCATACTTGAGATTTCCACCGGTAAAATAACCGCAGCCAATGCAGGCCATGAATACCCCATTCTCAAAAAGGCCGACGGCAGCTTTGAGCTGTTCAAAGACAAGCACGGCTTTGTGATCGGCGGTATGGACGGCATGAAATACAAGGAATACGAGTTCACGCTCGAAAAGGGCGGTGCGCTGTTCCTCTACACTGACGGTGTGCCTGAGGCGACCGATGCAAGCGACGAGATGTTCGGCACAGACAGGCTGCTTGAAACTCTCAACCGCCGCAAGGACGAGGATATCAATGTAGTAGCGCTGCTTGAAGATGTTAAAAAGTCGGTAGATGATTTTGTGGGCGAGGCAGACCAGTTTGATGATCTGACCATGCTCGGTCTGATACTGACATAAAATAATAAAGGCAACACCGCACGAAGATTGTGCGCAAATTGCGCAGTCAGCTTTTTCGTCAGATTGCACAGATTTTCCGAAGGAATACTACCGTATTTCAAGGAAAAAATGTGTAATATGACGGAAAAGATGCAAGTAAGTTGCGTACAAAGCCTTCAGGCGGTCTTTGTGCGGTGTTGCCTAAAGATAATCAATTGAAAGGAGTTGGCCTTTTATGAAGATCAACAAAAACATAAACAATGAGACACTTACCATTTCGGTAGACGGAAGACTTGACACCATAACTTCCCCCGAGCTTGAAAATGAGGTCACATCAAGCATCAGAGGCATCAAGGAACTGGTGTTCGATTTCAACGAGCTTGACTACATCTCATCGGCAGGCCTCAGGGTTCTGCTCGCAGCACAGAAGCTCATGAGCGAGCAGGGCAGTATGTATATCACAGGCTGCAGCGAGGATATCTTAAGCATATTTGAGATAACAGGGTTTTCTGATATACTCACAATAAAATAAGGAGGATAACATGACTACAGACATCATTCAGGTATATGGTGACCTAAAGGGCAGAGAACAGGCTCTTGATGCTGCTGAAAAATTCTCCGAATACAATGGCATAACCGGTAAGAACGCCATGTATGTGCGCCTGCTCACTGAGGAGGCTCTTGGCATGATACACGGCATAATGAACAACTTCAAAGGTGAGATATGGCTCGAAAGCGAGCAGACTGAGCAGGGAAAGACCTTCCGCATACATCTGAAAACCCCCAGAGGTGTTACCGAGACTCAGGAAAACAAGCTGCTTTCCGTTTCATCGACAGGCAAGAACGAGAGTGCCAAGGGCATCATCGGCAAGATAAGAGAGATGATACGCATAGGCACCCAGAGCATAGACCCCAGCGGCGAAGGCAGCCTTGACAGCTGGTTCACCATGGGTCTGCCGCACGGCAAATCACGCTTTATAGACGATTACTATGTAGGCTACTGGTCGCTCGACACCTACCGTGACAACATAGAAATAGAAGGCGACGAGGAGACTCAGAGAGACGCCTACGACGAGCTTGAAAGGTCTATAGTTGCAAAGCTCTCAGACGATGTCAAGGTATGGCTCAGGTCAGACTCGACTGAGGTCGTTATCGAAAAGCTCATGAAATAACAACATATGCAAATATCCCGATACGAGATGTATCGGGATATTTCTTTTATTCTGCCTTTTTTCTGATGTTGTCGATGTCCTCGGTGGTTCCGCCGCCGTCATCATCGGGAGCACGGAACTTGCCCTGGTCTACGAGCCGCAGGAAAGCATCTACAACGTCGGCCGTCAGCTGCGTGCCTCTTACCTCTTTTATGATAGACACTGCCTTGTCGAAGTTCATTCTCTTTCGGTAAGGCCTGTCTGAATACATCGCATCAAAGGTGTCGGCAACTGCGATTATCTGAGCCACCCTCGGTATCTCGTCGCCTTTGAGCCCCTTGGGATATCCCTTGCCGTCAGGCCTCTCGTGGTGAGCGCCTGCGCCTATCGCAAGCTCCGGCATTATGCTGATATCCTTAAGTGTGTTGTAGCCGAGCGCCGAGTGAGCCTTTATCTGTGCAAACTCACTGTCGGTCAGCTTGCCCTGCTTGTTGAGCACCTCGGCCTTTACACCTATCTTGCCGATATCGTGCAGCATGGCGATGTTGTAGTACTTCTCAACTGTCTCCTCATCGAGCCCGAGCTCCTTTGAAAGCATCATGGTATACTCGGCAACTCGTGACGAATGGCCGTTTGTATACTTATCCTTCATATCTATTACCTTCGCAAAGGCTTCAACTATCTCACGGATAAGCATTTTCTGCTCTCTGTCCTTTTTGAGATAGCGCTTCTTTATAACATAGCTGAGTATCAGAAACAGCACCGTGAGCACTACTATGCCTGCTACTACGCATAGTGCCTTGAACCACGCCTGCTCGTAGTACATCTTCTTTTTGACTATGCGAACGCTCAGCACCTTGCTCGAGCTGCCGTTTATATCCTCTATCTCCATGCGGAAATCGTAGCTGCCGCCGCTTAGGTTGGTATAGTCTATCGGCACGAGCTCGCTGCGCCTGATAGTCGTGCTGTTTTTCTCAAAGCCTTCGAGCTTGTATGTGACCTTGGGATTTAACAGCGAATAGTTGAAAACATAGCTGTATACCGTTATCTTCCTTGTCTCTGCCGGTATGATGAACCTGCCGTCAGACTCGGGATATATCGCCTCGCCGTCGGCCTCGATGTAGGGCACGGTCATCTTGATGTTGTCAACGCTTTCAAATGGCTTTTCAATGTTGACCTTTGCAACGCCCGTCGTGCCGGATATAAACAGGTCGCCGTCGTCAGTCAGCTCGCTGTAGGAGTTTGATGTGGATATGCAGCAAAGGCCGTTATCCTTGCCGTAGTAGATAGGGTTTATATCCTCGTTTTTCAGCAGCTCGTCAATATTCGCCACATATATGCCGTGGCTTGAGAGCACCCAAACATCGCCCTTGCTGTTTTCATACAGGTCAAAGTTGTTTGAATAGGGGAAGTTATTTATAGTGGTTATCTTATAGTCCTTATCCATATAGGCTATGGAGTTGCTGGTGACTATCCAGTAGAGGTCTTTGTTTTTGCTTTTCTTGACCCTCATCACAACGTCTGACATAAGGCCGGAATCAGTTCCCTTATAGGATATACCGCTGCTGCTTATGATATATATACCGCCGCCGTCTGTGCCGACGATTATATCGCCGTTGTCAGCCTCGGCGACACTCAGCACCTCGGTGTTTGCGAGCCCGTCTGATTCGTTATAGACCTTGACCACCTTGTCGTCCTGTATCCAGGCAACGCCGCCGGTGCAGGCTGCAAGGAACGAGCCGTCCTTTCTCTCGACGACCACTCTCACACGTTCAGAGGGCATACCGTCTGCCACGGTGAATTTCGTGACCTTGCCGTCATCGTATCTTACGAGCCCGTGCTCGCTGAAGGTCGATATCCACAGCCTGTCCTTGCTGTCTCTGATTATAGAGCGTATCTTGTGGCCGAGGAGCATACTTTTAAGGTCTTTGTCGTCGCACTTTACGCCCGATGCCGTAACAGAGCTCGTGACAGGCATTTCCTTTATGACCTCACCGCCGCCGAGCACAGTCAGGTCACCGTCGCTCGTGCCGATAAAGAGTTTGTCCTTGCACACGCAGGTGGAATACACGACCCTGCTTTCGAGCAGATATTTCTCATACAGGTCGGTGAACTGGTTTGGCACTATCTTCATAACGCCCTGCTGCGAGGAGACGAACCAGAGGTTTTTCTGATAGTCTACCATCATTCCCTCGACAGCGTTATTCATAGGCACGCTCGAAGCGACCCTGTAAAACTCCCTGTTGCTGAGATACCCTATGCCGCCGTCCGTGCAGACCCATATCATATCACCTACAGCAGCTATCGAATTCACATTGTCAAGCGGGGCTATGTCATATTCAGTGACAACGGTAAAGCCGCTGCCGAATTTGCCGTAATACAGCTTGTCAGTCCTGTCGCCTATGTACGCATAGCCGGGGTTTGAAGAGTCAGGCAGGAAGGCTCTGATATTGGGTATGCCTATCTTTTCAGAGTTGCAGAATTCGACAAGCACCCCGTCCTTTATCGTGAACACTGCCCCCTCGATAGTCACACCGTATATAGTGTCGTTTGCGCCGAGCTGGAGCGAGCGTATGTATTCATCATTTATCTGCGGCTGGTCGAGCACTGAGATGTTGAGATCCTCATCGGCTGTTATGATGCCGTGAGTGGTGGCTATATAGACAGTTCCGCTGCTGTCCTCGGTTATCGAGCGCACAGAGAGCGAGCGCAGGCCGTCCTTCTTGCCGAACATCTTGAATTCGCCGTTTTCCATAACAGCCACGCCGCTGTCGTTTGTGCCGACCCACAGGCGATTCTTCGAGTCAACGAAAAGGCTCACAACGCTTGCGATACCCGTTGTCGAGTCGATACGCTCAAAGCTGTTGCCGTCGTAGCGTATAAGACCCGAGTAGCTGCCTATCCAGATAAAGCCCTCCTCCGTCTGGGCTATGGCGTTTGCCTCGGAGGTCGGCAGGCCGTTGGTGTTGTCGTACATCACAGCCGAGTAGCCGTCGCTCTGGCCTGTAGGGTCTACCGATATGCTGGCTTCATCGCCCCCACTCTCTGCTGATGCCATAAAAGCATACGGCACATCAGACAGGATAAGCACAAAAGCTAAGATCAAACAAAACACAACACCTGCCGCTCTGCTGCGGCGACCGGTAATCAACATATCAACTCCCCCTCCCGTCAGGATAGTATTTTTTCAGCATATATTATAACACATTTTAATAAAAAATTCAATACTCCTGCTGACAAAATAATTATATCTCCTATCAGCAAAACTGGCATTTGCGAAAAGTCACCGTCAGCACACACAACGGCGGCAATTATGTCAATTATTATAATTATTTCTTAAAAGTAAAAGTTTACAAAATTTCTTGATTCTATGTCGTTATATTGTATAATTATATTAGCTTAAACTAAAATATTATGAATTGGGGGGGATATGTATGGATCTGCGGACATCGCTCACGATAGCGCTGTCTTTGTTGTGATTGCACTGTGCATTTGTACAGTTGTAGCCAACAGGTCAAAAAAGCAATAGTTAAGCCTGTGGCAATGCTTGATCTTGCAATCATCCCGCCGCTAATCGGAAATCTCATTCTGATAAACTCAAACTTTGATAAGCTCTCAAAGATCGGCTACTATGTATACTTCATTGGCATGGATCTTATGGTGCTGGCGCTGATTGGCTTTGCAATGGCCTACTGCAAGGGTGCTAACGGCAGCCACAAGACCCCGAAGCTGATATATGTTCTGCTCGGCATCGACGTTTGTCAGGAGCTTTTAAACCCGTTTTTTTCACCACTCATTCGATGTCGAGAGTGTCACGGTCAATGGCGAGCCGTATTTCAGGCTTATACCCCACATAGGAGAGACCTTCCACAGAGTTGTGGATTACACTCACTATCCTTGTCGGCATAATACTTATCTTCACGGTGGTATCTGTTAAAACACCGAAGATATACAAGGAGCGCTACGTCGTTAGCCTTGTTACCATTGTGACCATGTCTGCGTGGGAGTCATTCTACATAATCACAAGAACGCCTGTTGACCGCTCGATGATAGGCTTCGGCCTTGCAGACGTGCTGACATTCTACTTCTCGATAATGTACAGGCCGCTGCGCTTTCTTGACAGAATGCTCTCGGATATCGCATCTGATATGCAGCAGTCACTCTTTGTGTTTGACCCGGACGGGCGGTGTATCTGGGCAAACGAGCAGGGCATGAAGCTCACCTGCACCGAAGCAAGGGAGCTTGACAGCATTCCCGAAAAGCTCACGGCGATATTCGGCGATATCATGACTGCTGAGGATACCACTTTTAACAAGACCACAGGCTCGGGAGACAGCGCCAAATACTTCACGCTGCAAAGGCGCATAATGACCGACTCAAAGCAGCCATATCAGAGAAGCAGCTACGCCTCTACCTCCAGCCTATAGCTGACAGGGACGGCAACATAGTCGGCGCTGAGGCTCTTGCAAGGTGGCAGCACCCGGTACACGGCTTTATGTCGCCGGCGAGCTTCATACCTGTGCTTGAAAAGAACGGCCTTATCATTGAGGTAGACAAGCATATGTGGCGCTGCGCCTACGAAACGTTTGCAGGGTGGGCTGACAATGACCTGTTCATATCAGTAAACATCTCGCCGAAGGATTTCTACTTCTCAGATGTTGTAAAGGACATCAAGGATCTCGTAAGCGAATACGGCATACCACCTCACAGGCTCAGGATAGAGATCACCAAGACTGTGATGATGAACAACGCCGAGGAAAGAATGGCCACCCTTGATGAACTCAGGGCTGCCGGCTTCATCGTTGAGATGGACGATTTCGGAAGCGGCTATTCATCGCTCAACCTGCTGAAGGAGATGCCTGTTGATGTGCTGAAGATAGATATGCGCTTCCTCTCTGTCAAGAAAAACAGAGACAGGGCACGCATAATCGTCAAGAACATAATCAGCCTCTCAGAGGAGCTTGGCATAGACTCGCTCACCGAGGGCGTTGAGACAGAGTATCAGTTTGAACAGCTCGCCGGGATGGGGTGCAGGCTGTTCCAGGGCTACTATTTTGCAAAGCCAATGCCGATAGAGGAATTTGAGAGCTTTGCATCAATTTAAGGTAAAAAAAACAAATACCGAGGACAGATAAAGAATGAGAAGAAAGATACGATCACATATTGAACTGACCCCAAAAAGTTAGACAAACTTTTCAAAGAAAACTTGTGCAAAGCGACTAAGAGAGATCTTGGTCGCTTTTGTCATGCAGCGTTGAGTCTGTATTCAACAGGTGACATTCCATCAAGCTTAAGCTTGATGCGCTTTGTGTTGTACCAAGCGATGTATGAATGTAGTTCTGAAATGAAGTGCTCAACAGATGAGAATTCCTGTAAGTAGAGAAGTTCTGTTTTCAGCAATCCAAAGAAGTTTTCTGCACAGGCGTTATCAAGACAGTTTCCCTTTCGTGACATGCTTTGTCTTATGCCTTTATCTTTGAGCATTTTCTGGTACTGCTTGTGCTGATACTGCCAGCCCTGATCTGAATGCAAAATGAGTCCGGTGTTTTCCGGTATCTTTGCAAATGCTTTATTCAACATATCGGTCACTTGATTCAAATTAGGGTGGTAACTCAGGTTGTAGGACACAACCTCTCCGTTGAAAAGATCGATGATGGGCGACAGATACAGCTTGACACCAAACAGAGCAAACTCTGTCACATCTGTGACCCATTTCTGATTTGGCTTATCCGCTTTAAAATCACGTTCCAGAAGATTTGGTGCTATTCTGCCGACTTCACCCCTGAATGAGTTGTATTTCTTCATGCGAACGCGGCAGAATATACCCATTTTACGCATTAATCGCTGAATTGTCTTGTGGTTTATCTTATGCGTTTTTCTCAGTTCTTTCGTTATCCTACGATAGCCATAGCGTCCTTTGCTTTCATCATATATCCTGCGGATCTCTTCCTTGATCGCTGCATATTTATCCGGTTTTGGATCATTGAGTTGCTTGCTGTAATAGTAATAGGTGCTGCGAGGGATACCGGCAACATCAATGAGCAGACCTATCTTGAATTCATGCCTCAGTTCCCAGATCACTTGTGCTTTTTCTCTTGCCGTACCCTTTCGGAAACCAAGGCATTCAATTTTTTTAAGTATGCATTCTCCGCACGAAGACGCTGAACCTCGGCTATGAGGTCTTCTTCGACTTCTTTTTTCAGTTTTGGAGGACGACCTGTTGATTTGCGCCCACGACGTTCAACATAAAATCCTTCTTTGCCTTCTTCAAGATAGATGCGCTCCCACTTCGCAACTGTCTTATCTCCTTGTGGAATGTCAAATTGTTTTGCAGTTTCCATATAACTTAATTTCTCGTTCTGCATTGTTTCAACCACTTTGATCTTAAATTCGGGTGTGTATCTCTTATTGGGTATTCCTTTAGGCATAAAAATGCCCCCCTTTCGTTAGATTCCTAATTGGTATGTTTCTATTATACCACATTGTCTAACAAAAGGGGAGCATTTCAAAGCAAAGTCAATCAGAGACAGTGGAAGAAAGCAGTTCAGAAACAGTAAAAGCTAAAGAAGATTCAGTTGCTGATACTTCCGAAGAAAGCAGCAAAGACTCCGAAATAGACGAAGATGATACGATTGTTGACACATCAGAAGAAACGTCTAAAAGTGAGGCGCTTGATGTTGAGCTTGTAGAAAGTGGCTATTGTTTGACAACGGATAATGATTATATAGAATATGGTGTTATAGTAAACAATCCGGATAAGAATAATTACTATGAGTTTTATATAATTATTGTAACACTATATGATAAAGATGGCAGCGTATTATCTACAGAAGACCAAACAATGGGCATTATTGCTCCCGGAGAACAACAGGCGTTTGGTTCATTTGTTGAAACAAATGGCGAAAAGCCCAAAAAGGTGGAAATTGAAATTGAGCCTGGTGATATAGTTACACCTTCCGATCATATTGAATCTTCTGAATTTGAGATAAGTGGCACTAGAATTAGAACTGATGAATTTGACGATATATAATTTACCGGAAAAATAAAAAACAACAGTAGTTTCGATTGCAGTTCAGCTGGTTTGACAATAATACTTAGAAAAGACGGAAAAATAGTTTGCGGTAGGACCTCCTATGTAGACGGTCTTAATTCCGGAAAAGAAAAAGCTTTCGATTTTGATGAATATGGTTTACCTGAGTATGATTCGTACGAAATGTATGCACATGATTGGATGTAATAGAATTATTCAGAAACATGGTTATCCCGCTGACACATCATCTTTAATAGCATATTTATATGAGCTATTTACAATGTCATTAAAGGTGGTGTGTTAAAGGGATAACCATTATTTTTTCTCCAACTGCAAAAATACAAAAATCCCCTCTCTCCCTCTTGACAAACGCAAAAAAATGATGTATAATACTTTTAGCACATAAAAGCATTAAAGCAATAATAACAAACCGTCGAGCAAGAGTAAGTAGTCATTGACCTTCCGTTCACAGAGAGCTGCCGCAGGCTGAAAGGCAGCATCGGGAACAGTGATGAATGGGCTTGTGAGGGTGACCGAAAGCCGCAGCAGCAGCAAGTAGCAGTCAACGGGTGTTCTGCCCCCGTTATCAATGCAGGCTCGTATGTCAGTACGGGCGCCGAGAGGGCGTTTATCGCCAGATTGGGTGGCACCGCAGGTTTAGTAATTACCCTGTCCCATGTTTTGATATGGGGCAGGTTTTTTTTATGGCAATACGCACAGCGGCTGTGCTGTGCAGGCTTATTCTTTACTGAAAGGAAGATGTAAACATGGAAAACAAGATACCCTACAAGATCTATCTCGACGAGAGCGAGCTGCCTAAGGCATGGTACAATGTCAGAGCTGATATGAAGACCAAGCCTGCTCCGCTTTTAAACCCCGGCACAGGCAAGCCGATGACTCTTGAAGAATTAAGCGTAGTGTTCTGCGAAGAGCTCGCCAAGCAGGAGCTTGACAACGACACGGCACTTATCCCGATACCTGAGGAGATATTAAGTTTCTATAAAATGTACCGCCCCTCGCCGCTGGTAAGGGCATACTTCTTGGAGAAGGCTCTCGGCACGCCTGCCAAGATATACTACAAATTCGAGGGCAACAACACCTCGGGCAGCCATAAGTTAAACAGCGCTATCGCTCAGGCTTACTACGCTAAAAAGCAGGGGCTCAAGGGCGTTACCACCGAGACAGGTGCAGGCCAGTGGGGCACTGCGCTGTCAATGGCGTGCGCTTACTTTGACCTCGACTGCAAGGTATACATGGTAAAGGTTTCCTACGAGCAGAAGCCTTTCAGGCGTGAAGTCATGAGAACATACGGCGCTTCCGTTACCCCCTCACCGTCTGATACTACAAAGGTAGGCCGTGAGATACTCGAAAAGTTCCCCGGCACAACAGGCTCGCTCGGCTGCGCTATATCCGAGGCAGTTGAAGCAGCTGTTTCGCAGGAGGGCTACAGATACGTCCTCGGCTCGGTTCTCTCTCAGGTACTGCTGCACCAGTCGGTAATAGGCCTTGAAACAATGGCAGCCTGCGACAAGTACGGAATAAAGCCTGACGTTATCATCGGCTGCGCCGGCGGCGGCTCCAACCTCGGCGGCCTTATCTCACCCTTCATGGGCAGAAAGCTCAGGGGCGAGGCTGACTACAAGTTCATCGCTGTTGAGCCGGCTTCCTGCCCGTCACTCACAAGGGGCAAGTACGCATACGACTTCTGCGACACAGGCATGGTTTGTCCTCTTGCAAAGATGTACACTCTCGGCAGCGGCTTTATCCCCTCACCCAACCACGCAGGCGGCCTGAGATATCACGGCATGAGCTCTGTGCTCTCCGAGCTGTATGATGAGGGTCTTATCGAAGCAAGAAGCGTTGAGCAGACATCTGTTTTCGAGGCAGCACAGTATTTTGCAAGAGTAGAAGGCACCCTGCCTGCACCCGAGAGCAGCCACGCTATCCGTGCAGCTATGGACGAGGCTATCAGGTGCAAGGAGACAGGCGAGGAGAAGACTATCCTATTTGGTCTTACAGGCACAGGCTATTTCGATATGGTGGCATATCAGAAGTTCAACGACGGCGAGATGAGCGATTATATCCCGTCTGACGAGGAAATAGCAAAGAGCCTTGCTAACCTCCCGAACTTAGGCTGATACTAATACTAAAAAGCATAACGGCATATCTGCAAGCTAAAAGCAGATATGCCGTTATTCTTATGTGAGGAGAAATATATCTCAGTTTATATGTCAAGCATTTTCTTTGCTCTTTCCGCTATAGCCTCAGGAGTGATGCCGAGCTGATCCAGCACCTCTGATGCGTTGTAGCGGTCATAGAAGAGCTTTTCAAGGCCAAGGCAGCTGACCTTCATGTCGCTGTCGCCGTAGAAAGCCGCAATCTTCTGGCCAAAGCCGCCGTCGAGCACGCCGTCTTCAAGGGTTATGACAGCGCTGTGCTCTGCTTTGAGAGATTCAAGCAGCTGTGTGTCAAGCCCGGTGATAAATCTTGGGTTTATAAGCGTAACATCTATGCCCTGCTCTTTTAAGAGCGCTGCTGCCTGCTCGCCTGTCTGGTAGAAGTCACCGAGGGCGATGATAGCCGCACCTCTCCCCTGCTGTGTTACCTCGAATTTGTTAAGCTCGCTGTAATCTGTCGGGTAAGCCTTGTCTGAATGCACCACGCCGTTGCAGGGAACTCTTATAGCTACCGGGTATCTGTTCTGTTCGAGTGCCCAGCCGGTCATTGCGAGGTATTCCTCAGCGCAGGTCGGGGCGAGATATACAAGCCCGGGGATATTTGATATCATGGGTATATCGTATATGCCTATATGCGTAACATCGCTCATGCCCCACACAGATGCCGAATACACAAGGAATGTGACAGCCGTGCCGTTTAAGCATACGTCCTGCATTATCTGGTCGTATGTCCTCTGCATGAATGTGCTGTTGACACCGAAGACAGGCTTGCCGCCGTTTCTGGCAATGCCCGATGCAAGAGCCGTCGCTGTCTCCTCAGCTATGCCCACATCGAAAAACTGCCCCTTAAACTGCTCACGCTTGTCCTCGGTAAAGCCCATAAGAGTAGGCGTAGCAGCGGTGATAGCGCACACCGAGCGGTCGTTTTTCATCTTTTCCATAAGGAACTCACAGGTGATCGAGCCGTAGCTCTCGCCGTCCCAGTTCCACTTGCCTTTGCCTGTTTCGGGGTCAAAGGGCATATGCCAGTGCCAGTCCTCACGGTCCTTTTCGGCTGGCTGCCAGCCCTTGCCCTTTTGTGTGACTATATGCACGGCAACAGGGCTCACGCTGTCCTTAACTGTTTTAAAAGCTTCTATCAGCTGCCCGATGTCGTTTCCGTCCTGCACGAACACATAGTCAAGCCCCATAGCTGTGAAAAGGTTCGTCTCGGCCTTTCCGCTGCCCTCACGCAGAGCTTTGAGATTTTTATACATTCCGCCGTGGTTCTCGGCTATCGACATATCGTTGTCGTTCACTACTATGATGAAGTTCGTGTTCATCTCACCTGCAAAGTCGATGCCTTCAAGCGCTTCTCCGCCGCTTAATGAGCCGTCGCCGATAACGGCTATGATATTCTCGCTGCCGCCTGTGAGGTCTCTGCCCTTGGCAAGGCCTGCTGCAAGGCTGACGGAGGTCGAGGTGTGGCCTACATTGAAGAAGTCATGCTCGCTCTCCTCGGGGTTGGTGTAGCCTGACACGTCGTTAAAGTGCGCCTCGTCAGTGTAGGCGAGCTTTCTGCCGGTGAGTATCTTGTGCGGATAGCACTGGTGCGAAACATCGAACACTATCTTGTCCTTCGGCGAGTCAAACACATAGTGCATGGCGATAGTCGCTTCGACAATACCGAAATTAGGCCCGAAATGGCCGCCGTGCTTTGAAAGGCGGTTGAGCATCGCATCACGGATATCCTGCGCAAGAGCCTTAAGCTCGTCTGTCGTCAGGCCTTTAAGGTCACGGGGGCTGTTTATCCTGTCAAGTATCTCGTACATATATCTTGTCCTCATTTCTGTAGCTGTGTTGAGTTTAAAGGTGTGTATCAGAGCCCTATAGAGCCTGTATATACGGGTATCTCGCTCTCGGCCTTGATCACTGCTTCTTCAAGGATCAGGCCGTAGAAATTGCCGGCTGAGAAGTTTCTTCCCGAGCGCTTGTCGTCTATGAATGCACCCACCACAACGCCCGGCAGCGAGCTTTCGGGGGCATTTGGTGCGTGCGCACCGCCGAGGTCTGTCCTGCACCAGCCGGGGTCAGTAATGTTTATGCATACATCTGTGCCGTTTACCTTTGAAGCGAGGTCCATAGTCACCTTGTCAAGCGCTGCCTTGCTTGCGCTGTAGCCTGCCTGCTCCGGTTCAAGTCGTATGCCGCTCGTGGTGTTTACTATACGGCCGAAGCCCTTCTTTTCCATTTTTTCAAGGAAGTGGTAGGTTATCATCATGGGGGCTATAGTGTTTATCTTAAAGCTCTGCTCATAGTCAGATGCAGGGGTCTTAAGATACTCTGTCCTGTAGGCGACCTGTATGCCTGCGTTGTTGAGCACGATATCTATATCGACACCGAGTGCGTCGATATCATCGAGCATCTTTTCTACCTGTACAAGGTCTGAAAACTCAGCGCCGACTGCATAAGCCTGCACACCGAGAGCCTTGACTTCTGCGAGCACCTTGTCGCAGTGCTCTGCCGTTCTTCCCTGCAAAACAAGGTTGCAGCCACGCTCTGCCATAAACTTGGCAGCGCCGTATCCTATCCCTCTTGCGGCACCTGTAATGAATGCCCAGCGTCCCTTTACATCAATCATTGTTCATAGTCTCCTTTGCTTTTTCCAATACTTCTATCACCCTGTCGCACCATTCGTCGAATTCCTTGTCTTCATTCTGGAACTCGGGGTGAGAGAGGATATTCCTGACCGTCATCTTGATGCCCTCCTCAGCGGATATCTCTGCTTTGAAATCCGGCACGAGACTCTTTAGTTTTGAGTTGTCAAATATCACCGTGTTTGATTTATCGCCGGTAAGACTTCCTGTGAAGTCATACTGCCTGCCCATATCTGCAAGCATCTGCGAGGAAACGTAGTATGGCTTCAGCTCCTTGCCGAGTGCTTGTGCGATAGCGCCGTATATCCTGTTCCAGCTGACGCTCTCATCAGTAGTTATGTGGAAAGCCTGGCCTATAGCCTTCGGATCGCCTATAAGCCCGACGTAGCCCTTTGCAAAGTCGCTGTTGTGGGTTATCGTCCAGAGTGACGAGCCGTCGCCGTGTATGATGACGGGCTTGCCCTCCATTATGCGCTTTACCACCTGCCAGCTGCCGCCGTTTCCGTGTACGCCGAGCGGCACGCTGCGCTCGTCGTAGGTGTGGCTCGGCCGCACTATTGTCACAGGGAAGCCGTCCTTCTCATAGCGCTCCATAAGATAATCCTCGCAGGCTTTCTTGTTGCGTGAATACTCCCAGTAGGGGTTTTCAAGAGGTGTTTCCTCGGTTATGATATGGCTCCTTGGCGGCTTCTGATATGCAGATGCCGAGCTGATATAGATAAACTGCTTTGTCTTGTCCTTAAAGAGCCTGTAGTCACGCTCAAGCTGCGACGGCACAAAGCCTATGAACTCGCCCACGCAGTCAAAGGTCATTCCTTCGAGCTTTTTAGCAACATCTGCCTCGTCGGAGATATCTGCGTTTATTACCCTTACATTCTCCGGCAGCTCGGACGTCCTGCTGCCACGGTTTAAAAGATAAAGCTCGTCGCCCCTTTTGGCAAGAAGCCTTGTTATCGCCATGCTGATAGTTCCAGTGCCGCCGACAAATAGAATTTTCATGTTGGTGTCCTCCTTAATGCTATTGAATCACACTGATTTTTAGTATCATAGCATATTTCAAAGAGACAATCAACGGTTTTTATGCATTATTAGAGATTTATTCTATTTTTGTGTCAAAAGCTCATACTTTTGGCTGCCTGCTTTTTATACGAAACTGCTTGGGCGTCTGCCCTCGGAGCTTTTTGAAGCTGCGTATGAAATGGCTCTCGTCTGAAAAGCCTGTGCGGCGGCTGATAAACGCAAGGTCGTGGTCGGTGAACAGCAGGTACTCCTCAGATTTGAATATCCTCATGCGCTCAATGTACTCCTTGCAGCTCATGCCGTACTGCTCACGGAATTTCGCCGCAAATCCCGAATAGCTCATATGGCACTTGGCGGCGATATCAGCCACACGGATATTCTCTTCCAGGCGGCTGTCGATATACTCGGCGATATTCTCGATACCGTATATCTCAGCCGGGCTGACAGGGCATTTATTCATGTTGAGCCCCGAGGCCGTCCACTGCCTTACTATGCCAAAGATAAGCCTGTATATCTGCGCTCTCAGCATGATATCACGCCCGTAGAGATACTGCTCTGTCTCGCTGACGCAGTCTGAGAATATCTCCCGGCTGTGCAGTGCCTGAGCTGTCTGTGTGCCGAAGTGTATCTGCATATCATTGCTCTGGGCGTACCTGAATATCGACGAGACTGACGGCGCATATGACGAGGTGTTAGGAAACCTTGCCGGGTCAAACTTTATGCCTGCAAAGACCACCTGCCCGTCATCTGCCGAGTAGATAGAATGCACCGACGAAGGGTAAAAGAGTATCAGCTCGCCCTCACTTACGGTATACGGTCTGCCGTCGCAGGAGATAGATGCCGTACCGCTGAGCACATATATAAACTCCGCAAAATAATGCCAGTGCGGCTTTACCGGGAATGGGTCTTTCTTTGTGTCAAAGACGAATGTCTCGACAGGCGAATTCAGGCTGTCCTGCTTTTCAAAGAGACTGCTCATGTATTCACATCCTTTCACGCAAAGCTGCTATAATAGATTTTTACAATTTTTAATATGATAACACAAAACACAGCAAATTGCAATAGCTGAAAACAAAAAAGCCTGCTACACATAATAAGTGCAGCAAGCTGTTATGATCATTCTATTCTTTCTTTGCTTCTTCCGGCTCAGGCTTTATGCGCTTTATAAACACCGGAATGAGCGAATATATCCTCGTAACGCCATACGATATCATAAGAGATACAAGCGCTATAACTATAACAGACCATACACCGCCGAATTTGAAGGGGTCATACCTCGTGACGGCGAATATGTATTTGAGCACTGCCATATGCAGAAGATATATGCCGAAGGAGCATCTTTCAAGCTCGCAGGCTATAGTATCAAGTATAGGTATCCTCTTATCACCCTTGCAGCCACTGAAAGCGCCGAAGATGCAGAAAGCCGTTACAACATATATCGGGCAGGAATAGCTGCCGAGCAGTGATGTGACCTCTTTTGACTTGGTGTCTATGCAGGCAGCGGTGAAATACACCGTAAATGCAAGACCGACTGATGCGGTAAACGCATAGTACCACGCAGGCAGCGTGAAATACTTATTATGCAGCATATACCCGCAAAACAGAAACAGCGGATAAACACTGTAAACGCAGATGTAAAACGCCGTCTGCGACCCTGTGACCGTCTCAACGAGAGGCCGCATCGACAAGAATGCAAAGAGTATCACGCACAGGTAGCAGACAAGGTTCTTGTCACTCTTTTCAGTCACGGCCTTATACACGGGCATCATAAGATAAAGCGCTATCATAAGATAGAGATACCACATATGCTTCCAGCCGGTGCCGAGGATAATGTTATCCCGGGTGTTTACAAAAAGTGCCCCCGTGACCTCTTTTTTGATGAGCTTTTCATCAAACAGCTCGAACAGGAAGGTGAACACTGCAAGCGCAAGCGCCATTTTAAGCACGAGCCTGCCGAACAGCTTTTTGTAGCTTAGCTTCCGCTCCGGGTCGAGCAGCAAAGCGCCTGTCGCCATTACAAAGCACGGCACCGCCCACATACAGCAGTTCCTGACAGAGAGCATGAGCATATGCTGTGTCTTGTCCTTTGCAAAGGCATCTGCGGCGTAGAAGGTGTGCAGCACCACTACAGCGATACACGCCAAAGCCTTTAGTCTGCTAAGGTAGAGTATCCTCCCCTTGCTTTGCTTACTCAAAAGAACAGCCCCTCGTCATCGCCTACGCAGCCGTCGTCAGGGCTCTGTGTCTGAGCCTCGGTCTCCTGGGCTGTTGTGGTGGTCGTTTCATCCGTTGTTGTGGTTGTTTCCTGAGTGGTAGTAGTTGTTGTTTCCTCTGTTGTAGTAGTCGTCTCGGTCTCAGTTTCAGTCTCAGAAGCCGTTGTAGTAGTCTCCTCAGTAGTTGTTGTCTCGGGTGCCTGAGTAGTCGTTGCCTCAGTCTCCTGACTGCTCTGTGTGCTGTCTGCCTGTGACGATGCTGCCGCAGCTGTTGCCTTTGAGCTGCTGTCAGACGAGCTGCCGTCTGTACCGCATGATGCAAGGCTCATTATTGCCGCTGCTAAAACAGCTGTAAGAATCATTTTTTTCATTGTCGTTCCCTCCGTTGATATCAGCCCTTAGTGGCTACATAACCGTACTTTGAATACATCCATGTGCCGTGTGTGCCGTAAACTATACAGAACCCGTTTCTGCCTGTCTCAGTGATGAAGTCGGGGTCGCAGATGTATGTAGTGCCGTTTAATGTGAGCTCTGTCCATGAATGAACGCTCGTACCTACTGCGCCGTGTACCTGTCTGCAATCATAGCCCATAGTCTTTGCCATTTCAGCAAACATAGCTGCCATGCAGAAGCAGTGGCCGTAGCCGTGCGAGAAGCCATAGTCTGCATACCATTCCATAGTCACGCTGCCGCTTCTCGGAAGTCCTGCGCCTATCCACGGAACGGCTGCCGCATAGCAGGCCTTTTTGATATCCCAGCCGCATACGTCAAGTCTTGCTGCTGCCTTCTGATACTTATATATCTTCTTTGCCTTGAACTTGCCGCCGCAGTTGACGCTGCCGTTTTTAACAAATGCCTTGACTGTGAGATAGCCGCCCTTTTTGCCCGAAAGGCCTGTGACTGTATAAGACCTTGCAGACGAGCTGAGCGTGGTTATCTTTTTCCATTTATCAGCCTTTTTCTGCTTGTAGTAAACCACATAGCTCGTTGCACCCTTGGTCTTCTTCCAGCTGAGCTTTGCCTTGCCCTTCTGAGTGGTAGCTATGCTGAAATCGACCTTTGCCGGAGCTGCCGTCACCTTTGTGTAGCAGCCTGTCTTTGATGTATATGTTTTACCGCCCTGTGTCCTGCAAGCCTTGACGCCGAACTTATACTTTGTGCCTGCTGTAAGGCCTGATATAGTTGCAGTGTTCGAGCTGACTGTTGTCTTGAGCACATACTTGCCTGTTGTGCTGTTGAGCATATACACCTTATAGCCTGCAGCGCCTGTTGTCTTTTTCCATGTGAGGGTCACAGAGCTCTCAGTTGCCGACTTTGCCTTAAGGCCTGTAACGTCTGCGAGTTTTATCGAAAAGCTCCTCTGAAGGCTTCCCTCGTAGTTGCCGATACCTGTTATGGTGACATAGGCTGTGCCTACTGCGTCGTTGTTCTTATATGTAAGCGTATAGTCTCTGTTCTTGACGAGCATCCTGCCGCCTGCCCTTACTGTGACAGTTGGGGTAACAGCATTTGCATTATACACAAAGCTGCTTGCCGAAAGAGTGACCTCAGCGCCTGTGAGAGATGCTTTCTTTATAGTAAAGCTCTTTTCCACCGAGCCTGTGAACCTGCCGATACCGACTATTCTTACAGCCGCATTTCCTGCGCTGTTGTTGTTTGAAAAGATGAGCTTGTAATCAACGCCCTCAGAAAGAGTATTGCCGCCGTAAAGCACAAGGATACCGGGCTTTTTGGAGCTGCCGTCGTATGTGAACTCTGCAGGCGAGAGCGTGATAGTCGCATTGCTTATATCCACAAGGTCAGTTATCTCGCATTCAAAGCCGTTTTCCTCAGCGTATTTCTTTGCAAGCGATGAATAGCCGCAGAGAATCTTTACACCCTCTGCCTTTACACCGTCTGCCACAAAGCCGGCCGAGCCCTTTTCGGGAGCTGTCTTGTCAGACTCAAACTTAATGCTCTTTATCCCTGTGCAGCCGTAGAATGCGCCGCCTGCAACAGCTGTAACGGGCTTTTCGTCGATAGATGCAGGTATGACCACATCAGTCGTCGTGCCGTTAAACTTTACGATAGTCACATTCCCGTTCTCATCGAGCGAATACTCAAAATCGCCGTAAACGAGTGCTTCGTCCTCTGCATAAGCCTTGATAAGGCCTGCACCGCTGTCCGTGCCGCTTACAGCGCCTGCACCGAAAACGCCAAGAACTGCCGCAAAGCAAGCCACAGCCAATGCTTTTTTCATAAAAGATCCTTCCTTCCGTTAATTGATATACTTAATTCAACACCAAATTTTGTTATAGCACAGCCATTCTTATTTGTCAATCAAATGGCTTATTTTCGGCGGTTTTTCCAATTATTTAGGGGTATATGGCGGCGCTATTATTAAAGGTTATATGTGACAATTGACATATATGATGATATTGCGTATTGACAGCCGGGCTTGACGAGACGATATCCGACGGCAGCTGGGAAAAACTCGAAGAACAGGCAAGAGAGAACGAGCAGCTGAGTTTACAGCTCGTCGTGCCTAAAGCTTATCTTGAAAGCGAGATAGGCAAGCTCAAAGAGCTTGGGCTATTAAGCGAGAAAAACGGCCTTTATCAGAGCGACATAGTGATACTCACAAAGAATTCGGCAGACGCAAGGCACAAGGCAAATGAAGACCGCTTAAAAGAAAGTGCCGCCTACATCAAGGCAGCATTTACAAGATGCTCGATAAGATGCTCGATGAATTTAAAGGCGTGGGCTTTTACGGGTGCGATATGCCGCTCAATTTCCTGAAGTGGCTGATACTCACAAGGCTTTTAAAGCTCGGATACCGATATTTTGGGCAACACCGCACGACCATTGTGTGTCAGTATGCGGTTGTTCAGCTTTGCTGAACACTCCGAATTTTCGTCAGAATGCCCATTTTTGCCGCAGTTTTACTGGCGTAAAACAAGGTGAAATTGGGTATTATGACGGAAATTCGGCAAGCAGATGGCACACAAAGGCCAGAGCCGGTGGTCGTGCGGTGTTGCCTTTGAGGAAGATGTCGTAGGCGAGCTGCCCGAAGACGAGACAGTGCGCAGATTTCTCACAGAAAAAGACCCGGCAGGCGACCTTTATCTGCCGTTCATGGGCACATCGGCCTCAGACCACGGAACGATAGAATATCACTGGGTAAAGATAAACACACCCGATGCCATGAGGCAGAAGATCGGCCGCTCAGGGTCTTGGATACATTCTCAGGCAGAGGTGAATATGCTTATCGGCCTTGCGAACAGGCAGCCGGAAACTGCATTGAAAAGATGCTCTGCACCGAGCTTATAGAAAGCGGTGCTGCACAAAATCCGGGCAGCAGTATAGTGCTTAACTACCCCTGCTTTACAAAAGCTCAGGCAAAGGCAGCGGCTGATATCCTTGAACCTTTTGCACAAAAGCTCTGCGAGCAGGCATAGGGGCGCTTAGCATCTGCAAAGCAGGCCACAGCCGAGCATCTGCCCGAGCGCTTTATAAAGTACATAGACGACATGGCGATGATGTATATGTATGACGAGGTGGGCGTTTTCACTCGCCTGCTCATCGAGGAGGGCTGGCTCGTTCCCTGCACAGGGGGAATGAACCCTGCAAATATCATAGTCACCGAATAACAAAAACACTCCCGTTCCGTAATGGAGCGGGAGCTTTTTGCTGTATACTGTTTTATCAGAGAATGTCTACCATCTCGCCTGCAAGTGCCTTGTTCATGCTTCTTACAGCACAGAACTTACCGCACATCGAGCAGGTGTCGTCATGCTCGGGGGCACGGCTGTCACGGATAGCCTTTGCAGTTTCGGGGTCAATAGAACACTCCCACTGCTTGTCCCATTCAAAGTTGCGCCTTGCGTCGGCCATTTTGTCGTCGATATCTCTTGCGTGGGGGATATGCTTTGCAATGTCGGCTGCGTGAGCTGCTATCTTAGATGCGATTATGCCCTGCTTTACGTCGTCAACATTCGGCAGTGCAAGGTGCTCGGCCGGGGTAACGTAGCAGAGGAATGCAGCGCCTGCTGATGCTGCTATCGCACCGCCTATGGCAGATGTGATGTGGTCGTAGCCGGGAGCGATATCAGTAACGAGCGGCCCGAGAACATAGAAAGGCGCACCCGAGCAGATAGTCTGCTGTATCTTCATGTTAGCCTCTATCTGGTCAAGCGGCATATGGCCGGGGCCTTCTATCATTACCTGAACGTCCTTTGCCCACGCACGCTTTGTAAGCTCGCCGAGACGCACAAGCTCCTCTATCTGGCATACGTCGCTCGCATCGGCAAGGCAGCCGGGGCGGCAGGCATCGCCAAGAGATATAGTCACGTCATACTCACGGCAGATGTCAAGTATCTCATCGAAGTATTCATAGAACGGGTTCTCCTCGCCTGTCATGCTCATCCATGCAAAGATAAGCGAGCCGCCACGGGATACGATGTTCATCTTGCGCTTGTGCTTCTTTATCTGCTCGATAGTCTTTCTTGTTATGCCGCAGTGAAGGGTAACAAAGTCAACACCGTCCTCTGCGTGGAGCCTTACAACGTCGATAAGGTCCTTTGCTGTGAGTGTTGCAAGGTCACGCTGATAGTGTATAACGCTGTCGTAAACCGGCACTGTGCCTATCATAGCCTTGCACTCACTTGTGAGCTTGCGGCGGAATGGCTGTGTGTTGCCGTGCGACGAGAGATCCATGATAGCCTCGGCACCCATATCAACGGCAGCGTTTACCTTCTGCATCTCGATATCGTAATCCTTGCAGTCTCTTGAAACGCCGAGGTTTACGTTTATCTTTGTGCGCAGCATCGAGCCTACGCCCTCAGGGTCGATACAGGTGTGCAGCTTGTTAGCGCATATAGCCACCTGACCTTTAGCAACGAGGTCTCTTATCTCCTCCTCGGTGCGGTATTCCTTCTTTGCTACTATCTTCATTTCGGGGGTGATGATGCCTCTCTTTGCAGCATCCATCTGTGTGGTATAATTTCTCATGACATTTTTCCTTTCAGCATTTTTCTTCCGAAAACCTTGAACGCAGGTCAAACGAGTGCGCCATAGGCCCTGAGCCTTGTCCTAAGTCGAGCTGTGCCGCAAGAGCGCCCGAGATATACTCCTTGGCTCTTTGCACCGACTCACTCAGGTCAAACCCCTTTGCGAGATCTGATGCTATAGCGCTTGACAGCGTGCAGCCTGTGCCGTGGGTGTTGGGATTGTCGATGCGCCTGCCCTCGAACCACTCAAAGCCCTTGTCCGAGCAGAGCAGGTCGCTTGCATCGCTGACACTGTGGCCGCCCTTGAGCAGCACAGCGCACCCATAGCGTGAAGCTATAGTTTCAGCTGCCTTCTGCATATCGTTTCTGTCCTTTATATCCAAGCCCGAAAGCACCTGTGCTTCGGGAATGTTCGGTGTTACCAATGCTGCGAGGGGGAAAATCCTCTCGGTCAGTGCCTGCACAGCGTCGGTCTTTATAAGAGCCGAGCCGCTTGTTGCGACCATTACCGGGTCTGCGACTATGTTTCTGGCGTTATACTTCTTCAGCCTGTCTGCTATTACCTCTATCAGCTGTGTCGATGCCACCATGCCTATCTTCACCGCATCAGGGAAGATATCTTCAAACACGGCATCGAGCTGTTGCTCTAAAAACTCAGGCGTCACCTCAGATATCGCACGAACGCCCGTGGTGTTCTGAGCCGTGAGCGCTGTTATTGCACTCATAGCATAAACGCCGTTCATCGTCATAGTTTTTATATCAGCCTGAATCCCTGCACCGCCGCAGGAATCACTTCCGGCTATCGTCAATGCTGTTTTCATAAGTGTTCTCCTAATTTTCAAAAGCCCAGCTTGTCATTAACTGCCTGCGAAAGCTCCTCTACCGCCTGCTTGGGGTCGTCAGCTTTCATTATCGCACTTACAGCGCACACGCCTGCTATGCCTATGCCCTTTAAGACATCTATATTGTCCTTGTTGAGGCCGCCGATAGCGTTAACGGGTATCGGCACTGTCTTGCATATCTTATCGAGCATCTCAGTTGATGTGAGCACTGTCTTGACCTTTGTTGTGGTAGGATATATTGCCCCGACGCCGAGGTAATCTGCCCCCTGCTCATATGCTTCTTTCGCCTGCTCGACAGTCTTGGCGGTCGCACCTATTATAAAGTCATCGCCGAGTATCTCACGGGCTGTCTTTATCGGCATATCGCTCTGTCCTAAGTGAACGCCCTCGGCCTTTGCGGCGAGTGCTACGTCTATCCTGTCGTCTATGATGAGCGGCACACCAAACTCCTTTGTCAGTGCGTGTACCTTCTCTGCAAGGGCGATATACTCCCTTGTCGTGCGCTCCTTCTCACGAAGCTGTATCAGGCTCACACCGCCTTCGAGAGCTGCCCTTACACGGGAAAGAAACTCCTCCTCGGTGTACATAGTGCTGTCGGTTATAAAATATATCCTTGTGTCAAGCTGTTTCACACTTATTCCTCCAAAAATGAAATACGCTTTACTGTGCGGCTCTGCGCTCTATGTCTGCAAGCGCCGCTATCTGCTCGTCTGTCACTGTCGAGAGTGCATCGAGCAGGTAAACACCGAAAGTCCCCGAGCCCTTGTCAGTCTCAGAAAGCTGGCCGCATATGCCGAACACTGCCGCTGCGGCAACTGCTGCATCAAAAGCTGCTGCCTTTGACAGATACGCCGCACACAGCGCCCCCTGCATACAGCCTGTGCCCGTTATCGTGCCAAGCTGAGGGGTGCCGTTATGTATAAGGGCGATATCCTGCCCGTCTGTTACTATATCTGTGCTGCCGCTTGCTATGACTACCGAGCCTGTGCTCCTTGCAAGGCTTACAGCGGCAAGCGCTGCATCATCGGCTGTGAGTGCTAAGTCAGCATCGACCCCGGACGACGAATAGCCCTCTCTTAGCAAAGCGACGACCTCTGAGTAATTGCCCTTTACCACAGAGGGCGTGTACTTACCGGTAAGCTCCAGCGCATAGCTCCGCCTTGTTGCAAGGCAGGCCGCACCGCACACGTCGAGCACGAACGGAATTCCCTTTGTACTTGCTTCCCTTGCGCTTATCATCATCGACTGCTTGCGAACATCGGTGATATTGCCGAGATTGAGCATCACCGCACCTGCCGTGCCTGTGATGACTGCTGCCTCCTCCGGGTGCTCTGCCATGATCGGGCGTGCCCCTGTCGAGAGGATAACGTTAGCACAGGGATTTATGGATATCGGGTTTGTTATACAGTGAACGAGCGGTCTTTCATTTCTGACACCGGCTCGTATGTCACTTATCAGCTCCAAGCCTTTCCCCTCCGGTCTTTTTGACTGTAAAAACTAAAAGCGCTGCGACTGCAAAGGCCGCCGCAAAGCCATAGGCTACATACGATGTCGTCTTTGCACTAAGCTCTAAAACTCCGCCCAGCACCTTGACGACGATAAAGGATACCGCACCGAATGCCGCTATTGTCAGCGCTGTAGTGAGCGGGCTGCTGTTGTCGGCATACACAGGCGAGCCAAGGCGCTTCTGCATATTTGCAAGAGTGCCGTTGTCAGCGAGCTTTCTAAGGAAGATATACGCTATGCTTCCTCCGATAAGCGTTCCTGCAATGAACGACGGGATATAGAATACCCAGCCCAAGCCGTCACGCCCCCAGATGAACTTCATCACAGGGTAGGACACGACAGCACCTATCAGGCCTGTTCCGATTATCTCGCCGAGCACGGCAAAGAGCAGCTTGCCCTTTGAAAGACGGTAGAACACTCCAGAAAGGAATGCCCCGAACACCGCACCTGTAAGTGCCAGCGGCGGTATGCCCATAAGGGTCATTCTTATTATTCCTATCAGTGTGGCGCAAAGCAGAGAATACCACGGCCCGAGAAGTACCGAGCACACGATATTGATAAGATGCGCCATAGGGCACATACCCTCTACACGAAGTATAGGCGAAATAACCACGCCGAGTGCAACGAGCATAGAGAGCACGACCATTTTCATGATGCTTTCTTGTTTTTTCATCTTGAATTCCTCTTTTCGCTTATGGCAATACTGTACAATGGTCATGCAGTATCGCCTTGATTTGCGGTCGCAGGTCATTTCCTGCCTCTCACCCCGAAACACGGGTTCCCATCGCAAAAATACAAGACACAAGGCGCTCCCCTTCTATCCGCCCGAATCATCGGGATATCCTTTCGCCACTTCCTTTCATTATCAACATAAAAACAGAGGCTCCCAAAACGGAAGACCTCAGCAAATGCACATAATGACAAAACGCATCATAAAGCACCTACGTCGGCATTATCCGAATCAGGTTTCAGGTCGAAGCATAGCTTTGCTTCCTCTCAGCCTATTCAAAGCTCCCTTTTTATCTCTGCAAGATAATGATACCACTAATACGCCGCTTTGTCAATAGCCGCACAGAAGATAAGTCTTAATTTATTCTGAATTCTCAATTTTGCAGCAAATATCCGCCCGGCACTTGAAATTTAAGAGAATTTATGATATAATTAACGGAAAGATACTAAAAACAACTGGTGAGAAGCATGGAATACAGAGTAAACAACCTATTATACGCCGCAGGCAGTGACCTGCACAACACGATAAGAACGCACATTGAGCTCACAGAGCCGGTGGACGCAGAAGCGCTGAGAGAAGCTGCCGGCCTGGCTATCAAAAGATACCCGTATTTTTCAGTCAGGCTGGTGCGCAGGGGCGAGAGCTATGTTCTGGAGCATGACCCCAGCCCGCTTGTCATAAGCCACGGCAGCAGAGCCATTCCCCTCGGCGGTGAGGAAAGCGGCGGACATCTTTTCGCCATAGCATATGAGGGCAGCAGGATATACATTGACACATCGCATTTCCTGACAGACGGCAACGGCAAGTTTCCTTTTATAAAGACGCTGCTTTATAGCTATCTGCACATACTTCACCCGGAGGATGAGTTTGACACCTCAGGGATCAACCTGCCTGACAGCGAGATAGCTGAGGCCGAGGCTGAGGACTACCCCTTCCCTGACGAGCCTGTGGATACAGCTCCGCTCGGGATAAACGACAGGGAGGAGAAGATATTCACGCTCGATGACCAGCCGGCAGGCTATGAGAGCCGTGACAAATGGACCTGCTTTTGCTTCAAGATCAAGCAGAAGGACATGATGAGGTTTGCTTCAAGCGTTGACGGAAGCCCGGCATCGTTCATAGCCTCGATAATGTACCGTGCCATATCCGAGCTGCACCCTGATACTGAGCTGCCGATAGTATGCGGTATGCAGCACCAGTACAGAAAGGCTCTCGGCAAGCCGTTGAGCCATATGTGCCATGTAAACATAGTGCCTATCACCTACACAAACAGAATGCGAAACAGAGATATCGAGCTGCTAAACACTATGGCACGAGGCACAATAATCGTCAGGGCTGATGATGACAACGACAAGCTGAGCATCAATGCGCACATAGCAAACGAGAAAAAGCTCGGCACGCTCTCGCTCAAAGAAAAGCATAAGCACATGAAGGCATTTCTTACAGACAGCATCGGACAGAACACCTTTGAGGTGAGCTACACCGGGCGTGTGCCTTTTTGCGGACTTGACAAGTACATCGAGAGCTTTTATCCGTTTCTTGACATGAGTCTTAGCGGCGGAATATCGGTCGAGATATTCTCGCTGCGTGACATCTTCTGCATAAACATAATGCAGCGAAACGATGACCCCAGGTATGCCGAGCACTTTGCAAACCAGCTAAGGCTTAACGACATAGGCTGCGAATGCGAAAAGCCCTGGCATTTTGAGATAAGCGACTTTGTTCTTCCACAGTAAAATACTCCGGGCGGCACCCATTTTTTCTGGGATACCGCCCGGTTTTATTTATGCATTAGCTTTATCAGTGAGCGCTTTTTTCTCCTGCGAAGGCGGTGTGCCGTCCTTGCCGGTGCCGCATATCTTGCAGAACTTCCCCGTCTGCTCGCTGCCGCAGCCTTTGCACACCCATGTCTTTGTGATGCTGCCGCTGTCGGCTATGCGCTTTTTAGCCTTGATGATTCGTGGGTGATCCTCAAGCGCCGGGTAGAGCTCCCTTAAGGTAAGCGACTCGACCTTGATATACCGCCTCATGTTTTCAAGGCTGCCGACTGCTTCTTTCATCATATCGCAAAGCTCGGCCTGATGCCTTATTATCTCATCATAGGAGCAGCCGTTCCTTGCGAGTGTGTTAAGGCCTTCGCTGAGTATCTTTTCAAACGCCTTATCTGTGGCAGCTATCAGCCTGTCATCAAGCTCACCCGAATAGCCCACATAAGCCCTGACAGTGAGCTTAAGGCCAAGACTCAGCTTTTTGTCAAAGTATTCTGCACCGTCGAGCGCTATAATGCTTCTGTGCTCGCTCATAAAGATCACTGTCCCTCCGTGTTGCTGCCGCAGTTAGGGCAGAATTTCATTTTCATAAGCTCGGCCGGGAATTCAAAGCCGCAGCTTTTGCACACCTTCTTTTCAGGCCTGCTCTTACCGCAGTTGGGGCAAAAGCGCATGGTGTTGGTCATGCCGCATTCGCAGACCCATTCCTCGCCGGCAGATGCCGCCTTGGGCTTTGGTTCTTCCTTCATCAGCTCGTTGACATTGACGCCGCCTGCATTCTGCGCAAACCCCATGCCCATAAAGCCTGTCACAGCGCCTGCGGTGTTCTCTGCGGCGGATTCCATAGCGTTTGCTTGAGCAGCGCCTACCCTTGCGCCGAGCATCGACTTGTCCTTCGAGTACGCCCTGCTCTCCTGCAGGTCTCTTATCTTGTCTATGCTTGCATCGTCCGGCAGAATGCTTGTCAGGGCTATCGACATTATCTCGATGCCACGCCCCTCTTTCCACAGCTTTGCCGTCTTCTCACGGAGGATATCTGTAAGCTCCTTGGTCTTCGATGGCAGCTCGTCGTAGCGCACACCTGATTTTGCAAGCTCGCCGAGCGCCGGCAGGATAGCGTCTCTTAGCTCGGCCTTTATCTGCGGCTCGAGCAGCTTTTTCTCATAGCGCTCTGCCACGTTGCCGCTGACTGATGTGTAGAAGGTTATCGGGTCGGTTATCATAAAGGAGAACACGCCGTACCCCTGCACGGTTATAGTCAGGTCAAACTCGCTGTCACGGTAGGGCACGTTGCCAAAGCCGAAGCGTGTGTTCATTATCTCCTTGGTGTTTACAAAGTATGCACGCTGATCCTTGCCTGCGATACCGCCGAATGCAAAACGCTTTTTCATCTGCTCAAAGGCTGCATCGAGCGCATCGCCGAAATCGCCTGTGAAAGCTGACGGCTCGGTGTCAAAGCTGTATTCATAACCCCCCTGCTCGGCAGTGAAGTCAACTATACGCCCGTCCTCGACGATAATGAGCATCTGCCCGGCATTAACGGCTATGCGGCTGAACTGCGTGATAACATTATCGTCCTTGTTCGCACCGCCGCCGGAGCTTTTGGCGTGGCCTTTCTGTATCAGCACATCGCTGCTCATAGCGTCACAGTATATATAGTCCTCCCATATATCGCCGATATATGAGAATGCGCTCTGTGTAAATGCTTTTATAAGTCCCATCTTGTCACCTCTTTGCTATTTGAGCGCCCAACATCCGCAATAGTCGCTTGCACCGTTTGTGTGCCCGCCGTTTGAGCAGTTGTTACCGCCCCAGAAATATCGGCAGTTGCCGCAAAATCTGTCAGCACCTCCGCTGTATTGCGGAGTCCGTATCTTTATCATTCCAAGCTCGCGCTGATGTCTTTCATTTTGTATCTGGCTGAGCTTTGCCTGCCGCTCAGCCTCTATCTGCCTGCTGCGTGCAGCCTGCTCGTTCATTCTCTTTCTTTCTTCCTCGAGCTTATAGCTGCCAAAGGAATGATAACTGCCGCTGATAGCACCCCTGAGATACCCCGAAAGGCTCTCATTATACTGCTTTGCCATCTGCTGTATCTGCGAGGAATCCATCTTATTGAGGTTTGCACCTGCATCTGCCAGCCCGACAGCAAGCCCCGACAGCTTTCCGATAAACCCCTGCGCCGGGTGCTCCTTGATGTTTTTTACACTTATCATACCGCATTTAACACTGTGCCCCCACGCCTCCTCGGCCTTTTTTAGCATAGCGCTCTTTCTCTCCGCCTTTGAAACGGGAATGTCTATGCTTATCATGCCCTCGGGGTAGTCGGTGTCGCAGTATGGGCAAGCGCTCTCGCCGCTCTCTATCGGCGCACCGCAGAGAGTACACTTGGAAAGCCTGCTTTTCATAAGCTCCTTTATCTCCTCGGGTGAGCTTTCGGCATAGTCCTCCATAGTCTCAAGCTCTTTTAGCATTGCCTCTGTGAGCCTGCGCTCCTCTATACAGTCCTTGCAGTTCTCGCTCGGGATACACAGCTTTGCGCACCAGTCACCCGGCTTCTCCACTGAAACAGCGTCGTTGTAGCTCTTTTTGGCGTTGCTTATCTCCTTTGAGATATTCGAGAGCTGCTGGCTTATCGATTCAAAAAATCCCATACTGTCACCTCCCCGTAACACCCGTCTGATTTGTTACTATTATAGCACAATTTAACACAAATGTCAATGATTTTGTGTAAAATGCTCAAAACCGTAAATGATCAGGTGCCGTAGAAGCGATACTTGACATAAGTCGAAAATTATGTTATAATTGACATAAGTCAGAAAGGAGATGTGGCTATGCCAAGACCGCAAAAATCACGCCGGATATGCTGCTACCCTGATTACTGGAGCTTTGCGCCCGATCAGGACAAGGCGAGCGACACGGTAATTATGTCGCTTGATGAGTTTGAGACGATACGGCTGATAGACTATTTCAGCAAAACGCAGGAGCAGTGTGCAGCTCAGATGAACGTTGCACGCACTACTGTCACGGCGATATACGACACCGCACGCAGAAAGCTTGCACAGGCGCTGGTCGAGGGCAGGCGCATCGTTATTTCGGGCGGAAACTACACGATCAATAACAGCATCTCTCAGGAGATAGCAAGGAAAGGAACAGGCATTATGAGAATAGCAGTAACTTATGAGAACGGACAGATATTCCAGCACTTCGGCAGGACAGAACAGTTCAAGCTCTACGACATAGCTGACGGCAAGGTGATAAACGAACAGGTGGTCGGCACTGAGGGTGCAGGGCACGGCGCACTTGCAGGATTTTTGAAAAATGCACAGGCTGATGTGCTTATCTGCGGCGGCATCGGCGGCGGAGCACAGATGGCTATGCAGGAGGCAGGCATCACTCTCTACGGCGGCAACATGGGCAGCGCTGATGATGCGGTGGCTTCGTTCCTTGCAAAGACACTTATACAGAATGAGAGCCCCACCTGCGACCACCACGGTCACGAGCACAGCGAGGGTCACTCATGCGGCGACCACGGATGCGGTAAACACTGATGAAGTACGACCACGTTGAAAAAGCCGCCTCGCTCTTTGCCGGGGGCATGAACTGCGCCCAGTCGGTGTTTGTGGCCTTTGCAGATGTAACAGGCATGGACGAGCAGCTTGCAAAGCGCCTGTCGTCCTCCTTCGGTGCCGGAATGGGGCGTATGCGTGAGGTATGCGGCACCTGCTCGGCGATGTTCATGGTAGCAGGTATCCTCTACGGCGAGGGAACGGAGCTTGACCATAATGTCAAGACCGAGCACTACAAGCGCATTCAGTACCTTGCAGAGGAATTTCGCAGGGAGCACGAAACTATCATCTGCCGTGACCTTTTAAAAGGCCTTGGCGTAACAAGCACCCCCACACCCGAAAAGCGCACAGAGCAGTATTACAAGGTGCGCCCCTGCATAAAGTTTGTGCGCACGGCGGCGAAGATACTTGACAGGTATCTTGAAGAAAACCCGCCCGAGAGGTAAGCCTATGAAGATAATAACACTTGTAGAAAACACCTGCGGTGATGAGCGCTGCACAGCAGAGCACGGGCTTTCGCTCTACATCGAGACGCAAAAGCACAAGCTGCTGCTTGACACGGGGCAGACTGATGCCGTAGTGAAAAACGCTGAGGTCTTAGGAGTTGACTTATCGGCTGTTGACACGGTCATTCTCAGCCACGGGCATTATGACCATTCGGGCGGCATACTCCCATTTTCACAGGTAAACCGAACTGCACAGATAATAATGCAGCAAAAAGCTGCCGAGCCGCACTACAACGGCGAGCGTTACATAGGCATTGACAAGGACATACTGAACCTGCCGAATATTCAGCTCATTGACGGCGATATGCAGCTTGATGACGAGCTGTTTTTATTCAGCGGCATAACAGGCAGGCGGTGCTATCCTCAAGGGAACCTCAAACTCTCACGGCTCGAAAACGGCGTGAAGGTGCCTGATGATTTTTCGCACGAGCAGTGTCTTGTCATCACACAAGGCGACAAACGCTGGCTGCTCTCGGGCTGCTCACACAACGGGATACTCAATATCCTCGACCGCTACAAAGAGATATTCCAAAGTGAGCCCGACTTTTGTCTGACAGGCTTTCACATGATGAAAAAGGACGGCGTGTACACCGATGAAGAAATGGCTGTCATCATTCAGACAGCAGAGGAGCTCTCAAAAATGCACACTGTCTTTTACAGCGGCCACTGCACGGGGATACCTGCCTTTGAGATGATGAAGGGCATCATGGGCGACAAGCTAATCGCTCTGCACTCGGGAGAAAGGGCTTTGTGACAGAGCACATAATATAAGAATAGTACGACCCCTCCGGTGAATATAATACTCCCGGAGGGGATAATCATGTTTGAGCATATATACCGGTTTCTGTGCGAAAACCTTTTATACTTCGCACTTCACTTTGACGGGCGCAGCGTCTTCCCGAAGCCGTTGTCAGCCGCCGAGGAGAGAGAATGCTTTGAGAAAATGGAGCAGGGCGACAAGGGAGCACGAGACAAGCTGATAAGCCACAATCTGCGCCTGGTCGCACACATCATCAAAAAATACTACAACACATCTTCCGAGCAGGACGACCTTATCTCGATAGGCACAGTCGGGCTGATAAAAGGCGTTTCGACCTTTGACTACAAAAAAGGCACACGCTTTGCGACATATGCGAGCAGGTGTGTGGAAAACGCTATTCTATCAACACGGACACAGATGTCGGAGATGATCGCAGAGAATTTGTCTGCAAGGTATCTGACAGTCTTTACCTCGTGACCTCGCCGGACAAGCCCGACAAAACAGAAATGCTGTATAAGCACAGCTTCAGCCCGAATGACCTCCCCTGCCCTATTGGTAAGGATGCGCCGACAAAGAACAAGCTGAGATACTACCGCACGCTAAAAGGCTTAACGCAAAAACAAGCGGCCACGCTCATAGGCATTGACCGCTCGACATATATTCGCTGGGAAAACGGGGAAACAAAGCTTTATCATCAGAGCAAGCTCGCAAAAACGGCTGAGGTCTTCGGGTGTGAGACATCTGAGCTGAGTGATGAGTAAATGACTTTTATGATCTGCGGGCGAAGGCGTTATGATCGACATCATCAACGTCAGTTTTGCATAATTTCATTTATGCACTTTACCGAAAAACAGATGCGCCTATTGACATTGTATCGCTATGGCGATATAATAATACTTGGGAGAGTGATTTTTATGATCGTTTATCATGGTTCTGACCATATTATAGAGACACCGACGTATAACGGCAGCAAAAGAGCAAATGATTATGGATATGGATTCTATACGACCGAGAGTATTGAGCTTGCCAAAGAATGGGCTTGCTCTGACAATCGTGACGGCTTTGCCAATCGCTATGACGCAGATCTTGACGGATTGTCAGTGCTGAATCTGAATTCACCTGATTATTCTATTTTAAACTGGCTTGCCATACTGACAAAGTTCAGGACATACTGGCAGAGCGGAAGCATTTCAGAGGAAGCCAAAGAGTATCTGTATAAAAACTTCTTTATAGACCCATCCGATTATGATGTTATCATCGGTTACCGTGCAGATGACTCTTATTTTTCGTTCGCTCAGGATTTTGTCGCAGGAACGATCTCTCTGTCAAAGCTCTCGGAAGCTATGCTGCTCGGCAAGCTTGGAGAACAAATAGTTTTCAAAAGCCAACGATCATTTTCTCATATCCGTTTTGCAGGTGCAGAGCCTGCCGATGCCGAGACCTACTATATCAAGAAAAACACAAGGGACACCGAAGCACGCCGTGAATACAGAAAAACGAAACGCTCGCAGGACAGCATAAATGATATTTTTATGCTCGATATAATGAGGGAGGGCATTAAGAATGGAGATCCGCGCTTACGATGAATCATATATCAATACAGCACAAAGCATTTTAGGCCACGCAGTTGATTTTGCCGTGCTTACTCTGCATCTGGAGCCTGATGTATTCGGCACAGCTTTTGCAGTCTCTGATGCATCTAAACAGTTTGGCAGCGGCAATCCGAAATATGTTGCAGGTATGACAGGCTGTGAGCTTGCAAGGTCAGTTCTTTCACAGACAAATACTCCGTTTACAGACAGCGAAGATATTATGTATCTTGATAAAAGCCCTGAATACTGGTGCGGCTGGGCGCTTGCATATTATCAGTGGCATTCATCAAGACCGTTTATGGAAATACTGAATGCCGTTCCCTTGTCAGACATCATTTCAATGTACTCTGTTTATCACGAAATGGATATTGAACACTTCACTCAGCATATGGACGAGCTTATAAAAAACGCAATGCCTGCCACACGTCTTAAGACTAAGCGTATAAACTGCGGGCTTTCTCAGTCACAGCTTGCCGCCGATTCAGGTGTCGCCGTGCGGCAGATACAGCTTTTTGAGCAGCGTCAAAGAGACATCAACAACGCCGCAGCCATCACCTTACTTCGGCTGAGCAAGGCGCTTCATTGCCGTATGGAAGAACTTATTGAGTATTAAACCAATTTGATATAACGCAATAACACCGGCTCAGAGCACACCCTACGAGCCGGTGTTTAGTTTATCCCGTTGTCATTTAATAATATTATGTTTTGGGTAAAACATGATAAGTTCTTTGAAATGATCCCCCCATTCATACCATTGGTTATGAGTGAGGGGATATTTTATTATCTTCGCTTAGTCCTTATTATTTATGCACTATTTCACCTTGACCATTGTTAAGGTAAGCTATGCTCCGGTTGAAATGAAGTTCAAAGTATGCTATAATATAAAATACCAACACCACTCGTGATGCGGTAAATCCTAATTCAACTGGAGGTCATAATGATAGAGACCAAACGACTGAGAATATATGCAGCTTCTAAGGAAGAAATGGAAACGTTCATAGAGTCACAAACAATTGATGTACTCAAACTCGCTTATTCAGAAATGCTGAATGGCTGCCTGAATAACCCCGATCAATGGGAATGGTATGCCATATGGATGATCGAGTTGAAGACCGGTACGCATATCGGAGAATTGTGCTTTAAAGGGCTTGATAAAAACGGTATTGCCGAGATAGGATACGGGATCAATGAAAAACATCAAAACAACGGCTATGCAACCGAAGCAGTAAAAGCGGTCCTGGAATGGGCTTTGAATAAACCAGACGTAACTGCTATTGAAGCCGAAACAGAGCCCGAAAACGCTGCTTCAAAAAGAGTCCTTGAAAAATGCGGATTTGTATTAAACGGCAAAATAGGCGAAGAAGGACCTCGTTACACCATAACTCGTTTTTGATTTGCGGAGGAGTATCATGTACAAAGTAAAAAACTATTCGCAGTATAATGATATTGCAAAAGAGATAAAATGCGGAACTGTTTATCCGATGTCGATGACACAGGGCTATCAAAGCGGAGAAGCTTATACTGACGGGAAGGCAATGCTTTTTCACCATGACTGCGGTTTTGCATTTCTGTGCGGAGATACGGAAGAGACCTTTCTGAATGATGTGTATTCTCTTATGAAAAGATCACAAAGGCGTTTTGTGTTGTTTTCCGAGAAAGAATACATAACTCGGTTTTTTAAAAAAATGCCGGACATACAAATAAATGAACGCTGTTTTTATGAATACGCAGATCAAGGAGTTTTGACTGAAAGCAGAGCATATTCGATAAAAAAGATAGACATAGAATTGCTCGGGCAGCTTGACGGAACGATTACACCTTCTTTTTCATGGAACGCCGATCAATTTCTCAAAAACGGATTCGGATATGCTGTCATGTATGATAACGTGCCTGTCTCATGGGCGTTTTCAGCAGCAATTTGCAACGATGAAGTAGATATAGGCGTAGAGACTGCCGAAAAATACAGAGGAAAAGGCTTGGCGAAGATTGCCGTAAACGAAATGATAAAAGCGATAATAGCATCAGGGAAAAAACCTGTATGGGCTTGTCACAGCAAGAATATCGGCTCTAAAAAACTTGCGGAAGGTTCGGGCTTTGTAATGACTTTACAATGCTCGACGATAGAGTTAATATCAGGTGAATAACTGCCCGACCACGAAAAGAGGAGACACAATGAACAGCTTTAAGGCAACACCGCCGGGCCACCGGCGGATACCTTTACACGCCATCCACTTGCAAATTTTCCGTCATATTACCCAAATTTACCTTGAAATACGTTAGTATTCCTGCGGTAAATTTAGCCAATCTGACGAAAAATTTGACTGCGTGTCTGACGTACAATGGTTGTGCGGTGTTGCCTTAAAGAAATATGTCTCCGCACAGACAGCAAGGATCCGTATGAGATACTTAAACTTATGATCTCCCAACCCGATGTGCCGATGCAAGGAGCTGTGCATCACATTCTGAACGGTGCGGCATTTTATAGTATTATTATAATAGTACAGACAGGGCAGAAAAAAAAATTTCAAAAAAAATAAAATTATTTTGTAACGAAATGAGACTTTCTCCGTCTAACCTATGTAACAGCAAAACCGCACAAAGACCGCCTGAAGGCTTTGTACGGTGTTGCCTAAAAGAAAGGAGGTGCAATGATAAGTGGACGAGTCCCTTGAAAAAATGTATGAGACCTGTTATATGAAGGTGTATTCCTTTGTGATGACCCTTGCCGGAAACAGAGAGACAGCGCAGGAAATAACACAGGATACCTTCTTTAAAGCGATGACATCAAAGCAGCCGTTTCGGGGCGAGGCACAGCAGCTTTCGTGGCTGTGTGCGATAGCAAAGAACCTGTATACCGATGAGCTGAGGCGAAACTCACGAAACGGCGGCGAGATACCCGAGGCAACTCCCGACGACAGCAAAGACCTTGAACAGAGCCTGACAGATAAAGATCAGTGCTTTCTGATACACCGGGCGCTTCACGAGCTCGAGGAGCCTTATAAGGAAGTCTTTCAGCTGAGAGTTTTCGGAGAGCTTTCCTTCTCTCAGATAGCGAGTATATTCGGGAAGACCGAGTCATGGGCAAGAGTCACTTATCATCGTGCACGGATGAAACTGAAAGAGAGGTTAGACGAAAATGAAAAATAACTGTGATATCATAAGAGATCTCCTTCCGCTTTATCAGGACGACATTTGCAGCGAAAGCAGCCGCAGCGCCGTTGAGGAGCATCTTAAAGAATGTAAGGAATGTAGTGATTATCTCGAATCTATGCGTAAAAGCGGAGAGATCGAAAGCATCATCGAAGCCGACCGCAGCGATGCTATCTCGGCACAGGCAAAGTTCTTCAAGCGCAAGAGTGCAGTCGTAGGAACGGTTTTTGCGGGAGTGTTCATGCTTCCCGTGCTTATCTGCCTTATTGTAGGGCTTGCTACCGGCGGAATATCATGGGTGATGATAGTTTTATCGGCTATGCTGATACCTGCATCGCTTATAGTTGTTCCGCTGCTCGTTCCTGAAAACAAGGCTTTGTGGACACTTGGCTCATTCACTGTCAGCCTGATGCTCCTTTTCGGAGTATGCTGTGCCGTTACGGGCGGCAGCTGGTTCTTTACGGCGGCATCATCGACACTCTTTGGGTTGTCGGTATTCTTTGCACCGTTTGCCGCAAAAGCAAAGCCTGTGTCTGCAATACTCGGCAACCACAAGGGTCTTGCGGTAATGGGGCTTGATACAGCGCTTTATATCATTATGATGCTCTGCATAGGTCTCTCAAACGGGCTTGGTGCAGGATACTATAACTTAGCCGCATTCATCTCACTTCCTATACTTATCTGGGCATGGGGGCTGTTTGCGATAATACGCTATCTCAAAGCAGGCAAACTTATCAAGACCGCCGCTGCGCTTGGCATTACAGCAGTTATAATGACAGTCAGCAGCCTTATATTCAACCTTGGCGAACACACATCACTTATCTATATAGAGACAGAAAATAACAGATATGAATTCGGAACATTTACAGCACTTGCAGTTGTATGCATGATAATCGGTGCAGTATTCACTCTGATAGGTATGCTCAGAGCAAAAAAGAGGAGGAACAAATAATATGAAAAAGACAGTTTTATTTGCAGTAATGATAAGTGTAGTAATGATGTGCCTTTGCGGCTGCTCGGCGGGCTTTGTAAACGGCTTTGCAGTAAGCTATGACAACGCAGACAAATACACGGCAGGCGACCGTGAGATAACAGATAAGATAGACACCCTTGATATTGACTGGGTAAGCGGAAAGGTAACAGTTTCCGCAGGCGGCAGCACGGTCAAGGTGAAGGAAACGACCGATGCAGACCTTGATGACAATCTCAAAGTCCACACCTGGGCAGACGGCAGCACGCTTCATGTAAGGTTCTGCAAATCTGGCGAGAGATACAGCAAAAGCGCAGAAAAGACTCTTGAGATAACCGTTCCCGCAGAGACTGTCTTTGAGGACATAAAGGTGAACACCTCGTCTGCCGATATAGTCTGCGAGGGTGTGGCTGCAAAGACCGCAGAAATGGATTCCTCATCGGGAAAGCTCACCTACAACGGCAACGCAGGCAGCTTTAATGCCGACTCATCATCGGGCAATATCAGCTTTTCGGGTATTGCATCTGATATTGACGCAGACAGCTCATCAGGCGAAGTAACTATTGACCAGAAGGGCGATGCACAGAGCATTGATATAAGCACCTCATCCGGAGAGATAGAAGTAGACTGCGAATACACAGACACTCTTAAAGCGAGCAGTTCTTCGGGCGATAAGGACATCACTCTCAGAAAGATGCCCAAGGAAGTGAGCGTTTCCTCCTCGTCGGGCAAGCTCGATATTACACTTCCCGAAGATGCAGGCTTTACAGCTGAGATAAACACCTCCTCAGGTGATGTAAGCTACGATCTGCCTATGTCAAAGACAGGTGATGACACCTACACCTGCGGCAGCGGCGAAAACAAGCTGAGCATAAGCGCATCGTCGGGTGATGTAAGGATAAACAAGTTAGGGTAACGATCGACAGATAAGAATGACAAAACGTGAAGGGAGGTAACACCATGAATAAACTGAACCTACTATTTCTGATACTTCTGTTTCCGTTCATCATAATCATTCGGCTGTTTACCCCGAAAAAAGACCGCAGGGGAAGAAAGCTAACTGACACAATTGAATGTAAATACCCCAAATGCAAGATCATCAGCATCAAGATGCAGCACGGCGGCAGTTCGTCTTCTGCAAGTGAAGCCGATAAGGCTCATGACCCGAAAGGTTCAGTTGTTATCATCGAAAATAACGGTGAAAGGCGGACTTTGCATCTTTCCTTTACAGATGACATCTGGCAGATCACCCAAGATGTCTCCGAATAATGAACTGAAAACGCAGCCGGCTATGACCGACTGCGTTGTATTTATGCCCTGTTTTCTCAAAGCTATTCAAAACGTGTTTATCCGAAAGCGCTGACAGCTTAACGTCAGACCGTTTTATGAAAACCTTGTCCATTCATTCCCGTTTCAACAGGTATCCGCAGGGAGTGCTGTCCTTTCAGGGTCATAATTCGCAAACACATAGAACCCCTGTGTCATTGATACCAAATCCGGGCAGGAGCATCGGCTAAAAAATGTACTAAGATCCGATTTTCCTCAAAATGCTTGACATGGTTCGGCTGATGTGCTATACTTTGGTTAGACATAACTAACTGTTATTCTGCGACGTAATGTCGCTTTTTCTTGCGGAATAAGTTAGCCAAAACTAATTAAAGCAGCCGGAATATCGGCGGAAAAGGTGTTATGTTAAAAAACAAGGAGAAATAAAAGATGGGAGAGACAGCTGTAGAATTTAAGGACGTTGTAAAGACCTACGGCAAGGGCGAGGGCGCTCAGACAGCGGTAAACAACGTCAGCTTCACGATAGACAAGGGCGAGTTCGTGGTGATACTCGGTCAGTCGGGGGCAGGCAAATCGACCGTGCTGAATATGCTTGGCGGAATGGATGTGCCGACATCGGGCAAGGTGATAGTGGACGGTCAGGAGATATCCTCATTCAATGACAAAAAGCTGTCGCAGTACCGTGCGGACGTTATAGGCTTCATTTTTCAGTTCTACAACCTTATCCCCGGGCTGACTGCTTACGAGAATGATGCACTGGTCAAGGACATAAAAAAGTCAGCGCTTGACGCAAACGAGATGCTCGACCGTGTTGGACTTTCCGACCAGAAGCACAAGTTCCCTGCTCAGATGTCTGGCGGCCAGCAGCAGAGGGTGTCTATTGCCCGTGCGCTTGCGAAAGACCCGAAAATAATCCTGGGTGATGAGCCTACCGGTGCGCTGGATTCGGAAACGGGTAAGATAGTTATCGACCTGCTGCAAAAGCTGTCCACAGAGGGCGGCAATACGGTCATTCTTGTGACCCACAATGCCGATATCGCAAAGTGCGCAAATAAGGTCATTCACATGAAGAATGCCAAGATAAAGTCGATAAAGACAAACGATCACCCCCTCTCGGCGGACGAGATAGAGTGGTAAAGGGGCAGCGGTATGCTAAAGAAAAAAATGCTGCGTGATATCAAAAGCAATTACGCACAGTTCTTCTCCATATTCATTCTTGCTGTTGTGGCGATGTGGTGCTTCACGGGGTTTCAGTCGGACGTTATCGGAGGACGGCGTGCTATGAGCGCATTTTCTGAAAGCAGTAATTTTTCCGACGGCTGGATATACGGCAGCGAATTTGACATTGAGCAGGCTGATAGAGTTAAGGCAACACCGAACAACCATTGTACGTCAGACACGCAGTCAAATTTTTCGTCAGATTGGCTAAATTTACCGCAGGAATACTAACGTATTTCAAGGTAAATTTGGGTAATATGACGGAAAATTTGCAAGTGGATGGCGTGCAAAGGTATCCGCCGGTGGCCCGGCGGTGTTGCCTTAATGCTATAGACGGCATAAAGGAAGTTCAGCTTCGTTGTGTAGTTCTCGGAAAGGCAGACGAAATTTACAACACCGCCGAGATATGGTGCTATTTTCAGAATGATAATACCGTCACAAAGCCTCATACTGTCAAGGGTGAAGACTTCGACCCGTCAGATACGGACGGAGTGTGGCTGTTCGAGGCTTTTGCAAGCACATGGGATCTAAAAGTCGGGGATAAATTCACTGTTCACGTTTTAGGGCAGGATATTGAAAATGAGATAAAAGGACTTATTGAGTCACCCGAGCATATCTTCTCCTGCGCTTCAAGCGACACAGACACGGATTTCCACAACATCGGGTTTGCGTATATATCGCAGAAAGTTCTGCCGGAGGAAATGCGCATAAACAACGAGATAGTTTTTACCTGTGAGGGCAAAGCGCTGTCTTATGAGGACGATATCGACACTGCCCTTGACGGCGGATATTCTTTTATTGCAGACCGCAAGAGCATCGACGGCTTCAACCGCCTTGTGGACGAATTAAATCAGCACGACAGCTTTTCCTACATATTCTCATTCGTGTTCGTGGCAATAGCTCTGCTTGTCATAACCACAACGATGAAGCGTATGGTAGCACAGCAGCGCACACAGATAGGCACTCTCAACGCCATCGGAATGAAACGGCGCAAGATAATGCTGCACTATCTCGGATACAGTTTTCTGCTATCGGCGCTGGGGTGTATCACGGGTGTTGTGCTGGGTATCTACACATTCGGCAAAATGATGATAGATATGTTCTCGGAGTTTTACCGTCTGCCCGACTGGAGCGGCGGCTTCAACTACAAAAGCGTTGTGGTGGCGGCAGTCATCGTGCTGGTATGCACAGGTGCGGCATATCTCAGCTGCTATCAGATATTGAAGATACACCCATCTGAAGCGCTTCGCCCTGCAACAGCAAAGACCGCAAAGCCCTGCATCTTTGAAAAGCTGCCATTCTGGGATAAGCTGGGCTTTACCTCACGCTACAGCCTGCGTGACATATCACGCTCTAAGCTGCGTGCGGTCATGGGCATATTCGGAACCTGTGTTGGTATGATGGTCATGACTCTCGGTCTGGGTGCTTTTGATACGCTGGGGTATGTGCGAAGCTGGTATTTTGACGATATTCAGAATTACAGCAGTCAGGTGATACTTGCCGACAGCTGTACCGTAGGCAACACCTTAGCAACAGTTATTTGGGTTATGTTTGGACGGTTGGTTTTACAGCAATAAAACCGAAAGGACAGATACAAATGATCGATGCGATGTTGGGTTACAGACAGGGTGAAATCCACTCCGCTGAGTTTTCTGACGAGTGGGGCAAGCTCTGTATCCCCTTTGAAGATTCACTTAGCGAGGAGCAGATCAATGTGTTCCACAAGATACTTGACTGCGTAAGCAATACCGCCGCCGCTGAGATGAGCACTGCTTACAAGGTCGGCTTCAAGGACAGCGTGGCTTTAATGATAGAAGTTCAGATATAACGAAATATATAAAGTGGTCTTGTTTTATGTTAATTCAGGGATAAGACCTTTTTTATATGCAACTCAATAATTTAATGTTCAGTTAATGTTTGGCAATTGTTCCGTTAAGAGTGCGGTAGTATCATACATATATCAAAGGAAAAAGAATACAAGAGGGTGTTTTGAAAATGAAGAAAACTAAAAGGATAATATCTTTTATTTCCGCACTTGCTGTTATTAGCGGAATGTTCTACGGCTGTACACCAGACAGCGCAAAGGAAACATCTGCTGAACCGGCTGCAGCTCATCAAGTTCTTGACGTATCGGCGATCAGAGCGCAGGACGACTTTTACGGATATATCAACGCAGAACATCTGCTCGGCACTCTGCCTGCATACGGCGAAATGACCTGGGGTACTTTTGAGGAAGTGGATGCACAGACTGTACAGGAAGTACTCGGACTTATCAGCGATATAGTTACATCGGAGAAAGAATATGAGCCGGACAGCGCAGAATATCTGATAAAAAATGTCTACGATCAGGCAATGGCATATGATGACAATGCCGCAGTTTATTCGGAGGTGCGCCGCTTGTGTGATAAGATAAACAGTGTCGGAAGTATCGGTGAACTAATGGAACTCTGGAAAAAGCTGTACCGTTCCTATGGAGCAAATACGCCGTTTCTGCCGATGGTAAGGCAAAAATATTTCAAGTCAGGCGAATTCGCCTTGCTGATAGACCAGAGCAAAGGAATGTGCGGAAATTCTTATGAGGACATATCCGACAGCGATGAAGCGTGTATCAGCATGAAAAACTACATGAGAGATATGCTGATGGCGATAAGCTATGATAAGGACACCGCCGACAGCAAAGCAAAGCAGGCGGTATATCTTGCACTGGAAATTGCCCGCAGTACCGATTTTTCGGCAGGAAAAGCGGCAAACCCATTTGCGGCTTTTGAATTTGTCAGCGAGGAGGATATGAACGGCATTTTCTCTAATCTTGATACAAGCGTGGTAAAGCTGTTCTTCGGGCTTGATGAAAACACCTATGGCGGCTGGTATGTAAAGGACAGAGGTCAGCTTGAAAAGATGAATGAGATGATGACAGAGGAAAATCTTGAAAGCTGGAAAACGATACTTATTTCCGAACTTGTGACGGCAAATATGGAGTTTTTAAGCACCGAAGCGGACAGCCTTTCGGAATACGGCAGCGGAGAGGAAAAGGAGTATTCCGTGTGTGTCAATACGATCGCATCAAATTTGTTTTTTGTAAATGACCTCAGCGCACTGTATGCCGAAAAATACTACACTGCCGAAGCGGACGCCGCTGTTCGTGAAATGTGCGAACAGCTAAGACAAAGCTACCGTGAACTTATCAGCGGTGCAGACTGGTTGACAGATGACGGACGCAAGGCGTTACTCAAAAAACTCGATAATATGAGATTTATCCTGCCCGATGCGGCAGTATCCGAAACCGACCCGACCCGTGCGGAACTGATAAAAGAAAGCTATCCGCAGACGCTCCATGCCATAAGGGAGCGCTACTATGATGACAACATTGGGAATATCGGTGCGAAGTTCGATATGACACGTCCCATAATGGCAACCTATGAAGTGAACGCAAACTACAATCCAAACAATACAGTTACCATAACTGCGGCGATCATGCACGCTCCTTTTTTCGACCCCAAAGCCGATATCGGAACGAACCTCGGCGGACTGGGTGCGATCATAGGTCACGAAATGGGTCACGGCTTTGATACGATGTGTATGGACTACAACGAAAACGGCGAATATGCTCCCGATTGGCTCTCTGATACCGACAGAAATGCATTTGTGGAAAGAGCAGAAAAAATGCAGGGTTATTTCTCCGGATTTACCGTGCTTGATATCTATCACGTTGACGGCGAGAAAACAAGCGGTGAGAATTATGCCGATTTAGGTTCAATGGAATGTATCGTGAATATACTCAAAGATGATAAGGAACAGCTGAAAAACTATTTTGAAAACTATGCAGTCACTTACGCTGAGACCAGAGTTGACAGCTATGCGATAGATGCCTTAGAGAGCGACGAGCACAGCCCCGGAAAGGTCAGGGTCAACGCAGTGCTTTCAAACTGCGAAATGTTTTACGAGATATACAATATAAAGGAGGGGGACGGTATGTACTGCGCTCCTGAGGAAAGGGTAAGCAGGTGGTAAAATGAGTCTTATAATCAAGCACACGCTGAAAAGTATGTGGGCGCACAAGATGCGTACCTTCCTTCTGCTTTTCTGCGTTAGCATATGCAGTCTTGCGGCGATGCTCTGCTTTGATATGTCGGGTTCTTTGGAGCAGGCGGTCAAGGCAAATAACGCTAAGGCGTTCGTCAAGGCAGACATCATTGTTACCGCCTCATACGATCTCGACGACGATTTTGCAAAGGGTATCCCCGAAAGCACAGTTCTGGAATTATCCACTGGATCTACGGTCTTTACAAAGCATATCGTCGGAACTTATGATATGCTCACCCAGAAAGCGTGCAGTATCAGCGGTGTGGATATTCCCAAAGCAAAGGAAATGGGCGTATTGCCGAATGACGCGGAGATAGGTGATATGCAGGCGGCACTTGCTAAGGACTTTGCCGATGAGTTTGGCTATTCCGTAGGCGATACGATAACCCTTTACAGCAACGCTAAACAGCCTGTTGACTTTACTGTCAGCGGTCTGTACGGCGATAACGTCGGGCTTTTCAGTTCGGGCGATACGATCGTGATAAGCAATGAGTCCATGAAAAGTCTTTACGGCGGTTCTGATACCGGCACAAGGCTTGCCTACATAGATATTGCAGATGATGAAGAAATAAACAGCGCAGTTCAAACGCTTGAGAGCAATTTGCCCTCGGCAAACGTGCAGGCGGTGTTTGAAAACGAGCAGACACAGGAAATGATCGGGAACATCACAAGGATATTTACTATACTGTTTGCGGTATGTCTGCTGCTTGTGATATTTGTAACGGTATCGGCATCTCAGAGGATAATCACTGAGAAAATGCCCGTGATCGGCACTTTCAGAAGTCTTGGTATATCGAGCAGACTGACATACACGGTGCTGCTGGGAGAGAATATAGCCTACGGACTGATAGGCTCGGCAATAGGCATATGTATATATTCCGTACTGCGCCCAATGATATACCGTTCTCAGTTCGGTTCTTCCGAAAATGCCGGAAAAATGAGCATCGGTGTGGTCGCAGGAGTGATAATATTCTGCGTAGCACTCGAATGCCTTTGCCCGGTCAAGGAGATCCTTTCGGCGGTAAAGACCTCTATCAGAGATATCATTTTCTCAAACAAGGACACGCAGTACAGACACGGCAGGGTTTCGACAGTTTCAGGCATTCTTCTTGCAGTCATTACCTTTGTAACAGCTTTCTTCTCGGAGAACTTTTTTGCAGGTCTGATCTGCTTTGTCAACACAGCGGTCGGTGCAGCACTTCTTTTTCCTTATGTACTACGCTTTATTGCAGGACTTCTTGTGAAGATATTTGACAGGCAGAATAAACCCATAGCAAGGCTCGCGGCAGTGGAAGCAAGGGAAAAGAAAAGCACGGTGGGCAGCGCGGTGCTGTGCTTTACGGCAGCAGCGGTGTGTATCGTGGTGTACAGCTTTGCGTCTTCAATGAGCAGCTTTTATATGCACGAAAACAGCTCCGCCGACCTGAACGTTAGTACAGACGGCGCTACCGAAAGAACACGTTTTTCCTATATAGAGGATATAGATGGGGTAGGCGAAACGGAATACGGTTATTATCAGAATAGTGTGATAGAGATAAACGGAGAGCAGACAACAAACGGAGTTCCCATATACGGCTGGAAGGACGGCGGTTATGAACTTTTCAGGGGAGTAGATGATATCCCCGACGACCTTGCATACGATGAGATCGTCATCAGCAAGGCAGTGGCACGGAAATACAGTCTTAGCGAAGGAGATACAGCTGAGATAACATTCAGAGCCGATGGCTTTATGCCTTATGTAAAGCAGCTTCGTGTCAGAGGCACATCGCTTACCGATCATGAAAATTCCAGCGGAATGACTGTAGTGATATCCGATAAGCTGTTCAAGGATATCTACAAGGATATACCCTCAAGTATCTATATCAAATGCAGTGACCCCGAAAAGGTACGTTCGGTCATTGAGGATCACTCCGCCGATATGGTGTCGGAGGTGCAGACATATGATGAATACCATGAAGCCGCAAGTCAGGACAGCGCAGGCTTAATGGCGATCATTGACGGCGTGATAGTGCTTGCACTCGGTATTACATTCATCGGCGTGGTAAGCAACTGCCTGATCGGTTTCGAGGACAGAAAGCGTGAATGTGCGGTGCTGTTGTCTACTTCATTGACAAGAGGAAAGCTGTCAGAGATGTTCTTTGCGGAGAGCGCTATAGCATCTGGTGCGGCGCTTGTTATGGCAGTTGTGCTGTCGATCTTTATGTACAAGGTATTTTTGAATATACTTGACGGACTTATGGTATCTATACCGATACACATGAGCATCACAAACAGCATCGTTCTTGGTCTGCTGATGTGGGCAGTGTTCACACTTTCGGCACTTTTCCCCATAAAGGCACTCAGAAAAATGAACATAGCGGCACAGCTTAAATATGAATAACGGAGGAAGGAACAATATGAATCTGATAGAAGTAACAAATGTAAGCAAGACTTTCGGAAAGGGCGAGGCTGCCGCTAAAGTGCTGAATAATGTATCTCTGAATGTCGCACAGGGGGAATTTGTATCCCTCATGGGAGCGTCGGGCAGCGGCAAATCCACACTGCTGTATCTGATCGGCGGACTTGACAGGGATTTTGACGGCACGATAAAGGTATGCGGCAAGGATATCACCAAAATGAAGGAGCGTGAGCTTTCAAAGTTACGCCTTGAAACGATAGGCTTCATATTCCAGTTTTACAATCTTGTGCAGAATTTAAGCGTTGAGGACAATATCCTGCTGCCCGAGCTGACAAAGGGTCGCAGCAGAGCAGAGCTGAAAAAAGACCTGGACGAGATACTGGAGATATGTGGGTCTGTGCTTTGGTCTGGTGTTGTTGTTTAAAAATCTGGACTATATCTATTACGATATACTCGACCCGATGCTCAATCCGAACGTTACGGATATTAATGCTAACACGCCATCACGGTGTGGTTATTTTATACTGAATATCCTTATCTTTGCGGCGTTTGCACTTGCTTTTTACAGACTGACCACAAAGGCGATAAAGCAGGAGAGCCTTTGTGCGAGGGTATCATAGAAAAACGGAAAAGCCAGTTTACAATGGTCATTCAATATGAGGGGCAGACTTATAATGCCCATTGTCCCACAACGGGCAGAGTGGGAAACCTCGATCTTTCGGGCAGACCTTGTTTAATGAGCAAAAGCAGTGATCCCAAGCGGAAAACGCCCTTTACCGTAGAAGCGGTATCGCTGAACCGTCCCGAAGATACGGACAAATCGTGGATCGGTATCAACCAGAACGCAGCGAACCGCTATGTGGAGCATTTTCTGACAAACGGCGGTTTTGCAGATATGGTAGGCACAGGAAATGAGGTACACAGAGAGCAGTTCCTCGGTATCTCAAAGCTGGATTTTCTTGTGGGCAATACCTATCTTGAGGTCAAAACGCCCTTGCAGCATTTACAGCTCGACATTCCCGACTATGTGAAAACGAAAAAGCAGACTCCTTTTTCTTCTACCGACAGAATAGGCAAAATGGTAGCAATGATATAAATTTCATTGTAAGCGGTGAGGGTATTGCGATATGTGACGGCAAGAAAGAAAAGCTGTCGGCAGGAGTATGTCATTACTGTCCTTATGGACATGAGCATAGTATCGTGAATACTGGAAAAGAGGATCTGATATTTTATACTGTGGTGCATAATGTTGTAACTGAATAAAAGGTATAGCCCTGAGATTTGCTCACACAAGCATTTCTCAGGTCTTTTCTTTTAGACGGTAGTTTTCCGCTCCGCAGGCTCGGACGGCTCTGAGGGGCATTTCCGTTTGCCTGAGGTGGCTGTCAAGCAGAGGTCCCCCACTCAACGTTTGCCGGGAATGTTCCGGCTACAAAAGCGAATGCCGGCACCCCGGCTGTCACACACTTCCATGGTTTTTTCATAGAACTCTCCTCCTTAAGCAGTATATCAAAAGAAACAAAAAACCGCCATATCACAGGAACATACAAAGGAAGCTGTAAAGGTCTTCCATTACCTTTGTCAGGCTAAAAAAGTATGTGATATCCTGTTAAAACTATTGAATATTTTTGATATGTATGATATAATTAAAAATATAATGTTGATACGGGATAGCAATGAAGATGAGCTGTGACAGTATCCCGGGAACGATGAATCATCAAGGGGGAATAATTATGAAAAGATCTTGGAAGCGTGTGACGGCAGGTCTGCTGGCACTGGCCATGGCGGCCGGCACGATACCGGCAAATGCCCAGTGGAGGGATATTCTCGTTAGCAGCGGCATTGTCGCCCATGCGATCGACGGGCTTGAAGGCGAGGGCACAAAGGATAACCCATACCAGATTAGGTCGTTGGACGATTTTCAAATGTATTTAAGTGTAAGCGAAGGAGATACCAAATATATCCAGCTCAAGGAAGACATTAATGTTAATGATTATATTACCATAACTAAGGATACATATATCACAGGCGATCATAAGCTTTATGCTCACTACAATATAAATATCAATAATGAGGCAACTGTTACTATAGACGGACCGACTGTCGAATGTGCCGACATCAACAATTCCATTTCCAGCACGCTGAATATTGTCAGTGGAGCTGTTAAAGTATATCGTATTATAAATTATGATAAAGCTGTTCTCAATATCACCGGCGGCTATTTCGATGGTTTAATTGAAAGAGCAGGTGTTGTTAGTATCACCGGCGGCAAGTTCAACAAAGATATGAATGAAGAAAATCTTATATCTTTTATCGACACAGATAAATATTTCGTATATGAAGATTCAGACTGGTTCCACGTCCTGCCGAAGAACCTCCCCTACAAGTCAGCTAAAACGGCTGGCACCAATGTCGTGTATACCGATGCAAAGGCTGAGACATATATCCCTGTCACAGATTCCAAGTCTGCCGTGACATGGACAAGCGGCACATATGTTGTGAGCGGCGAGGTTGAGATAGATGAGCGCATCACCGTAGACGGCACGGTTGACCTTATCCTCACAGACGGCGCTAAGCTGACGGCAAGCAAGGGTATCACTGTCGTTAAGGAGAGCGACAGCGTTATCAACACCCTCAATATCTTCGGGCAGGCAGCAGGCACGGGTGCGCTGATTGCAACCGGCGCACATGCTTCAGCCGGCATCGGCGGCGGTCTCGGAAAGCAAGGCGGCACTGTAACTATCAATGGCGGTAAGGTAACGGCGACCGGCTCCGATTATTCTGCAGCCGGTATCGGCGGCGGTTACAGTGGCGCAGGCGGCACTGTAACTATCAACGGCGGTAAGGTAACGGCGACCGGCTCCGATTCTGCAGCCGGTATCGGCGGCGGTGAAGGTGGCGCAGGCGGCACTGTAACTATCAATGGCGGTCAGGTAACGGCGACCGGCTCCGATTATGCAGCCGGTATCGGCGGCGGTTTCGGAAAGCAAGGCGGTACTGTAATTGTCAACGGCGGTAATGTTACAGCTGTAGGCGGTGGCTATGCAGCCGGTATCGGCGGCGGTTATAATGGTGCTGGCGGCGCTGTAACTATCAACGGCGGTCAGGTAACGGCTACCGGTGGCGTGCATTCGGTCGGCATCGGCAAAGGTGAAGGTGCTCCAGACAACGGAACACTCACTATCGGCGACAGCCTTGTATTACAGAACAGCTCAAATAACGCTGATTGGAAAAAAGTCGATAATAACAACGGATATGCACGCACTCGCTACATGAGAACTGCAAAGAAACTGGTTCCCGGGCAGTTTTTAGGTGTCGGAGATCAGATATTCTTTGAGGAGGACACTTGTATTGCTGCTGCCGACAAAACAGATAAGCTCAATGCGAATTACACCAGTATGCTGTATCGTGTGGAATTCAGCTCTGATAGAAGTGATTATTGGTTTTATTTTGACAGTGATATATATGTAATTGATACAAACGAAACTTTGCCAGTACCACATATCCTTGCAGCAATAACTATCCCAAGCGCACCGCTCACCCCTGCCCCCACCGGCTTCTGGGTATCAGACGGCTCGGGCACAGAGACCGACCCGTATATATTCGGTCTTACGCCAGTGCTGACAATAGGCGCCATCTCAGACCTTGAACTGACCTACGGCTATACAAGCGGAGCGCTCAGTGTTGATGCGGCGGCAGATGAGGGGTATACTCTCAGCTATCAGTGGTACAAAAACACGGCTGATTCCAACACAGGCGGCACAGCGATAAGCGGTGCCACATCTGCAAGCTATACTATACCCACAGGCAAAAACGCAGGCACGGAGGAGTATTACTACTGCGTTGTCACAGCCACAAATACCACTAAGACCGTGACAAGGACTTCCAATGCAGCAACAGTGACAGTCGCCAAGGCAGACCCGCTGACGACCGCCCCGACAGCCAAGGAAAACCTTAAGTACACCGGCACGGCGCAGGCGCTCGTCAATGCGGCTGTAAAAAAAGGCGGCACGGTGTATTATGGTATCGGTGCGATAGAGAAAAACGGCAATTACGTTTTAGCAGGCGATGACCTGAAAGTCGGCAGGATATTCAAGCCTTCCAACTACAGCGGCTTTAATTTCCCACAGGGCTACAGCGTGAAGATCGGAGAAGCTACTTGCGCTCCATACTCGGGCACGACAGTTTCGTCTGCCGCAGGAATGGTTAACGTGTTTTATGATAGCAATATCGATCTCCAAAGGTATAGGATCATGTACGGCAATCACCAATTCCGTGATTTAAGTGCCGGCTGTGATGCCCTGAAGATCACTGACATTAACGATGAACAACATCTTATCACCGTCGAAGAAGTCGATTCCGCAGCCGCTGTCAGCTGGGGCGAGACAGGCGCTCTCCCCACAGCAGCAAATGTCGGCACATATCCTGTATACTATAAGGTTGACGGCGGCACAAACTATAACGATGTTGCAGCAACAAAGATAGCTGATGTGACTATAGGTGTAGCCGATAACGGCTGGAAGACAGCCCCTGTCCTCGTAAGCGACCTGATGTATCTCGGAACACCTGTGAGCCTTATCAAGACACCCGGCACACCTAAGTTCGGCGAAGCAGATACTGCGCTCTACGCAGTAACGACGACCGACACAGCCCCTCTTGAATCTGCAGATGTATGGACAACATACGATAACATCAAGGCAAACGAAGCCGGAACATATTATTTATGGTATAAGAACTCATCTGCCAGCACCAACTGGAACGCTGTAGCCCCCACAAAGCTCGGCGCAGTGACCGTGACCCAGAAATCTGAACAGACCTGGACGATTTCAATGCCCGACTACAACTACGACGGCACAGCTCACGAGCCTGCTATCGAAGGCACTACCTACGGCAAGCTGACATATACATACTTTACCTCGGCAGGCATCTGCATCGGCACTACCGCTCCCACAGAACCGGGAGACTACAGAGTGGGACTTGCAGCAAGCGGCGATGAGACGCACTTCTCCAGATACGAGTCGGTAGAGTACACTATCAGGGGTGCAAGGTTCAACGCAGGAAACACAGTCAGCTTCAAGGATAAAGTCGAGTTTAACTTCCTCGTAGAGGCAACTGATCCAGCTGCTGTTGAGGGCGCATATGTTGTCTTTACATATGACCACTACGGCGAGAAGATGACCGTGAAGAAAGCCATTGATAAGAGCGACAGAAACGGCAAGTATTACCGTGTAAGATTACCTCTCACAGCCTCTGAAATGGCAGTAGATATCAAGGCAGAGCTCTATCTTGCAAGCCTTGACAAGCCCATAGACACCAAGACAAGAAGCATAAAGGACTACGCCGAAGCTGCAATAATGGCAGACCTTGACGGCGCAGATGTTTTAAAGGCAATGCTTAACTACGGCGGCTATACTCAGACTGCACTCGGTAACAATACAAGCCTTCTCGCAAACAGTGGTGAAGGCATAGCAGTTGATGTTTCCACTATTGTTCCTAAGAGCGAAACAACATTCTTAAGGCCTGTTGCTGCCAATGGCGCAAAGGTAACATACAAGGGCTCTACGGTCATGACAAAGAGCGATGTGTTTGTACGTCACTACTTTGGTGTTGACAAGAGCATTACTGCCGCAGAACTCAATGCAGTTAAGATCAATGTCGGCGATAAGGAGGTATCATTCAAGGAGCTCCTCAAGAACAGCGCCGGATATTACTACGATGTGGCTCCTGAACTCGCATATGATCTTGACAGAGAAACTGACAGGATAACCGTATACGGATTTGCAGGTGCAGAAACAGCAGACAGCGCTAATGCGATCAATATCGAAAACTACAATGTTATCGACTACTGCGAGGCTGTTGCAAATAATGCAGATCAGTCAGCTGCAAACAAGAACATGGTAAAGGCGCTCTACGCGTATTACAAGGCCGCAAAGGCTTATGTTGACAAGAGGTCATGAGCTGCCGCAAAACAAACCGATAACAAAGAAGGTGCTGTTGCACCGACAAAACAAAGAAAGACGCTTGACACACCAAAAAGGTAGTGCGGGCGTCTTATTTTGTAGAACGATCCAATTGTAAAACTCATTAAAAACTTCAGCAGATCCCTCTTCGGGTGTGAGGCTCTGGAGATGAGCGATGAGTAAACGGCTTATATCATCAACGTTAGTTTTGCATAGTTTCATCTGCGCACTTTACCGAAAAGCATATGCCGTGTACTTGAAACCTTGAAAAAATGAGGGCTGTCTGTTGACTTTATTGTCTGTAAATACTAAAGCACCTCTCTCAAATATCAGTGCTCTGCTTTGCAGGTCGGGTCGCTTGAATCATATGGAAAGAAAAAAGGCCTGTTTCATTGACATAGCAGAGAATTTTTGGTATAATGAGATAAGAAATACAGCTTTTTTTGGCATAAATGCAACACCTCACATTCTTCGTGCGCTATTGCCGAAGGATTTGTTGATAGATTTAAGAGGACAGGAAAATGATAAAAGATAAAACTCAAAATATGATAAAGATCGCTGTGCCTGCTGTGCTGGAAAGTCTGGTGACCGTGATCGTTACCACGATAGATACAAAGATGATCTCTGTTTTGGGCAAACAGCAGATCTCAGCAGTGTCATTTACGACCCAGCCAAAGCTCATATTCTTTGCGATATTCTTTGCGCTCGGTACGGCCACCTCAGTATTCACGGCACAGGCATTCGGAAAAAAGGACAAGGAAGAAGCAAACAGGTACTTTATCTCCGTTATGCGTATCTCAACAATTCTGGCAATTGTTCTGGGCATTCTTCTGGCTGTTTTTGCACGTCCCGTGATGATGCTTTGCAACAGGCAGCCTGATACCATTGATATGTCGGTATCTTTTTTCAGGATCGTGATGGGGTTTATGGTATTTCAATCCCTTTCCACCGTAATGAATGCCGCACTTCGTGGTCTTGGCAAAATGAAAGTCACCCTTTACTCCAACATCGGTCTGGGCATTGTGGATATTATTTTTAACTATCTCCTGATAGAAGGACATTTGGGATTTCCCCGTCTGGAGATCGCAGGTGATGCTATCGCTACGGTATTGGGTACTGTTGCCGCAACGATGATCAGCTTTTTTGCCATACGCAAAAACTCTGATTATTTAAGTCTTCGTTCTATCTTTGATCTGAAAACAAGATCGGGCAAGGACGTCACAAATAACATTCGTTCCAAAGCAGGCAACATTGTGTTTGAAAACATTTTTACAAGAATAGGCTTTCTTCTTTCGAGTATCATTACATCAGGGCTCTCGTCTGATAAAACGGCAGTCTATACGGTAGCCATGATACTTTTAGCTTATTCCTTTGCATTCGGCGACGGCATACAGAACGCTGTCATTTCCCTCACAGGGCGCAGCTTTGGAGCAAAACAATATGACGATCTGCGGCAATACTATCGGGTCAGCATAATGATCGGGATATTATGCTCTGTTTTTCTCTGTGCAGTTTATACAGGCGGCTCGAATTTCTTTTTCGGCTTGTATTTTAACGACAAGGACTCTGTTTCCGAGGGCTTTAAGATGAGCTGTATTGCTGCGGGGCTTACTATTTTGCAGATACTTCGTATTATAAATATAGGTACAATGAGAGGAATGGGAGAGGTCAAGGATCCGAGGCGTATTGCCACAGCCTGTGTGCTTTTCATCAATCCGGGTCTGAGCTTTCTGTTTACCGCCCTGATGAATATGGAGATATGGGGAATATGGCTTTCATCAATAATAACTCAGATGGTATGGTACATAGTTAGTGCTGTAATGTGCCGCAAGCACCTGAAACGGTATACGACCGAAAAGGAGAATTGATATGCTGATAAACTGTACAAATCACCCCTATTCCATATGGAGCGACAAACAGAAAAACGCCGCCAAGGAATACGGCGAAGTGACCGACCTGCCGTTTCCTGCTGTTCTGCCCCGGTATGACGGAGCTGATCTGCGCCGTCTGACGGAGGAATACTCCGAAAAGATCATCGAGATGAAGCCTGACGCTGTTATGGTGGCAGGTGAATTCACCCTTGCGTTTATGCTGGTGGATAAGCTATTGCAGGAAGGGATAAAGGTGATATGTACCTGCTCCACACGGCAGACGACTGAGGTAAAGCTGCCCGACGGTTCAAACGAAAAGAAAGCCGTATTTGTATTTGAGCGTTTCAGGGAATATGAGTATTACAGGGGGAAAACGGAATGAACGGGGATCTGATGAACAAAGAGGTACTATGTATTTTTGATACCAGACAAATACAGCGATATATCTTCCGTTCTAATTCATATTATGATATTCTGGGAGCAAGCGACCTTGTCAACGATATTCTGATAGAAGCGATAGAATATGCACTGAAAAACATCGACACGCCGCTTTCGGGATCTGAATATGATCTTTCGACCGACCCCGACGCTGCCTGTATCCCCTATTTCAAGTCGGAAAACATAAAGTTCCAGCTTATCATCTGCGCTGCGGGAAATGCTATGTGTATTGTAAGAACAGGCTCGCTTGCACAAAAGATCATACGGAAGATATCAAGGTATTATCTCGATAACGGCTGCACACTTAATATCGCAGCTTCGGCAGTAGAAAAAACAGATAATATGAGCGAAGATGTTTTTTCACTCTATAAAAAGCTGGATACTGTTAAGGCTTCTGCCGATAATTGCGAGCCATTAGGCGCTCTTTCTGTCGTTATGAAGGAGCATATCACGGGAGATCCCGTGATCGAGCGGGACGAGCAATACGGCGATCATATTGCTATGACATCAAAGCTCAAACGCAGAAAGCTGAGAGACCGCAGACACGATCTCGGCGTAGAGGACACTCACACGACCAAAGGTGAGGACGGCAAGGATTATCTTGCGGTCATCCATGCTGACGGAAACAATCTTGGTATCACCATAAGCAGGATACTTGAAAAGGCTGCCGATTATGAGGAGAGCATTCGTATCCGCAGAAGAATAAGCCGGAATATCATGACGCTGTATGATAAGGTCATGGAAAAGACGCTGGCTGAGCTGAGATCATACTGCGTCGAAAGCTGCGGCTCAGACACCGAATTTGACCGTGAGTTTCTTGTTATCCATCAGGCGGGAGATGATGTAAACTGCATCTGCAACGCATCTATGGCTTTTCCTTTTATCGAATCATTCTACAAAAATCTTGAGGGTGCATATATATGGGAGTCAGAGACTGTAAAAGTGCCGTTATATGTATGTACCGGCATTGCCTTTGTCACACCCGACAGCAGCTTTACTTCTGCCTTCACACTTGCGGAAAGCTGCTGTAAAAGCGCCAAGACAGAAGCCAAAAAAGAGCATAATCTGAAAAACGGACTTGCCGTTAACTGGATAGATTTTCAGGTATGCGACGATCCGAACTCGCAGGAACTGGGAATGCTCAGGCAAAGGTATTATGTAACTGATGACAATATAAGACTTTTTCTCAGACCGTATTGCATGGATACAAATCAGGACTCGTCTTATGAAATGCTAAAGCACAAAGTGCTGGGATTATCACAGCTGGAGCTGACAAAAGCACAAAGAAGCATTCTCAGGCAGTCATATGTTATAGGGCGAATGGAATTTGGTCATTGGGTCATGAGCATGGAAAAGAATGGTATTGACCTTGTTGCCGCTCTGGGCGCTCCTCTGTATAAAGACAGCGAATCCAAGCTGCACGCCGCCTGGTTTGACGCTGTCGAGATAAGTGATTTTTTGAGGTAGACTAAACTATGTATATTGTTCTTATGAAAACGATAGGTGAGGTCGCATTTGAAAGCTGTATAAAAATGTCTGTGGGCTTTCGCTGCGATGTTCCCTTTGATGATCTTGATCTTCCCTTCTTCTCCCTCAGCGAACTCTTCAAGGACAAGGGTATAGATATTGCTGACGCTGTGATAGGCGCCGCTTATCCGTCAGGATATACAAGTATTGTTGATGCAGTAAAAAAGCTGCGGTATGTATGTCCCGATTGCTCGCAATATATCAGGCGTATGTTTGTCAACGAGCATTATATAGAAAAAAAGGGCTACAGCATAAGAAGCCTTAAGGCAGGACAGGAATACTATGCGTATATCAGCTTTGATGAAGAAAAAATGCCTAAGATCAAAGAGCGTATAGAAAGCATAACTCAGCTTGGCATTGTCGATGAAGGTATAACTGGAGAAGTCTCTCTGACTATCTCACAGGTCCCAATGGTAAATGACAGCAGTCTTGATCTGTTGCCATTTTGCAATTACCGGAGTCTTGGATTTACGCTGATGCTGTCTACACCCACCTGTGTTTATTCACCTTTTTCCGAAGGGGCTTCTACATATTTGTATATTCCCGGGGGTGTGATAAAGGAAGGACTTAAACAGCTGATCGGACATACGGGAGCTGTCAATTGGGATGAGCTGCGGTGTGCCAATGCCTACATAGGCACCGAAGGGAAAAGACTGCTGCCCCTTCCTGCGTGTGTTTCTGCAATAAAGCTTGAACGTGAGCAACTTCGCTACCGCCTGTCTTCGGACAAGAGAAACGATGAAACGGAGCATCATACCGATCTTTCCGATGTATATTCAGAGAATGTAACGGAGCACCTTATTCGATATGTCCGTCCCGAAACAGAAAAAATAGCTGCCGCAAACGGTGAAACGCTCGATGCGCTGTCACCGGGTCAGATGTTTTGCGGCATTATCTACGGCTCAGACAGTGAGATACGCACAATTGCATCTCATCTGAACGATAACCCTGTCATCAATCTCGAGATGCTTTCTGCAGGCGGATATGGTGAAGCATATGTAAAAGTGACTGAGGTAAAGGAAGAAGAAACCAGAACAGAGGAGCCGGCAGTTTGCTTTGACATCTGCTGCTTATCAGATACGCTTATCATTGATGATAACGGAATGGCTGCCTGCCGTGAGGAGGAGCTTCTGCGGGAGATCGAGCGTATTCTCGGTGTCAGCGGAAAGCTCAGTATCGTCGGAAAGTATACGAATATCTGCAATGACCGCAGTGCCGGCAGAGCAGTCAAGCGCTGCTTTGCAAAAGGTTCTGTATTACGTCTGAGAACGACCGACGGGGAGCCTGTCAACATTGCGCCCATACATCACTGCTTTGTCGGTGAAAGAACAAACGAAGGCTATGGAGAACTGGCGGCTTTCCCCGCAGTTGATATGTACTACAGGATAGGAGAAGAACTGCCCCCCTACCGTCGCAGAATGGAATACAAAACTACTATCACAGACCTTAATAAAGGCTCGGAATTTACCTTGAATGTTCTGAAAAGTATTCTTCGTGACAGGATAAGGGGGCTGGGGTTCATTGACCGTTCGGAATACAAAAGCGGTATTCCTGCGGACAAGCTGTATCCTGCGGAGCTTATATCAATGATAAAAAACCGCTTTGACCCTTCGCTGTCCGAAGATGTGACAAAAAAATGGTATCTTGAAGGATTGGAGGAGAATGGGTATGATCAAGCTTCCTTTGGAAAAGATCCCTGAAAAAGGGTTTGTTTTGGCAGACTTTGCCGACACGACGGTTTTTGAACCATATGAAATAAAAAACGGAGAGCTTTGTTTAGGCAGCCGTAAGGTCTTTGAACAGCAAATACCCATCGAGTGTCATTTTTTTGATGAAACAAGTGAGCTGAGATTAGTACACAGAGAATCAAGAAACGACACGATAGAGATACTGCTGAGAGAAAGCGACGAGACAGATATGGATCAGGAGCTTTTGTATACGCAAGAGGTCCTGTTGAAGCAGGAATATACAAGCCGTGACGATATGCCGAAAAAGCTACGTATCATCAACCGTTTTGTTTATTCCGACAACGATACGCTGATACTGAACAATTACAGGATCAGCCTTCCGAGATATACCTGACCATAGCCTGCCGGCGCACTTGACCCTCTTGACTTTTGCATTTTAAACCCTTGCACATACCGTCTTACAAACGAAAACATAATATCATAAAATTTGAGGCCGCAGCAGCGGCCTCTTTTATTTACGGGATCATTGATCTGCATATTCCGGAGAATTGCGCCTGTATTCTGCATTGACACTACTATTCATCGTCAACGGCGCATTGTAAAGAACTGCTATGTTGTATGCTTTTGGATTTATTATTTTTGTTGTCACTTTGGCTAAGGCAACACCACACGAAGATTGTGCGGTGTTGCCTTAAATAGACTTTCTCCGACTTATAATGATAAGTAATAGCCTTCTTGCCTCTGACTGTTTTAAAATGAACATAATCCATACAATTCTCCTGTGGTCTCGTGTAAAGGAGAATGGCATGGATTTAGGCAACACCGCACGAAGATTGTGCGCAAATTGCGCAGTCAGCTTTTTCGTCAGATTGCACAGATTTTCCGAAGGAATACTACCGTATTTCAAGGAAAAAATGTGTAATATGACGGAAAAGATGCAAGTAAGTTGCGTACAAAGCCTTCAGGCGGTCTTTGTGCGGTGTTGCCTTTATATACATACAGCCATAAAAGCCAAAAACAAAAAAGGAGCGCAGGGCTGAATGCATATATGCAGCTTATTGGCTGCTTATCCATGCGCATTCGCCCGCAGTGCGGATGTGCGCTCCTTTTTTGCTTACCTAAATAATCTTCAATTTTCAAGTTGCTAATTTTTCACAAATAAAAAACGGCAAAAAAATGAGAGTTAGCGTAAGCTACACTCTCATACTACTTTTTGCTCTAAAACTACTATAGTTGTTATATCACATTTATACAAAAATGTCAATACCTTTCTGAAAAAACCACAAAACCCCCAAGCAGTGATTTATATAGACTCATCATATACATTATAATTATAATATCAGAAGCATATATCTTTAGTAAAGAGTAAAGGAGGCAAAAACCAATGAATATAATTATACATCTTCCCGAGACGAACGAGGGTATAGAAGAATTAAACCGTCAGGTAGCTCAGTGCCAGGCGGATATGATAGTAAGGAATATTAATAAGCTAAACACCAGCAAAAGTGAGAAAGAAAAGTTGCTTGATCAAGTCATACATAAACTTAAGCAGCAATAGCTATAAGTCAGCCGATACCGAAAGATGCCGGCTGGCTTTTTTCTATACAAGCCTATTCTATATAATTGAATTCATTTTAATTGATATATAACGAGGTGTTGACATTTCACAAAAAATATGGAATAATATATGGTTGACCTTATCATCGTATGTTTATATAGCCTATATAAATACAGAATTATACCACAGGTCCCGAATATAAAACTGTCCTGAAACCTTTTATTCTGAATATACGATCATATAATGATATATATGTAAGATACAATACTTCAATACCCAGAATTCAAGGACAACCAGTATCACTTAAGTCACTGATGCTTATTGGGCCAAAAATAATTATGCATTTTACCGAAAATCGTATATTCTTATTGATATTATATCAACGCAGCGATATAATATATTATGAGAGAAATACTATTGCTTATCATAGTCAGAATATCTTTTTTCAAAGACGACCGCAGAATACTGCGAAGAATAAAACCGTAATCAGAGGCGATGATAAATGACAAACAGAGCTGTTCTGCTGCTTGCTTTACTTGCGTTATTGCTCTTGGTGCTGCGCATTCAGAGCTCACATTCCGGCGAGAGCTTTCTTGATTATCTGCCGGAAACAGAATTCTTTTCTGATAACAAACAGACAAAGAATGTTCAACCGGCTCAGACGGCACGTCCTGTTCAGACGACCGCACCGCAAGTCACTACCCACAAAAGCAAAAAGAAAACGACGACAAAGAAAAAAGCTGTCAAGATACCCAAGCAGGAAGAAGTGCAGGTTTTCAAGGACGACCGCATTCCCGATTTTAAGCAGAACCATACACCTGAATACAAAGACGTAAAAGTCGAATGGACCTCACACGACCAGATGCACATATTTTCAATTACAATGCACCTGGATAGATATATGTATGAGTATTATCACTCACTTGCAAGGTATTACGACGAAAAAGACTATCAGAAATACATAGATGACAGCAACAACCGGGAGATACTCAAATCAATTGCCGACAGCCTTAAAGATCTTGCTGACGGTGCCGGATATGATGGGAGCCAGACGGCATTGGAAGCTATCAGCTTTGTGCAGGCTATAAAATATGTGTATGACATAGACTCTACAGGCAAACAGGAATTTCCAAAATATCCTCTTGAAACGCTGTATGATCTCGGAGGTGACTGCGAAGACACAAGTCTATTGCTCATCGGCATACTCAGAGAACTGAATTTCGGAACTTGTCTTCTCGATTATGATGACCATGTAGCTATCGGCATAATGGGCGAAGACTCGATAACCGGCTCATATTTTGAGGTTGACGGCAAAAAGTATTTCTACGTCGAAAGCACCGGCGAAGGCTGGACTGTCGGAGAGATGCCTGATGATGTTAAAAACAGATCTGCACAGGTGATAAAAATAACGGGCTGAGAGCCTCTGAAAAAAAGTCTGTAAAAAGTCAGCAAACTGTGATAAAATAGAATTAATATCACAGGAGGCTGATTTTTTATGGCAAGAAGAAAAAGAGAACCGATGAGCGAGGGCAAGAAGAACATAATAGGAATGCTGCTTGAGGAATACGACATCAAGTCGGCTAAGGATATTGAGGATGCCCTGAAAGACCTTCTCGGAGGAACGATCCAGGAAATGCTTGAATCCGAAATGGACGAGCATCTTGGATATCAGGAATATGAACGTTCCGACAATCCTGACTCTCGCAACGGAAAGAAAACCAAGAAGATACGCGGGAGCTTCGGCGAAACGGAAATAGAAGTGCCGCAGGATCGTGACGGCAGTTTTGAGCCAAAGGTCGTAAAGAAGCGACAGAAGGACATCTCAGGTATTGAGCAGAAGATAATTGCTCTGTATGCCAAAGGAATGACCACACGCCAAATAAGCGAAACTATCGAAGATATCTACGGATTTGAAGTCAGCGACGGTATGGTATCAGATATCACAGACCGCCTTCTGCCGCAGATAGAGGACTGGCAGAAACGTCCATTGGACGAAGTATATCCGATAGTATTCATCGATGCTGTACACTTCTCAGTGCGTGATAACGGACAGATCAGGAAGCTTGCCGCATATGTGATCCTTGCTGTCAGCATGACAGGTCACAAGGAAGTTCTTTCAATACATATCGGTGAAAACGAGAGCGCCAAGTACTGGCTCGGCGTTCTGAACGAGCTGAAAAATCGCGGAGTTAAGGATATTCTCGTCATCTGCGCAGACGGTCTTACAGGCATGAAAGAAGCTGTATCAGCAGCTTTTCCGCAAACTGAGCTACAGCGCTGCATCGTTCATCAGGTAAGAAATACGTTGAAATATGTCGGAGAGAAGAACAAGAAGGAGTTCGCAAACGACCTGAAAACGATATATCATGCGCCTTCCGAGGACGCTGCTCTGGAAGCTCTCGACCGTGTTACTGAAAAATGGGAAGACGATTATCCCAACGCTATGAAGAGCTGGTACAAGAACTGGGACGTAATATCGCCGATCTTCAAGTTCTCAGCTGATGTCAGAAAGGTGATTTATACCACCAACGCTATAGAGAGCCTTAACAGCGGCTATCGCCGTCTTAACAAGCAGAGAAGCGTATTTCCAAGCGATACAGCGCTCCTGAAGGCTCTGTATCTTGCAACGCATGAGATAGCTAAGAAATGGACCATGCCGCTGCGAAACTGGGGCAAAGTTCTGGGCGAGCTTGAGATCATGTACCCCGACAGGATCGGCTGATATCCAAAGAACCTTGACAAATTACAGTATCTATTGTATACTGTAAAAAAATCGGAGCGGCTATTTTCAAGCCGCTCACAACTTAACGTTTTTATCACAGTTTTTGAATTTACAGAGTTTTTTTCGCAGAGCCCGGGCTGATAAGTTTATAATAAGCAATAATGCCACGACACTTTTTCTGTGCCGTGGCATTGCATTTTTACTATTTTACCTTGACCTTCTTAACCGCAGAATATCCGCTATAGAACTTGGTCTTCCCTACCGTCTTGTAAGTGCGCACCTTAACATAATATGTCTTGCCCTTGGTGAGCTTAGATATAGTCTTGGAAGTGCCCTTGACATTGACAGATTTTGTCGTTGCCTTGGTAAACTTCGAGCTTGTCGAGTAGGTCACCTGATATCCTGTAACGCCCGACACCTTGCTGTATGTGACTTTCAGCTGCTTTGTCTTGGGTGATTTTGCAGTTTTTAGCGTAGTCTTCTTTGGGAGTATCTTGAATGTCTTGCTGGCTGTGCCTGTGTATGCGCCCTTGCCGGTTATGGTGACAGTCGCAGTACCTACGGCCTTGTTGTTCTTGTAGGATACTGTGTAGTCTGTGCCGCTCTTTAAGGTCTTGCCTGAGAGCTTTACTACAGGTGTCTGCTTGATAGCCTTGCCGGTGTAGGTCTTGTTGGAAAGACCGGAGATCTTTGCGGATTTAATGGATTGTTTTTCAGCAGGAACTTCATCTTTTACAATAAGATAAGAAACAGTATGCGTACCATAGAAATTGCCCTTACCTTTTATATCCATTGTTGCAATACCGACATTGATATTATTGGTATAGCTTATTGTGTAATCCGTTCCCTGTTTTAGTGTTGCACCATTAAACTTTATTGTCACCGCAGGCTTTATCTCTTTTCCTGTATAGCTAAAGCCAGTAACAGGTATATCAAAACTGCATTTTTCAATTGATTCCTGACCAATATTGAATTTATTAGTAATTGTTCCGGTATAATTGCCCTTGCCTGTAATTGTCTGCGTTGCTGTTCCGGCATTAACATTATCCTTGTATGTTACAGTATAGTCTGTTCCTTCAACAAGTTTTACAGTTCCATTATAAAAATCTCTAACAGGATAAGTTTGTGCTTTGCCGTTATAATTAATACCATCTACACCTCTTTCAGAAGATGTATTATAATTACCGAAAGATTTATAGTATGCGTTTTGAATATCTGTTAAATCATAAAAGAATATGTTATATGAAATCTTAGAATGCGTAGAACTATTCTCAATTGAAGAAACTTTATACATGTCGGCATAATCTTTTGAGAGAATAAATAGAATACTATTGCTTTTTGTGTTTATTACCATGTTTCTGTCAATACCAGGGCCTTCTCGCGTTCCTAAATATCCCATAAAGTAATTGTATAATCCATAATACTGTGAAAAGGTAATTCCTTTGGGAATCTTTATACTTTTAATATTTTCAGTGTTCACAAATGTATTATTTGAAAGAGCAATTACTTTATTACCCTCAATTGTTTCAGGAATAACTATTTCACTTTGATTTCCTGTATATGATACTATTACAGCATTATTATTCTCTATATAATACTCAAAACCATTATATCTTTTTAAATCTGAATATATAACAGTATAATCGCCATTGTCATTAATTGGATTAGAAAGAATAACACCATTATTTGACGCACCATAACAATTAATTGTAAGCCCTTTTACAGGGCTTTCAAACTCCGTCTTACTAATGTAAGTTGATCCACGCAGTTGAACACCTTTAGGAATAGTAATGCTTTTGAGCCAGTCGCAACCATCAAATGCATTTACATCAACATATATCACCGTCTTACCATCAATTACACTTGGAACAATAACATTAGTTTCCTTGCCTGTATACTTGAGTAATATGTATTCATCATTATCCCAAAGCCTATAATCATAATTTCCACTATGAACTATCGCATATGGGTCTTGTTCTGAATTCTGAGCAAATGCTTTCACAAACGAAAAGTCATTCTCCATATTATCCGGCAGCACCGCCGCACCACCAAAAACAATCGCTCCTGCGAGAACCGACGCTAATACTTTCTTAAACATACCAACACTCCTTTGCCAAATTTTTTGTATCTCTATTATAACATATTTACAAAAGCACCGCAAGGCTGATAACCGCCAAAAACGCCTCTGCCCCATTGTGTATAACAAACAAAGACCAAAGCGCCCGTTATGTCAAAAAATGATCTGCGTGATGTTGACGGCAAAAACTACGTCACCCCTGTAAAGGATCAGGGCTACTACAGCTGCTGGGCTTTTTCAACAATAGCAGCCGCAGAAACAAGTATACTTTACGAGGCAGGCTATGACCTTAAGGCAATACCGCACGAAGATTGTGCGCAGATCACGCAGTCAGATTTTTCGTCAGATCACCCAGATCCGCCGCAGGAATACTACCGTATTTCAAGGTGGATTTGGGCGATATGACGGAAAAGCTGCAAGTAAGATGCGTACAAAGCCGTCAGGCGGTCTTTGTGCGGTGTTGCCTTAATAATTTACAAGACCCGGAAGACAATATCGACCTTTCAGAGAGGCATCTTGTGTGGTTCAGTTCTACGCCGCTTCCTGAGGATAACTATTACTGCCCTATGCAGGCAGGTGAGGGCGGCTGCCGCTACGTTACTGAGAACGAGCGTGCAAAAAATGACCCCGACAACAAAGTGATCAATACTGATATTTTTGCCGGCGGCACCTTTTCACTTGCAACGACTGCTTTCTCAACACAACAGGGACCATGCGAGGAAAAAGCCGCACCTTTTCTTTCGACTTTTACAAAAACGGGATACTGAGGATATACTATGTGACTGAAGACCCGTCAGAGAAAGAGTATGATGATGAGCACCCATACTCGCCCGAGCTTATTGAGGAGCACGAATACAACACCGCTGAGGAGCTTGACAAGCTGCTTTAAGGCAAAGATCTTGTCGATCTCAGCCTTGTCATTCTCGATACGGTCAAGCACCGCCGTAAACTGTTCGCATTATGAATAGAAATCCGGTGTTGAATTTAGGCATAAGGGAGAACTGCATATTCGTCCTCCGTTTTGGTGTTAAGGCCATTATACCATACACTGCGCAACAAATCTATAAATTTTCCGTGATTTATAAAAGCCGGTACTGTATTTTTGTTATTGTATACAAAAACGAGGGCTGAATTTTGTTAGTAAATTTCGTATTATTTTTTGAATATCTGTTTATTTGTTTTCGGAAATATGGTATAATGTATTTAAATAAAGGCCGCTGCAAAAAGCCCCGATCTGCTGCACTTCTGCTGCGGTCGATGTTTTATGATACAGTCGAAAAAAGAATCAAAAGATCATGCACCCGAAAGGAACTTTGAAAGGTATTAATTATAAGGAGGGCTTTTACTATGGCTAAGAAAATCAATACTGATGAAGCTGTAAAGGACTTACCGCCCGAATTACTGCAAAAAGCAAACGCCTGCAGCTATTCCCGGATGTAGGCGGCAGAAAAATATTTTTAAAGGAGGAAAACACTATGACAAACGAATTCAATTTAGAGGACTACATCAAGAACTTATCCCCCGAATTACAGGAAAAGGCAAGACAGTGCAAGACCAAAAATGAGCTTATGCAGCTTGCAGCAGACAAAGACTTGGAGATACCTATGGACACACTTGAAGGCGTTGCAGGCGGTTTATATTTACAAAAGTAAATAGTATCTTGCCCCAAATGCGGACAAGAGTATCCTAAAGATTTGGGAGAATGCCCGAATTGTTCAGGTGGCGGCGGTTTAGTCGTAGGATTGCACTGTGATAAATGCGGTAATGATTTCAACTTTATGTATGAACTCGGTAAATGCCCTTACTGCAAAGCTGATATTAAACGCTGATTTCACTTAATACTTTTTAATAAGAGGAGGAAAACACTATGACAAACGAATTCAATTTAGAGGAGTACATCAAGGACTTATCGCCCGAATTACAGGAAAAGGCAAGACAGTGCAAGACGAAGGACGAGCTTATACAGCTTGCGGCAGAAGAAGATGTTGAGATACCTATGGAAGCGCTTGAAGGCGTCGCAGGCGGCTGCACTTCAAAAGGCTGTGAACATAGTTTTCAGGAGACCGAAAGAATTGGTATGCTGCCATATCTGGGGTCAAACGATAAGCATATTATGTATAACGGCAAGGTCGTTGATAGTCTGATGACTAAAGTATGCAGCAAATGCGGAGAAACTCGTTACTTAATTGTACCCTCCGTATCGGCGACGACGGGATTTGTTCTTATAGAACCTATTGAGATAAGCCAATCCGAATATAATGCACTTAAAGCACAGAAGACTTGGTAAATCATAATCATATAAGGAGGAAAACACTATGACAAACGAATTCAATTTAGAGGAGTACATCAAGGACTTATCGCCCGAATTACAGGAAAAGGCAAGACAGTGCAAGACGAAGGACGAGCTTATTCAGCTTGCGGCAGAGGAAAATGTTGAGATACCTATGGAAGCGCTTGAAGGCGTCGCAGGCGGCTGCACTTCAAAAGGCTGTGAACATAGTTTTCAGCAGACCGAAAGAATTGGTATGCTGCCATATGTGGGGTCAAACGATAAGAATATTATGTATAACGGCAAGGTCGTTAATAGTCTGATAACTAGAGTATGCAGCAAATGCGGAGAAACACATTACTTTATTGAACCCGCCGTATCATTGCGTAGTGGATATGGTACTATACTTATACAATATATCGAGATAAGCCAATCCGAATATAATGCACTTAAAGCACAGAAGACTTGGTAAATCATAATCATAAAGGAGGAAAACACTATGACAAACGAATTCAATTTAGAGGAGTACATCAAGGACTTATCACCCGAATTACAGGAAAAGGCAAGAGCCTGCAAAACAAAAAATGAGCTTTTAGAGCTTGCTGCCGATGAAGATATGGAGATACCTATGGAAGCACTTGAAGGCGTGGCAGGCGGCTGCGGCGGACATGAATGCAACGCAGACCGCGTCATTGAAAGATATATATTTGCGTCCCCCTTCCCCATCATCAAAGGAATTGAATGTGCTATGGTGACAATGCGCGCGTGCAGTGAATGCGGAAATGCAAAATTTTTTTGTTGCGAATCTTTCACCTTCGGACAAGGCGCACAAGCCGAGTTGTCAGAGGCTGAATACAACTCAGTCAAGGCTGCAAATAAAGAGTATATTCCGCATTTCGGCGGAGTCTCTTCGCTTGGTTAAAAAGCTATGCGATGAAACGGCAGGAGATAATAGCTATGAATGAAAAATTTGAAGAATACATCAAGGACTTATCTCCCAAAATTACAGGAAAAGGCAAGACAGTGCAAGACCAAAGATGAGCTTTTACAGCTTGCGGCCGATGAAGATATGGAGATACCTATGGACGCACTTGAAGGCGTCGCAGGCGGCTGCGGCGATGAGCAGCTTAGCTGTCCCTACTGCGGCAGCACGGATATTAGTTCAGAACCTGTAAACGGCCACGGCACCAGACTGTTTTGCCGGAAATGCGAAATGGCTATCAAAACAGCGTTTTAGTATAAGATACATGAACAACAAACACCGCCGTTTCACTAAGAAACAGCGGTGTGTTTTTGTTATTCAGTTATTATGCTCTGCTGTCAACATAAGCCTTTGCGGCCTTGTAGTAGGAGTAGAGAGCCTTTGCCATGTTTTTGCTTGCATCGGTCTGCTTGCTGCTGCCTGCAACAGCTTCGCAGTAGTCGATGACGTTGTAGTTTTCGATGCTGATTGCATTTTCGCTGTCAGCAGTCTCTGCGCCTGCGAAGCCGTAAACAACTATCTTGTCGTTCTCCTTGTCGAGTTCGTAAGCAAGCTGCGGAGCAACATCATAGTAATAGCCGGTGTTGTTCTTGGGGAGGTCTTTGAGTGCTAAGACTTTATCGCCGACCTGTATTTTCACAGCACTAAGCTCCTTGGCAGTCATGCTTGAATCTACTGTGAAATAGTGGCGGACATAAACATCGCTTACTGTCATAGCTGTCGAGCCCTTGTAAGTCACCTTTGCGCCCTGAGCAGATACAGGTCTTAGGAACGGTGTAGCACTCTTGGGTGCTACGGCCGATACATCAACTGCAATGCCTTCCCCACTGTTTGCGAGCAGGGTCGTATTGTTGTTAAGTGCAGTCTGAGTATAGCCACCGTAATTTAGCATTGCCTTAAGAACTTCTGCTCCGTCGAGGTTGGATTTTATTGCTGCCTCGGCATAGTCTTTTATGCTTCTTGTCTTGGTGTCTACGGGCTTGTCAAGTGTCGGGAGATAAAGCTCGGCCTTGATGTCGATAGCCATTTCAGAGGCTGTCAAAGGAAGTCTTACACGGTAATACTTACCGTTCTTGTCGTCCTTGTTGATAGGCTTTTTAACTGTCATCTTTTCACCGTAGTGGTCGTATGTGAAGACTACATAAGCGCCTTCAACTGTCTCTGCGTCTGTCGCTTCTACGAGGAAGTTGAACTCGACTTTCTCCTTGAAGCTGACGGTGTTTCCGGCTGCGAACTTAGCGCTCTTTATAGTATACTCTACAGATTCGAGCTTCGACGGGTGTGTCTCGTCGCCGCTTGCCGCAACGGATACTCTGTAGTCGCCCGGCTCGGTAGGTGCGGTAGTGCCAATGCATATTCCAGCCGATGTGAAATATGTATATGTCAGCTTTCCGAAAGTCATGCCCTTGATAGTCGGCTCGTGAGCTGTGCAGTCGTAGACATAGTCGGGCATTTCGATTGTCCAGAGCTGAGCCTGGGTAACTTTCACTGTCACGCACTTAGGCGCTGAATCAGTATAATTCTTTCCGTCGCCGGTCGCCTTGTACCACACATAATATGTGCCTGAGCTGTTGGCAGTGATCGTTGCTGCGTCGGTTGTCCACTCGCCTGTGGGGACAGCTGTTGCACTCGTGCCGAGCTGATATTCGATAGTGCAGCCTGTCTGTGCCTCGCCAGCATTTATAAGCTGCACCGGGCTGTTTTCCCTGACAGGGTCCTTGGCTGTCGGGGCAGTCTTCACAGCTGAGGCTTTGCCTATCTCGACATTCCCGATCAGTGTCGGAGCGATGTCGTTGTGGTTATCATCGCCGACTACCTTGTAGCATACGGAATATGTGCCGGCGTCTGTACCGGTGGGAACAGAGTCATACCATACTGTGGTCTTTTCGCCGTCAATATAATTGTACGCTTCGAGCATGACCGTGCTGCCGTCGTTGGACGCTACTATCATGGCGTTATAGGTCTCATTGTTGAACGACATTCCTCCGCCGCCGATCTCTCTCAGCTCAATATGATGGTATGGCTGTATACTCTCCAAATAAGCATAGACCATATAATCAAACTCGTATGGCTCAACCTCACCCTGAGAATCTCTGTATTTTACTGTACCGCCGGTGAATTCGATCCTGCTGGCATTGTTACGAGTCACCTGAAGCACATCGCCTGCTTTGAGGTCAGCAATATTTACAGTTAAAGTCTCGCCGTCCGCTTTATGTACTGTCGGATCGAACGTCAGACTGTAATACATCGTGCCGCCGGTGGCTGTGCCTGCATTAACAAGCGCCTGTGCAGAGCCTGTGTACTTAAGGCCTGTCTTGGCTGTCGGGGCGGCTACGAGAGAATCAGCCTTGCCGATTTTCACATCTGCTATCTTTGTTGCAGCTACGCCCTGATAGCCTGCGTTTGCGTCTATCCTGTAGTATACGGTATATGTGCCGACGTCTGTACCGGTGGGTACGGTTTCAGACCATAATTGTGAAGTATTCAAGGCATCAGACCATAATTGTGAAGTATTCACAGCTTCAGCTGTAATAGTTTTATTTACCGTGTCAATGGCTGTAATACGGAGAGCATCTATATTCTCCGATAAATATACACTTTGGGCAAAATTATCTTCACTTCTACTACTTATCCAGCATTTCCCATATTTTAAAAAAAGTTTGATTTGGTTATCAAGATTCCATGCATTGTCTGTTAACGGCAGATAGGTTGTTTCTGCAATAGTCAGTTTATAGTCTTTTGGAAATATGATGCCTTTATTATCGGCAGGCTGATAAATATCATTCACATTCATATTCTCAATCGAAAGCACTGTATAATTTCCAAGTGAGATCACTTTTAGATACTTTATCGTGCCGCCGGTGACTGTGCCTGCTGTCACAAGCTCCTGTGCTGTGCCTGTGTAGCTAAGGCCTGTTACGGCTGCCGGGGCGGTGTATGTGGGATAGCTCCAGCTGCCGGCAGACACTGTGGTGTTATCAGCGAATGTGATAGTATACGCAAGCAGTGTGCCCTTGCCTATAAGCTTAACGCCTGCAAAGGTGATACCGTCTAACTGGCCTTCGGCTGTGTATTTTTTAATGCCGGGTTTATTAATATTAAAAGGAGTGTATTTTTTGTGGTCATCGCCTTCACCATTCTGATAAACGACCTGACCCCAGCCGTCTTGTGCAAAAGACTCTATATCCATAAGCACTTCGATCTTCTTGATGTTTTTACCTGTAGTACCCGGGAAGTCATACTGCAGCTTATTCTGATCGTATGCTGTAGAAGCTGCATTAAATTTGTGGATACTGCTGTCCATATAATACGTCTTGCCGACATCGGGCGTGCCTTTAAAAGTACCGCCGGTGTTTTCAAACATATTGGTTAGAGCATCGAATGCTGACGTTTGACCTATTGTGTATGTATACTTGTATTCGTCATTTTTGGTCTCAGACAGTCTGATACCTGTGCAGCCTGAAAACATATTGCGGTAGCAATAATTCGCCAGCGTTGTTGCGGGCAGTGCCGGTGCTGTTGTCAGACCGGTGCAGCCGAAAAACATATTTTCGTAGCACTCACTCGCCAGCGTTGTTGCGGGCAGTTCCGGTGCTTCTGTCAGACCGGTGCAGCCGTTAAACATCGAGTAGTAGCAAGAATTCGCCAGCGTTGTTGCGGGCAGTTCCGGCGCTGTTGTCAGACCGGTGCAGCGGGAAAACATATATAAGTAGCACCCACTCGCCAGCTTTGTTGCGGGCAGTTCCGGTGCTGTTGTCAGACCGGTGCAGTTGTAAAACATGCTATTGTAACATCCGTCTGCCAATTCAGTTGCAGGGAGTGCCGGTGCTGTTGTCAGACCGTCGCAGTAGGAAAACATAAATATGTAGCAATAATCCGCCAGCGTTGTTGCAGGAAGTTCCGGTGCTGTTGTCAGACCGTCGCAATTGTTAAACATATATGCAAAGCAGGAATTCTCCAAGCCGCTGAACTTGCCTGCATCATCTAATCTCAGCGAGCATACATCGCCGCTGCAAGCTACTTTTCCCTCTGGAATAGACACATGATGATTATTATCGAATGTCACATCTGTCCCTTTGAATTTGACGGAACTGCCGTTGCTGAGGTTGATTGCTGTGTCTGAAGTATAGTCAGTGAAACCGGACCCTGAATCATATTGCAATGAGCCACTGGCAACCTTTATCTTGACCGTAGCGGCACCGTCTACTGCCGTAAATGTCAGGTAATCCGTTACCTCATCACCTACATTATACGTATTGCCCGCCGCATACACCCGAACACTGATATCGGGCATCAGCGTCAGCACCATTAACAGCGACAGCACAAACGACAATAGCCTTGTCTTGCGACTTCGTGTTTTCATTTTTTCATTCCTCCTTGTTATGTACGGCGGCTCAGCGCTGGGATCAACAGACATTGAAATAATATGTCTATTTATTATACTATATCATCATTGTAACATATTCTGATATAAAACGCAATACTTTATGAACAAAAAAATACTTTTAATAAGTTTTCTGCGAGGTGCGGCTTTCCGGCATAAAAAAACCGCCGTCTCGCAGGAAACAGCGGTGGTTTTTGCTATTCAGTTGTCATGCCGTCTGTGAATTCCGGTGCGCTGTTAGTTGTTGTCACCATAAACTCAATATCAAGAGAAGGATCATTTCCAAGCGTTGTGCCGCATGATGTGAGCAGACGAACAGGCGTGCCTATTGCGGCACTCCCACTAAAACATAAATCAACAGTATGTATGGTCGATATTGCGATATAAGGAGCGATGCTCTCCAATATTTGGAGGACATCGCTTTTTGCATATATTATGCTATTTCAAAAAATCCTCAAAAACCCCTTGACAAATTGTAACACGCCTGCTATAATTGTATACATAGAGGTTATACAATTTAGACTTTTGCGGTAGTTGCAAATGCTGTGAGAGCCTTGACCCCGAAGGAGTGTACACTTAAATGAATATCAACATCAGCAACGCATCTGGCGAACCGATCTATTTGCAGATCGCAAACCAGATCAAAACACTGATACTGGAGGGAAAGCTGAAAGAGGGCGAAATGCTGCCCTCAATGCGCATTTTAGCCACTGAACTCCGTATCAGCTTTATGACAACGAAGCGTGCCTACGAGGAGCTTGAACGTGACGGCTTTATTGAAAGCTACACAGGCAAAGGCTCTTTTGTAAAGGCACAGAACCTGGAGCTTTATCGTGAGGAGCAGATCAAGCGGATCGAGTCCCTGCTTATGGAGGCAGGCGACACAGCACGCAATGCAGGTATCACGATGCAGGAGCTTCATGAGCTTCTTGACCTTGTAAACGGAGGGGATCAACTATGACCGCATTTGATAATGCGATTGAGATCAAGGGCGTGACAAAGCGTTACGACGGCTTTACGCTCGACAATATCAGCTTCGATGTACCGAAGGGCTGCATTATGGGCTTTATCGGGCAGAACGGTGCAGGCAAGACCACAACTATCCGCAGTCTTCTGCATATCACAAACATTGACAGTGGCGAGATACGGCTGCTCGGTCTCGATCATATCAAGGACGAAACAGCGATCAAAAAGCGTATCGCTGTGGTATTTGACGAGCTGCCGTTCCATGATGTGTTCAATGCAAAGGATATGGCTCGCATCTTTGAGGGTATGTATCCCGAATGGGACAATGCCGTATATACGCAGTATTTGGAGCGTTTTCAGCTGCCTAAGAAAAAGAAGATCGGGCAGTTTTCCAAGGGCATGAAGATGAAATTGCAGATAGCCTGTGCGCTGTCACATAATGCGGAGCTGCTTGTCATGGACGAAGCCACGACAGGTCTTGACCCCGTTGTGCGTGACGAGATTTTGCACATCTTCATGGAGTATCTGCAAAACGGTGAGCGCTCTATCCTCATGTCCTCGCATATCACCTCCGACCTTGAAAAGATCGCAGATATGGTGACTTTCATTGACAAAGGCAGGATACTTCTCACGGGATATAAGGACGAAATCATAGAATCTCATGGCATTTTGAAATGCGACAAGGAGAGAATCGCAGAAATTGACGCTGAGGATATTGTAAGCATACGCCTGAACAATTTCGGTGCAGAGGTCATGGTGCATGACCGTGAGAATGCTTCCTACAAATACCGTGACTGCGTGATCGACCCGGCAAGCCTTGACGACATTATGCTCTACTATGTTCACCGTGATGTAAGGGAGTGGTCATAATGAAAATGTACAGCTCACTTGTTTACCGAGAACTCCGGCTGACACGCAAGCGTTTTCTCCTGATGCTGATCCTGTTTCTTCTGCTGGCACTGCTGATGATATCACCAATTTTCTTCGGCTTTTTCTCTATGCCTGTAGAAGGTGAGGATTCGCCTAAGGATGTGATCCCTCTTTTCGTGGGGATAATTACTCTGACAGGCAGCTTGCTGGCAGGCACAAACAACGGCATACAGAAAGCTGATATCAGTTCAGGCTGGAAGCGGTATTCTTTTATCTTGCCGCCGACAGCAAAACAGCAGGCGCTATCCGATCTTCTCGTTAAGTTATGCTATATCCTGTTATTCGGAATGTTATCAGCGGCGTTTGAATTGATATATACCGTTGCAGCAGATTATACCAGCTACGGTATTATGCTGTATATTTATATGCTGAATATTTATCTCGGAGTTGTCTGTGTTGTGATGTTGGTCGATATCGCATACAGCTATATTATGATGTTTGCAAATGATAAAAATGAATTAAAGCTGATAGGTATTCTTGCGTTTGTCGGTGCAGGAGTGATACTGAAAGTACTTGGCTTGTTCCCGGGATTTAATAAACCTGAGCAGTCTGCTGACAGCGGTGTCCTGATCTCAGATGCGGCATTTAGCAGGTTTGAAGCTTTGTTATTATCAGGAAAAACAACATTATGTTTAGCAGCAGCATTTGCAGTTATATGTGCCTTATACTTCCTTGTTATGTGGCGGTCGCACGAAAGGAGAGAGCCGTAATGACGGGACTTGTTTACAAGGAATGGAAGCAGAACCGCCTGTATATATTGTCCATGATAGTCTGCGGCTTTGCTCCGCTTATCGTGCTGCTTATCATGCATGACGAGATAAAGGACATCGGTGACACGCCCATTCGCATCGGAGGACTGATCGCAGGCTTTCTTGCGGCAGGGGCTTTGCAGATGCTTGTTCTGTGTGGTGATGACCGCAAGCTGTGGGGCTACTGGATCACCGCAACTCCCGACGGATACAAGGGCTTTCTCCGTGTGAAATATGAGATGATCTTCGGTATGATCGTGGTTTTGATGTTCTCGGTGCAGTTTGTTGATATGGGTTATTGTGCGGTGGCTGCCGATATGGGAAAGGAAGAAGTCGGACAGATCAGCGGAATCGCACTTCCGCTCTGCTTTGTTCAGATACTTCTTCGTGCAATCGACATTCCGTTCGTTTACCGCTTTGGCAGTAAAAGGGGCAGCTTTGTAAAGCTCACCTGCTTTGTGGCTGTTGCGCTGTCCTTCTCTGCATTATTTGTGATTTATCAGGAGAAATCTGATCCTTTCTTTAAAATGGGCATTGGTGTATTCACAACAGAAAACAGCTCGCTGCTCCTGTCGGTGGGGCTGGTGGTATGTCTTGCCCTGTACTATCTTTCCTACCGTATCACTTGCAGACTGTATCTGAAAGGGGTGGAGCAGTATGACCACTAAAAAAGAGAATGCTAAGCGCCTCGGGATCTATCTTTTGACCGTGTTTGCGATCATGCTGATATTCGTTCTTTGTATAAAGCCCATGAGCACATCAAACACGGTATTCTACATCATATACATGATCTTCTCGTTTTCTCCTGCCGCTGCAAGCCTCATCACAAGAGCTGTCACCAAAGAGGGCTTTCATAATATGAAGCTGCACCTGAAACTCAGCGGCAATTTCAAATGGTATCTGCTGGCTTTCGGACTTCCGCTGATCTGCTTCTCCGCTAAATTCCTGCTTCCTGTTATCATAAGTGGTCATGCTGACTGGCTCGGAGGTTTTACGGCTCAGAATGTGCTGGCAAGTGTATTTACCCTTGCAGCAATGTCGGCGGTCATGTCGATCGGTCTGATCGGTGAAGAACTGGGCTGGCGTGGGTATATGAATCAGAAAACGGAACCGCTGCTCGGCACAGTCGGAACTTGTATCGTGGGCGGCATCGTGTGGGGGCTGTGGCATCTGCCAATGGATATTGCAGGCTGTAACGGTGCAATATCCGATGCCATGTCCATGTGCGGCGGAAGAATGATACAGCTCACGCTTTTCGGCGTGTTCCTGATGTGGCTGACGAAAAAGACGGACAGCGTTTTCCCAGCGGTGATCGGGCATTATATGTTCAATGAAAGTCAGGGGGCGCTGGCAGATCTCTTATATCAGGGCAATATCCCCGAAAATGCCGACCTTGGTGTGATCGCAGATGTATTTGAGTATCTGCCGATGATCGTGGTGGCAATGGTATCTATGATAATACTTTGTCATGATAAAGGCAACACTCCCAAAACTGTATAACGAATCAAACGCTCTCGGTGTGTCTGAGAGCGTTATTTCTTTTCAGAAGGATTATTCCCCATTATCATCACGGACGGCTCTGAGAGTATTTTACCGGGCTTCGGCGCAGTTACTATGCTTGGTGGGCGGCAGTCTGGTGAAACTATTTCCTCGGCTCTCCCTGAGCCGATTTTGAATGTCGATATGCTTATCGTTTCATTCAAATTTCTGCCCTGCCTGACCGCCCATGAAAAACACCCTTCACTTATCTACCGTGAAATTTGAGGTTTCGGGCATGATTTTCTGAAAAGTTTACAGTTTGTTCATGGCGATTCTACATCCCCCATAGTTGGGGCACGGGATCTCTGCCCCTGATGACGGGGATTTCAGAGGGTGGATTTCTCGGAAATGGGATTGCTTTTTCGTGGGCGGTGTGATATAATTTAGAGGTAGAGTAAGCACTCAGCTTGCTCGTGAAAATCGGAATTTAGGTGGCAAATAATGAAGAAAAGATATTGTATAATAACCCAAACACTTCTTCTGCTGTGGTTTTTTCTTGATATGACAGGTGTCTATTTCAGCAATTCATATCTGGTCACACGGTCATATAAAGATGACGGATTATTTTTTCTTATTTATTTAGTAGCGATGATATTATTCATCTTTAAGGAAAAAATCGGGAAATGGGCTGTTTGGGTATGGACATCATTATGGTTCGTAATTCAATTTTTATGCCACGAATGGTACACTATTTTTAGCAAAGGTGTAATGGGTTCACTTGAAGATAAGATAAAGTATTTCTCAGGTGCTATAAAGTGGATTGAAATTGACGGAAGATATATACCCGATGTTTATCATACCATTTTGCACATTCTTATTCTGGCGGTTGTTATTACAACAGCACTATATATCAGAAATTCAAAAAAGCGAGTATAAATTCTGATTTATCTTAGCAACAAAAACTGAATATCAATATCATATGCAGAGCAACACCAGCTCTGCATTTTTTATGCCCGATTCAAAATTCCCCATAACAATTTCACGATAAGAAAAGTTTTATGGCGCACGGGGGTTCATGCGCACTGCGAATAGACTTTCACCCCGAAAGTGCGCTATAATTTTAGTGTGGGGCTGGAAGTTCAGCTCGACAAAAATTTCAGAATGGTGGTGATGATATGGCTGCGACTTCTATCGCTGACAAGCTGGCGAAACTCGAAAATAAGATCGCAAAGCGTGAGAAAACTATCGCTGAGGAGCAGACACAGCTCGACAAAGATTTTTCTTACCCCGATGATGTTCCCGAAACTATCAGACAGCAGAATTTGATATGTTATGTTTAGTCTGACTTGGCGGCATAAGTATGTGTGACCTCGTACTTTTTACACAGTAAAGCACTAACGTGCTAAACTGTTCCAAAAGTACCGCTCACCTTCGGAGAGCTTTCGGTCGTCTCCCGACAGGGCAAGGCTGCCGCCCTGCACCTGCTTTTGACTGTTTTTTCTATCATTGGTATCCCCCCCTTCTTTATTGACGGGAGTGTTTTTCGTCCCTTCGCAATATATAGTGTAAAAGATGTTAGTTTTTTCTCGGAAATCATATAATAAGAGACATTGATTCAAGCTGAAACACACCAAATTATGCAAATCTATCAAGCTGTAATACTATAAAAGATGCATTTTAGAAAAATAAGGCACTCCTGTTTTATGCATACGTCTTGATTTTCAATCTATAATATGATATAATAGTACTTGAAAGAGGGTGTTTATATGCTTAAACGTAAGATGTATGAAAAGCTGCTTGACTGGAAGAACAACAGAGGTCAGCACTGTCTGCTTATCAAGGGTGCAAGACAGGTGGGTAAGACTTACATTGTCAGAGAATTCGGCAAGTCTGAGTATAAGAGTTTTATCGAAATAAACTTCCTTGAACACCCCGAATTTAAGATCATCTTTGACGGAGACCGTTCTGCTGAAACTATTTTCAAAAACATCTCCTATAATATACCGAATGTAAAGCTTGTGCCGCATAAAACCCTGTTATTTCTTGACGAGATACAGAAGTGCGCCAATGCACGAACTGCTCTTAAATTCTTAGCACAGGACGAAAGGTTCGATGTGATTGCATCCGGTTCTCTGCTTGGGCTTGCTTACGGGCGTGACGATGATAAAGAGGTTGAAGAAATCGAGTCAATACCTGTCGGGTATGAAAAGCCCATTATGATGTATCCTCTTGATTTTGAGGAGTTCCTTTGGGCTTATGGGTACGGTAAGGATACTATCAGCTATCTCAAAAGCTTCTATGACACAAAGGAAAAAGTGCCGGAGCAGATCAATGAAAAGTATCTCTCTCTTATCAGAGAGTACATTGTTGTCGGAGGTATGCCGGAGGTAGTGGCCGATTTTATGGAGAACAAGGACTTTTCAAGGGTGCAGGAGATACAGGATAAGGTGCTTGCTTCTTATGCAGATGATATCTCTCAGCACGCTAAGGGTTCGGAAAAGGTCAAGGTGCGCAGCTGTTATGACAGCATTCCACGGCAGCTTGCAAGAGAGAACAAGAAGTTCAAGTACAGTGAGATCGAGAAGAAAGCTGCTGCCAGAAAATTTGGTGACAGCATACAATGGCTTAGTGATGCGAGCATGGTGAATATCTGCCTAAATACGACTACACCTCAGCTTCCTCTTAAAGCATATGAAAAGGACAATGAGTTCAAGGTTTATATGAATGATACAGGTTTGCTGATGGCATTGTATGGCTTTACCACAAAGCAGGCACTTCTCAACAATAAGCTGAAGGGTGCTGCCAAGGGCGGTATCTATGAGAATCTGGTTGCTCAGATGCTCATTCAGAGAGGATATTCTCTGCACTATTATAAGCCTGATGACAACTCCGAGCTGGAATTTGTTATTGAAAAGGATATGGAGATAGCGCCTGTGGAGGTCAAGGCAGGTAATACAGCAACAGTTTCTCTTGATCGCTTTATCGAAAGATTTGGATCAGCAAATGCATATAAGGTTGCAGGCAGCAATGTAGGTATTAATGGTGTAAAGCTAACTATACCTCATTATATGGTAATGTTTTTATAGGCAACACCGCTGGGCCATTGTACGTCAGACACGCAGTCAAATTTTTCGTCAGATTGGCTAAATTTACCGCAGGAATACTAACGTATTTCAAGGTAAATCTGGGTAATATGACGGAAAATTTGCAAGTGGATGGCGTGCAAAGGTATCCGCCGGTGGCCCGGCGGTGTTGCCTATAGCATCATGATCCCGATCTGATTTTATGCTGCTGCAAAGACCTGAATTATAAGACTACAGAGGACTTCACTATGTATGATATATTTGACTTATTCCACCAAACGGAAAACTATTTTGACATAGTTTACAATGACATATTCAAGATGAAAGCCGACGTGCTTGTGTTTTCGGATACGCCTCCTCATCTGAAGATGGAAGGATCGCTTTGCAAGGAGATATACCGCCGCGCAGGTTTGGACAGAAGTGAACTGAAAAAAAACTGGCTCGATCTTCTTAGTGCACAGCAGGACGATCAGTTTTTATTCGTGACCGAAGGGGAAAAACTTGGTTATAAATGGCTGTTTCATATCGATGTCCCGAATTATTATGAAAATATCAGGGGCGAAAACAAACGGCTGGCGAATTGCTATAAGTTTGCTTTACAATGCGCCAGCGAACTGAATGCAGAGTCGATAGTATTTCCTCTGCTGGGTACGGGCAGCAGCAAGTATTCCTTTGATCCCGTGGAAGCTTTCGACATAGTAAGCAGCTATATAAATGATAATGCCGGCCTCGATTTCGATTATATGAACATTACTTTTGCGATAAATGACAGGGCACTGTATGACAAGCTTAAAAGGTTCGAGAAATTCAGAGATATATTTATCTGGGGACGACGGTACGATATAGATTCCGATATATTCAACCTCAGTGGTGATACCGGTCCGGGCATTTACTATCCGTTTCGCAGCAGCGATCTCAGAGAGATCGATAAGAGCAGAATGTTCAGGAATTTTGAAAAAGAAGAGCAGGAAAGAGAACAGAGCTATTTCAGGATATGTCAGGAGATAAAAGATCAGCGCATAAAGTATCTCAAACAGAACCCTCAGAAGACAGACAAGGATTTCTCCATGCAAATGATATCTGACGTCATCATCGATTGGCTGAACACTCCAAAAGAGGATTATTCCGGCGACCATTACGAACGAAAGGACAGAAGCGCCTCAGAGCTGGCTGAAATGATCTGTGCTGTGCCGTCAACGGTAACTACTCTGAGTCTCGGCAAAGGTAAATTTCCCTCCCGTGATCTTCTGATAGCTCTCGCTATCGCAATGAAACTGAACCGTGAGGAACGGGTGAGATTTATCCTCTACCGCAATGAGGACGAGCGCTATCCTCACGGTACAAAGGAAGAGGTCATCGAAGGGATACTTAACGATTATAATGATTTTCCCGACTATGATACAGTCAACCAAAAGCTATATAAAATGACCGGTATGACAATACGAAAGCAGCCGGGCAGGATAACAAAGCAGAAGGACAAGGAAAAAGAGATAGAACATCTCTGAACTAATGCAAAAAGCAATACATTTTACTTAAGTAGAGATGTTTTCTGCATTATCACTTGACTCAGCTCTAAAGCTATCAGACAGCGTCGCACTTGCGGCGCTTTTTTTATGCCAACATTTTGTTTCTAAAGGAAAAACAAAGTCCTCAGATAATATGATATGATGTAATCACAGAAGAAACACACGACTACAAGGAGGCAGAACATGAATAACAGGATCATTCTTTCAGCACCCAGCTATATCCACAAGGGCGCAAACTCAACTTCATCTATCTCGCTGAAGGACGAGCTTTTATCAAAGCGGATAATACTCATAAGCGGCGAGATAAACGACGAAACGGCTGTGAATGCGTTTATGAGCTTTGGCTATCTCACCCAGTCGCCCGAGCCTATCAAAATGGTGATAAACTCGGGCGGCGGAAAGGTAAACTCGGGGCAGGCGATCTACGATTTTATGCAGGGGTGCAAAAACGAGGTGCATACCCTTTGCTTAGGTAATTGTTCGAGCATGGCGGCGGTACTGCTTGCGGCAGGAACTAAGGGGCACAGATATATCCTGCCGCACTCAGAGGTGATGATACATGAGGTGCTCATAGGAAACGGCATAGGCGGCTCGGCGACGAGCATATCAAAGATATCCCAGTCGATCAACGAAACGAGGGATATAATGAACGGTATCCTTGCCAAGCACACTGGCAAAACGATCGAGGAGATAAACGAGGCGACATCGTTTGACAACTTTATGAACGCAGAGCAGGCTGTTGAGTTTGGCATCTGTGACAGGATAATAACGAACATTTTTGAGGAGGTATAAAAATGATGAACAAGATAACACCGGAGGATCTGCAAAGGATATTCGCAGAAACAGAGGAGCTCGGAAACGCAGAGGTCGAGTTTATGATGGGGAAATTCATAGCTGCCGAGGGCTGCGAATACAGCCTTGATGACTATGAAACGAACCTTAACAACAATGTACTGATAGTCGGCGGCTCGGGGACGGGGAAGACAAGGAAAATAGTCACGCCAAACATAAAGCAAGCGGTGGGTTCATACTTTATCTGCGACCCTAAGGGGCAGCTGTACAAGGTGTGGGGCAAGTACCTTGTGGACAAGGGCTACAAGATAAGACTGGTAGATTTCATCCACCCCGATATGTCGGACGGCTACAACCCAATGGATTACCTTAAAATATCGCAGGACATAGCAAAGCTCGCATCGGTGATAACCAACAGCAAGGAATCGGAGGGTACACGCTGCGACCCATACTGGGACAGAATGACGGTACTGCTTTTGTGTGCGATAATCGGCTATATGAAGGAAACGAACAGCAAGGAGATGACCTTCCGTGAGATACTGCGGCTTGTAAGGCTTGGCGAGAGAGAGGACAGCGATGACAAGCGCTCGGAGCTTAGAAAGCTGTTTGACAGCCACAAGAAGAAGCACCCCGATAGCTGGGCGTGTGAAAAGTTTGAGGCGGTAGACACAGCCCCCTACAAGACATATGACACTATCAGGAGTACGCTTGCCGCTAAGTTTTCGCAGTTTGACACCGAGGAGCTGAGGCTTATGATGAAAAAGGGAGGCTTTGACTTTACATCTGTTGCAAGGGAAAAGACAGCGGTATTTGTTACGGTCAGCGACACGGACAGGACAATGGACACACTTGTAAACATTTTCTTCACACAGGCGATGAACGAGCTTTGCAGCTTCGCTGACGATAAGTGCAGCGACGGCAGGCTACCGATACCGGTAAGGTTTATCCTTGATGACTTTGCCACAAACTGCCGCATAGATGAGTTTCCGAGAATGATCTCGTCGATCAGGTCAAGGGCATTATCGGTAATGCTTATGATACAGTCAGAAGCACAGCTAAGGCAGGGGTACGAGCATGATGCACAGACGATAATCTCAAACTGCGACACCTACATCTACTTGGGCGGCAATGACGTACAGACAGCAAAGGTAGTCAGCGAGCGCTGCGACAAGCCGCTTAATGAGGTGCTGTATATGCCGGTTGGACACTGTTGGGTGTTCAGGCGTGGGTCACAGCCTAAGTTTGCAAGGCTTGCTGATCCTGATAAGAAGGACAGGGGCATGGACAAATAAAATAACAGGTCTGCCGGGGACACACCCGGCAGACCCGTAAATATCAGCGTTCGTCTTTGTTTTTTTCTTTTTCGGGCGGATAATACTTCAAGATATCCGTCAGATCGCATTCAAGATAATCACAGATGCGTGTTAGAACATCAAGATCAATGCGTGACATTTTGTTATTGCAGTAGGCATTGAGCTGCGTCTGCTGTAAATTGCAGGCACGGCATATCTTGTATTTCGATACTCCCTTTGATTTTCTGAAATCATCAAGGGTTATAACTATCTTTCCTGACATAAATGTTCCCTCCTTGTATTATATGCAGCTTTATACATATTATACAAAGGCAGGGAACATTTATAAAGATATATTTATGTGCTATGTAGAAATATACATATATTTTTGTCGGTTCAGTTGTTTATTTATCCAGCTTTTGCTATAATAATTAAGAGCATATATATAATATGCATATATATACATATATATAATCATAACGGAGGAATGATCATGTTTTGTAAAAAATGCGGATTCAGGCTTGACGATGATGCAAATTTCTGCCCCAAGTGCGGCACGACCGTGAGTGATGATATTAAAAACCGGGTCTCACAGCAAACAGACACGGCTGAAAAAGAAAACACCTATACATATGAACTTAGCTGTAAAGATATGTTCGACTTTAATGTTCATCTATATAACAACTACATCAGCGGTGAACAGGAAATGTTTGATATCTTAGTTAATATTATAGATTCTATTCTCAAAGCAGCCACATCAGAAATTATTCCTGAAATGGAATATAAAAAGTTTAAAAGCGGATTAAATCATGGCTTTGAGACTATCACCAATCTGATCAACTGTATCATAGATGCGCAGCATACTTTAGTCAGATGTTTGGGTTCAGGCTCTGTACTTGATAATGAATTAAATGATTTATGGGCAGGGTATTTTGAATGCATAGACACTATCAAGAATAGTTTCTTCTCACTTTATGATAGAGCTAAATATCAAGTTATTGATTATGATAGTGCTGAAAGCTTTAAGATCGAATATAGAGCAGCAATTCAAAAAAGAGAAATGCTGCAAAACATCGCCTCAGACAAATCAGGAAAGCTGTTCAGCCTAATTCTGACAGATTCATTTGACGCATTGCGTTACAGCGTTGAGCAAATGAAGCTTGCTGCTCGTCTTGAAAACCAAACCCCCGAAGTGTAATGATAGAAGGATGATAAAATGATTTGTACAAAATGTAGATTTATAACTGATGATGACAGTGTATTCTGCCCCAGATGCGGTGAGAAAATGGCATATTCGGCAGAGGGCCGCGAGGCTGTCGCAAGGCTTTTCAAAAGCTTTAATAATACAGTTCCTGAAAACGGGATAAAGCTCGCGGCGGACGTATCTTCACCTCAAAGCAAAACCGCAGATAATGGCAGTCGATCGGATCATACAAGCATTGCCGGACTACCCCCGATCAGTACCAATGCGTATGTCAAGGATCCGAATAAGATAAAGCACAACAGCGAGTCTGAAAAGCGTATAGCATCCGGTAACACACTTGATATTATAAAGGCACTTACAGGAAAGATTATAAAGTCTGTAAAAGATGACACAGACCGGATCAGTGATGTATATAAAGATGCGGCTGAGCAAAAGCTATCCCGTTCAATAAGAAAATCTATCAGAGCTGACCATGCTCATACTCAAAAAGAGATAACGGCATATAAAAACGCTCTCAGGCAGCTGGAACAGCGGCTTGCTGAATTTAAAGGACAGAATACTTTATTTTCGCAGAACTTAGATAAGCTTTGGAACAAGCTTGATGAGCTTATGGCTTCATATGACAGCAAGGTCAATGATCTGCTTGAATACTCCAAGCGCGGTTCATTAGGCAGCAGCGAAAGCGCTTACGGAATGCAGTTTGTGAGCGAATGGAAAACTGATATAGATTCGATCATCAGCCAAATAAGGCTATCAGAGATCAAAATGGCAGATATGCTGCTCAGCTGCGATTATGATACTACTCTGTTTCTTAAATCACTGAAAAACACAAACGCAGCTGAGTTAAAAAAGTATCAAAAGAGCGTAATAAAGAGTTATAATTCATCAAGATTCAACGCAGCAAATATAAAGTGTATGCTTTTGGTAATAGCAGGTTTGGTGTTATCCTATTATTTCTTTAAAACAATAAAAAGAGATACAAGCATAGAAGTGCATATTATAGGCAGTATATTACTGGGCAGCTGGGCACTTGGTTTTTATCATATCTATCATTTTGAAAGTTTTAACGATTCAATAAATTTTTCTCTTTCCTTAATCAAAGAAACTTGGTATTTTATAATCTTTCCGCCAATTTGGGGAATAATGTGCTTTGGAGGTTTATTTTCAGTAATGTGCTGTACTATTTTCGGATTTTTCACAGGACCTATATATATGGTGCTTGACCCTATCCGTTTTCTTTTAGGAAAGCAATGCATCAGTCAGGATCAATAAAAACATCGTTATTTATGCCAAAAGGCTAAAATATTAAAACAAAGGAGCAAATGAAAATGAAAAACACAAAAATATTAACAGCAGCGCTTGCAACTATGCTTATTCTTGCAGGCTGCGGTGACGCCTCGGACAAGGAGAAAACGGTTGAAAGCGGATCGTCTGTGACAACTACCACTACAGCATCAGATACCGAGAGCGAGATCACAACACAAATAGTTGATGAAAGCTCTGAAGAGGATACTACAGAGGACTTCCAAATAGACAAGATACCCGTCACCATATCCGACTCTGAATACAGCGAACACAACTATACCTGCAATCTGGGGCTCGTTTCAGAAGGCGGAGGAGGAGGAAAAGGGTTTTCTTACGATATAGAGGCTCCCGGTTTTTATGACCTGCCGCTCTCAAACCTACTGAGCGGTAATCAGTTTGAATTGACAGACGTAGAAAAGATGTCGTATAACGATCCTTCAAACGGTTTCATATTTAACGGAACTCCTTATATAACTTTTAAGTACAAAGATGAAAAGAACGGTGATCTTACGCCTGTTCCCAGTGACAAAGCTACAGCGGTCTATGTTGAAACTGCTGTTAATGAAGAGGGAGAGGAGATCGTTACAGGCTATGCTTACAGCATTGAGCACGCTTATCTGAAACACCCCGTAAAATTTGCAAATATAAGAGACAAAGAGGGTGATCACCAAATACAGTCCTTTATTCTCGGGGACAGCAAGGAAAAAGTCGAAGAACTCATCGGCAAGGGGTATGAATACAAAAGCTTTGCCTTTTACAGCACCGAAGAGGGTGAAGGCGAGAATATGATGAAAACATATACCATTATCGAATACGGCGAAGATGATACTGTACAAAAAGTAATTATCCTTGCAAGAGATCTTATGGATCGATAAAAAAAACTCCTACCGAGACTAAGACTGGATCTTTGGAGGAAATGTGGTGAGATACGAACACTACAACGGCGACGAGCTCGACGCCTATGAAACATACGAATACACCTATTGGAACTGATTTATGCGGCTATACACCTGATATACCAATCAAAAGGAGATATAACTATGAACATTGAAATCAAAAACAAAATTGCAAATCTTAGTGTACCGGAGTTTGTGAACAATTACTTTTACTTTGAGAATCTTGCTTATAACGGTATGCTGTATGCGGGAGTTCTTGAGGAATATAACGGCTATAAGAGCGTTATAAAAAACGTTGATGACGCCGTAATGTTCCTCGAAAACAACACCTGTGCGAATTTCGATATGACAACGTTTGAATTCAACGGCGGAAAGACCGTTGCCGAATACGAAAAGGCAAAGGAGATGTACTCTGCTCTTACCTGTGACGGCAACAGGGAGTTCAGAGAATTCCTTGACGCAGAGGCTATGCCCGATATGCAGGCAATTGATATAGGCAATAATAAAACCCTCTATCTGCCCGATTATGAGAGTGACAGAGAACTAATGCAGACTATTATAGAGGGTAAGGGCAACGAGTATCTGCTTGCTGTACGCAACGAGGATACACTCCCCTCTCTTGATAATTATTCTATGAAAGATATTCTCAAAGCGGCGGATGAGGCAAAGGAGATCATGATAAACCTTGAAGTTAAAAACCCGAGAATGCCTGTTATCGGCTTTCTTCCCAATGAGAAGATATATATTATCGAACAGAAAGAGATAGATGAGGTAGAAAAGAGAATAATCAAGGAGCAGGAATCCATATAAGAAAAGGATCACCGATAAAAGCTAAGAAATAGAGTAAAGGTTATAAAAGCGATCAAATAACCGAAAGGCAGTGATAATATGAGTTTATTCAGAAGAAAGCCCAAAGAGACAAAACCGACGTATGATGAACTCATCAAGACTTCGATTATGCCACCCTATGAATATGTTCCGGAAGACCATCTGTGGGCATTTCTTGAAACATATAATATTGAACTGACCAGAGTAAAGAACGGTGAATACACCGTTACTCTTGCTGACGGTCAGTCTGTTGAGGTATCTAATACAACTGAAATGGTACAGGCTATGAAACCTGTTATTGATGAAAAAGTGTTGAAAATGATAAATATGTACTCAAACAAAGATGTCACATTGGAAAAGTGTCTTATAGACAGAATGGCTCTTTACGGCAGAAGTGCATTGTTCCATAGTGAGGAAGACGCTAAGTTATATGATGCTATATATGACAAAGGCTTACATTTCTACGAGTTTGCAGACCTGTTCGTAAACAAAGCAAATGGCATCAATCTTGATGAATTCTATCAGAGCAAATACGAAGTTCCTTCTTTGTTTGAGGAACTAAATGTTCTTGAAAACGATGAGGTCTTCTGCCTGTACAATTTCAACAGCAATCCCGATGAGATGGTCGAGTTCTACGCTCATAAGGGCGAGGACTTAGAGGGTAAGCCAGTTACCGAGTATTCACTCTCCCTTAATCATACATATCACAGATTTCCAGAGGATAAGTGGAGATTTTGTATGGTGGGGAGTATCGACGGTGTAAGCATTGAGAATGTTGAAGCCGAACTGGAACACTTAAAGGACGACCAGACGTTTGTGAAAAACCCTTATTACAAAGTGGATTTCAACGGCAGGTATCCTATTTCGGAACTCAAGGAATGGATAAAGACCTGCAACTATGAGAAGGCTATGAAAGAAACAGCCAAAAAGATGATAAAGGGATTTGGCAAATAAAAAGTCCTTGCAGTGGGGGGAGTTTCAGAATATTCGCCGTTGTCACCAAGCTTATACAGAACCGTTCTTTCCTTTGCAACCGGAAGTGTAGAAAGAAGGTTTTTTGGATTTCCGTCATATTTAAGGTTGCTTTTTGTATGCATTATCCAAATGTCTTTCTCTTTGAATAATATACAAAACCCCTGTCCCGTTTTATTTCCGTATATCCCAGTTTTGTATAAAAGGAATTTGTTCTTATATTCCAGTCGGGTGTGTCCAGGGTGATCTCTTTTAACCCGGTAAACATTGATTCTATTTGCTGCATCAAAAAAGATCCGTAACCCTTACGGAAATGCTCCGGCGCAACAAAGATCCTGCCGATGTTCAGTACGTTTCCCTGCAAAAACAGGATCGCTCCGCCGACGATCAGTCCTTCTTCTGTCAGTTTATACAGATGTCCTTGTCTTGCCATCTGCGTATGAAATGAGACCGACATATACCCGGGCGGACCTTCTGCCGTCGCTCCGCCTACGAAAACATCACTGTCAAATGCACGCTTGGAAATACCGGTCAGTGTCAATGCATCTGATGTATCTGCTTTTAATAACTGCAAACTCATAAACCGCACCTCACTTATACACTATATAATCTGTATTCCATCTGGACGTCAAACGGTTCCTCTGCCGCCAGTTCCTCATTGATCTCCTCCGCAGGCGTACAGCCAAGTGTCCGGTATGCCGGATGATCTGCATATTCTCTTCCAAAGCCCAGTCGATAGCCTGATTGATTCGATCAATGATCTTTCTGTAATTCTTAGGCAACACCGCACGACCCCTGTGCATCAGTATGCGCAACCTCAACTGGCGTTGAGGCACAGATTTTCGTCAGATTGCCTGAATTCGACGCAGGCTTGCAAGCGAAGTTCACTTCGCTTTACGCAACGTCAAGGAGAATTTGGGTAATATGACTGATAAGCAGGTCGTCAAGCAGGCTTGACACGGCAGATGATGTGCAGAGGCGTTAGCCGCGGGTCGTGCGGTGTTGCCCTTAGTTATGTCATTTTGAATGTCAATGACGACGAGTGCTTTATTATTCATTTCTATCACTCCCATAAGTTTTGATAAAATGCCGGCTGAACTCTTTGATTTGTGAAATAGCCTCAGCCGTTTTTTCAGGTTCACGGTCACATAAATGAATCAGATCAGAGATCGGCGCAGTATAGGCAAACGCAAGCATTTTTGGGTCATCGTTCCTCAGCAAGCCTTTGTTCATCATGCCGTCAAAAATATATGTGAACATCTCTGTCAACCCCGTCAGAAAGTGCTTTGTTGCAAGCTGTCTTGCACGTTCATCACGGTACTGCTCAATAGACAGCAGCTTTCTTGTCATCACAACACGCTCATCATGCACGGTAAAATCCACCATTCGCATAGTCATCTCCACCAGCCCGTCAAGCGAATCCGGCACGGGCGGCAGATTTTCCGCCGAGCCGAAACATCGGTTGTAATAAGCGATCATCTCGTCCAGCAGAGTATTCCAGATATCCTCCTTGCTCTTAAAATGCTTGTACATCGACGATTTCACAAGCCCCAGCGAGGCAGTCAGCTCACGGATATTCGTACCGTCATATCCCTTCTGCGAAAACTGTCTGAGAGCTTCATCAAGTATTCTTTCCTTTGTATCCTTTGCCATAATTTCCTCCGATTATAAAGAGTGACCTATCGTTCACTTGCTATCTATATTATAGCGAAAGGTCAGTCACTTGTCAAGAGCTGGTTTTACTTTGCTCAAAAGCCGATACCACATCTGTTTTCCGAAATCATGCTATTGCCGTTTTGGAAAACAGATGTTTTTTATCCCTCCCCTATTGACACCTCCCCTCACTGTATGATATAATATCCATAACGATATATAACAATATAGATATATTCACAGAAAGGGCTGATAAAATGGCTGACACACGCAAATTTGCTATCTATAGCCGTAAATCAAAGTTCACCGGCAAGGGCGAGAGCATCGAGAACCAGATAGAGATGTGTACCCGTGAGCTGAAAGCGACCTACCACATCACCGATGATGATATCGTGGTGTTTGAGGACGAGGGCTATTCGGGCGGCAACACAAACCGTCCGCAGTTTCAGGAAATGATAAAGCGCTGTCACGAGGGCGAATTCAGGCTCGTCATATGCTACAGGCTTGACAGGATAAGCCGTAACACCGCCGACTTTGTAAAGACCTACGAAGAGCTTAAAGCAAACAACGTCAGCTTTCGCTCGGTGAGCGACAATATCGACGATACCTCGCCTATGGGCAAGGCGATGATGATGATATCGTCGGTGTTTGCACAGCTTGAACGTGATATTATAACCGAGCGCATAACTGACAATATGCGTGAGCTTGCAAAAACAGGCCGCTGGCTCGGCGGCAATCCGCCTACGGGTTATGAAAGTGTCGGCACAGTCGGCAGCGTGACAGTTGACGGCAAGATACACAAAGCGCAGATGCTCAGACAAAAGCCTGAGGAGATAGAGATAGTAAAGACTATTTATGACAAGTTCCTTGAGCTGCGCTCTATCACAAAGGTAGAAACTTATCTTTTAAACAGCGGTGTAAAGACCAAGACGGGCATCAACTTCTCACGCTTTGCGATAAAGACGATACTTCAAAACCCCGTGTATCTTATAAACGACAGCGATGCATATGCATATTTCAAAGAGAACGATATGCAGGTCTACGCCGACGAGAGCGACTTTGACGGCAAAAACGGCGTGCTTGCTTACAACAAGACCTTGCAGATAACAGGCAAGTCGATAAAGCAAAAAGACAGGTCGGAATGGATAATAGCTGTCGGCAAGCACAAGAGCGTTATTCCCGGCAGCAAGTGGGCAGAGGCGCAGCACTTACTGGGACTCAACAAAAGCAAATCCTACCGCAGGCAAAGAAGCAACGAGGCGCTGCTTTCGGGGCTGCTTTTCTGCGCTGACTGCGGCAGCTATATGCGCCCCAAGCTATCGAGCCGAGTAAACAAAAGAGGCGAGCGTGTTTATGACTACCTCTGCGAGATGAAGGAAAAAAGCCACGGCAAGCAGTGCAACATGAAGCGCATAAACGGCAACGACCTTGACGAGCAGGTGATTGATGAGATAAAAAAGCTGGGCGCTGACTCCTCCGAGCTTATGAAGCTGCTGTGCTCATCGAGAAAAGACCTGACCGAGAGCTTTACAGATTTTCAGAGCGAGATAGACAAGCGCCTTGCCCTTAAAAAGAAGACCGAGGGCGAGTGTGCGAACTTAGTCAACGCCCTGACCCTTGCAGGCGAGTCGGGTGCGGCTGATGATATCATCAAAAAGCTCAACTCACTCCACGAGCAGATAGACAGGCTCGATATGGAGATAGCTGAATACTCCCGCCTGATAGACAACGGCAAGATAACCGACGAGAGCTTTCAGAGCCTTGCCGAAATGCTCACCAGCTTTGCTGACAACATCGACGGGCTGAATGTTATGCAAAAGCGTGACCTGATCCGCTGCTTTGTAAGCCGTGTCGAATGGGACGGCGAGAACGTACACATATACATTTTAAGCAGCGACAAAGCTCCCTTGACCAAAAAGCCGCTTAGCACGGGTAGCAAATGAGATACTCATGCACTTTCGCTCGGGCAGGAAAAGTGCGAACGACATACACTTTTCCGAGCCGATAGACTCTGACCGTGACGAGGGCGGCCTGACGCTTATGGACATGATAGCCGACGATGAGAACATCATCGACACCGTAGAGCTGCGGCTGTCATCGCAAAGGCTTTATGAGTGCATCGAGAGCGCACTCTCAGGCAGGGAGAGGGAAATCATCATCCTGCGATACGGGCTTGCAGGCAAGCCGCCGCTGACCCAGCGTGAGGTCGCCAAAAAGCTCGACATCTCACGCTCCTATGTCTCACGGATAGAGAAAAAAGCCCTCGGCCTGCTGAAGGAAGCCTTTGATGAAAAATAGCATAAAAAGGACACGCCACATAATTTGTGCCGTGTCCTGATTTTTATGCTATTTTACCTTGACTTTCTTGACAGCCGAATATCCGCTGCAGAACTTGGTCTTGCCTACCGTCTTGTAAGTGCGCACCTTGACGTAATATGTCTTGCCCTTTGTGAGCTTAGATATAGTCTTTGATGTACCCTTGACATTCACGCTCTTTGTGGTCTTCTTGGTAAACTTAGAAGAAGTCGAGTAGGTCACCTGATAACCTGTAACATTTGCCACCTTGCTGTATGTGACTTTGAGCTGTCTGGTCTTGGGCGATTTGGCAGATTTTAGTGTCGTCTTCTGCGGGAATATCTTGAAGGTAGTCTTGACTGTGCCCGTGTATGCGCCCTTGCCGGTTATCGTGACTGTTGCAGTACCTATAGCCTTGTTGTTCTTGTAAGAAACGGTGTAGTCAGTGCCGGCTATAAGGGTATTTGAGCCGAGCTTTACGACAGGCTTCTGAGTTATTGCCTTGCCGGTGTAATACTTGTTCTTAACGCTGCTTACCTTGGCTTTGGCTATGCTTGTGCGGACAAGCTTTTTGGTGTAGGTGTCCTTGTAGCTCTTGCCGCACTCGGAGCATTTGTGCAGGGTGTAGCCCTGGGCATTGTAGGTGGGCTTTACTACCTCGGCGGTGTACTTGTGCTCGCCTGTTGCAGGAATCTTTTCGGTGTACTTGATGCCGCATTTGCAGGTGTATGTCGTAACACCCTCTGCCGAGCAGGTGGGCTTCTTTGTCACCTTTGATGTATACTCGTGGGTGTGTTCGGAGAAAGCCTTGTCCATCCATTTAAGACGGTCATCGACCCACCTGAGAGTATTCTCGGCATTGTCTGTGCCGTAGGCCTGCGTTTTGTTTATATCTTCCTTGTACTGTGCCAAAACTGCTCTTTCCTCGGCAACTGCTGCCTTGACGTTAGCACTCTCAGCTATCCACTTTTTTGTACAAAGGCTGCGGAACCATTCCTGCTTTGCCAAAAGGATGAACCAGGGGTTTGAACGGTCGCCATACTGTTTTGCAAAGCTCTTTTCGCAGAATGCGCCTGCCCAGTAGCGTGATGTGCTGTCGTTGTATGCCCAGTTGAAGTCCCACGGAGAGGTGAATTGCAGCTTGGGAACTTTGCTGTCCTTTGAGAAATCAACACACATATAGAAGCTGCCCTCGCCGCAGTCGTAGTCGTGAACTATCTCATAAAGCAGATACATATCGACAACTGACTCTATATCGAGAACTGCACAGATAGCTTCCTCGGCGCTCTTGTAGTTTGAAGGCACAAGGTTATTGTCCTTGTCAAGCGCTAAGAACTCATTCTTCTCGGTCGCCCTGTAGATAAGCTCAAAAACATTGTTTAAGTACTTATCTATGTAATCGACCTGGTCTATAGAATATATGTCGTTTTTGATGCTGTATTCAGCCGGCACGAACTGCCTCTCCGTTGCCCTAAGGTCGGTAACTGTAGCGCCCTCGTAATCCATGCAGATATAAGGGTCGCTGTCAGATGTTGCGTAGTTGTCAAGCTCAAGATAATAGCCTATGTCAGTGCCTGTATAGTCCTTTTCAGGCTCTGTAACATCGACTCTGTTTTTATCGACCTGCGACTGCTCGCACAGAAGGTATGTGCCCTGCAGCTTGTCGTTTACATAAAGGTGAACATACTCGCAGTCGGACACGAATGCCGTATCATCGAATATCTCACCAGCCATTCTGAACGCAACGGAGTTTGCGCAGATATTCCAGTCGGTCTTCAGCAGCACCCAGCTTTTGCATTTTGCACCGTCGTTGAGTCCGAGCATATTCTGCTTCTTGTCAAACTTTATGCGGTAAGGAACAGGGTTTTTCTTTATCTGCTCAACATTGCCGTAATAAGCCGAGGAGTTTCCTCTTACCTTTATCCCGGCGGAAACTTCGTTAAGATCGTATTTCTCATCAGCCCCGAACACATCGACAACGCAGTCGGTGTATTCTTCTTTGGAGAGTATCATTTCGCTGTTGTTTTTGGTGGTTATGCTGACTACAGGCAGCTGTGTCTTTGCGTCAACGTCCTTCTCAAACGCCGTCTTTGCAGAAGCATCGACCCCGAGCGACTCGTAGTCATGTGCAGACACATCGGCGATGCTCAGCATACTCACCGACAAAGCCGCCGCACAGGCTGCTGCACTTATTCTATTAAATAGCTTCATAGGTTTCCTCCTTTTATATTATAATTGTGTGTTCATTATAACACATTTTTGATACTTCCGCAAGACAGATAATTGTCCAAATAATGATATGGCGTATTGTAGAAAACAGACAAATACCAAAGCGCCCGACTAAGAGCGCTCCGGCCTGTGTATAGCTTTTCCGTCCTTGTCGGTGATGTCCTCATCTATCACCATATGTCAACGCCGCTTATTTGCTTTGCAAGCTCGGCAGGATAATACGAGTGAACAAGCCCTATCACCACATCGCAGCCCTTTTCTCTTAGCTCGGCGGCTGCCTTGTTTGCGTATGCGGCAGGATTGCAAGTATCACCGCAGAAATGCCTGATATGAGCGGTTTGTATGCTTTAAGGCAACACCGCACGAAGATTGTGCGCAAATTGCACAGTCAGCTTTTTCGTCAGATCGCACAGGTTTTCCGAAGGAATACTACCGTATTTCAAGGAAAAAATGTGTAATATGACGGAAAAGATGCAAGTAAGTTGCGTACAAAGCCTTCAGGCGGTCTTTGTGCGGTGTTGCCTTAACATATATGCGAAGACTTTACCTTCTCACTCCACATCGAGCGCCACTTCTCTGTCGGGTGCAGGAAACTCCTTATCAAGCATTGTCAGCTCATCTTCGGTGAGCTGGATATCTGCTGCCTGAGCGTTTTCTGTGGTGTGCTGTTGCGATGAGCTTTTTGGGATAGCGATAGTGTTTCCGTCACGGACAGCCCACGCAAGCATTATCTGCTGCACTGTGGCGCTGTGAGCTGATGCTATCTGCCGAAGCACCGCATTATCAGTGATGCCACGCCTTAAGCTGCCGTTTATCGCAAGGGGGCAGTAGGCCATGAAAGCTATCCCCCGGCCTTTGAGATACGGCTTAAGGCTGTATTCCGTGCCTCGTGAGCCGATGTGGTAGAGATCCTGAACGGCGGTGCAGTTATTGCCGGAGCTGAGCGCTTCAAGCTCCTGCATATCGGCCGTGTTGAAATTCGACACGCCCCACTCACGGATAAGGCCGCTTATCTTTAGCTCCTGCAAGCACTCCACCGTCTCACGCAGAGGTATCCCCCCTCGCCAGTGGTAGAGATAGAGGTCTAAATAGTCTGTCTTCAGGCGCTTCAAGCTCTCCTCGCATGAGCGGCGCATATTCCTGCGGCCGGCGTTTTGCGGCAGGACTTTCGACACGATAAACAGCCCTTCACGGCCGTAGGGGGTTATCGCTTCGCCCACCGCCGACTCGCTCCTGCCGTCGCCGTACATCTCCGCCGTGTCGATAAGCGTCATGCCGTGCTCGATGCCTGTTCTGAGGGCTTGTATCTCCTGCTCTCTTTTGTCAGCACGGTCGCCTATCTTCCACGTTCCCTGCCCTATCGCAGGCACGCTGATGCCGCTTTTGAGTTTGACTTTTTTCATCACTTTACCTTGACTTTCTTGACTGCCGAATAGCCGCTGTAGAACTTTGTCTTGCCGACTGTCTTATAGCTGCGGACTTTGACGTAGTAGGTCTTGCCCTTTGTCAGCTTAGATATCGTCTTGGAAGTGCCCTTGACGTTTACAGACTTTGTTGCTGCCTTTGTAAACTTAGCACTTGTCGAGTATGTCACCTGATAGCCTGTCACGCCTGCGACCTTGCTGTAGGTGACTTTGAGCTGCTTTGTCTTAGGCGACTTGGCGGTTTTAAGGGTGGTCTTTTTCGGGAGAATCTTGAATGTCTTGCTGACTGTGCCCTTATATGCGCCCTTGCCGGTTATGGAGACAGTCGCAGTACCTACGGCCTTGTTGTTCTTGTAGGTTACGGTGTAGTCTGTGCCGGCTTTAAGGGTCTTGCCGCCGGCTTTAACGACAGGCTTCTGAGTTATGGCCTTGCCGGTGTAGGTCTTGTTGGAAAGACCGGAGACTGTGGCTTTTGCTATGCTTGTGCGTGTCAGCTTTGCGGTGTAGGTGTCCTTGTAGCTGTCACCGCAGGAGCAGGTGTGGAGGGTGTAGCCCTGGGCGTCGTAGGTGGGCTTTATGACCTTTTTGGTATAGGAGTGGGTGTGGGCGGGCTTGACTAAAAGCTCATATTTGATGTTTTTTTCTTTGGCGTATTTTTCGGCAGCAGTGCCGCTGTTGCATTTTATGGTAACTACATCGCAGCCATTGAATGCATCATCGCCGATGCTTGTGACGCTGTTTGGTATGGTTACACTTTTAAGTCCTGGGCAACCCAAAAACGCAGAACCACCGATACTTTTAACGCCGTCAGGCAGTACAACGCTTGTGATGCTTCCGCACATAAATGCATGATGCCAGATACTTGTAACACCGCTCGGAATCGTTATACTCGATTTTCCAATCGGACAGAAAATCAATACAGTTTTATTCTTATTATACAATACATCATCGACGGAGGAATATGCCGTATTATCAGCATCAACACTTATTCTTTTAAGATTTTTGCAGTTGGAAAAAGCATCTTCTCCGATACTTGTCAAGCTTTTAGGGATCGATATTTCCATAATATTGTCACAGCTATGAAACGCTCCACATCCAATGCTTTTAACGCTGTCAGGCAAAGCTATCGCTTTAAGGCTTGTACAAGCATGGAATGCCAACTCTCCAATGCTTGTAATACTGTCCGGCAATGTAACAGATGTCATTTTTTTGCAATAGTAAAAAGCATTATCACCAATGCTTGTTACGCCGTTTGGTATATTCAATCTTTGCTTTGCGCCCGGGCAAGTGATCAATTCGGTTTTATTCTTATTAAATAATACTCCGTCATATGATGAAAAAGCTTTGTTGTTTTCATCAACAGTTATACTCCTAAGGTTTTGGCAGATAAATGCACACACACCAATACTTGTAACGCTGTTGGGAATGGTTATGCTTGTAAGGCTATCACAGCCATAAAACGCAAGATTTCCAATGCTTATAACGCTGTTGGGAATGGTTATACTTGTAAGGCTTTCGCAGTAAGAAAATGCACCCTTACCAATGCTTGTAACGCTGTTGGGAATGGTTATGCTTGTAAGGCTTTTGCAGCCACAAAACGCATAATCACCAATGCTTGTAACGCTGTTGGGAATGGTTATGCTTGTAAGGCTTTCGCAGAGATAAAACGCATCTTCGCCAATATTTGTAACGCTGTTGGGAATGGTTATGCTTTTAAGGCTTTCGCAGACATAAAACGCAAAATCGCCAATGCTTGTGACCTTTTTGCCGTCAATAGTTGAAGGAATAGTTACTTCAGCATCACTGCCTTTATACTCGCTTATCTCTACCGTACCGTCATCAAGCACAGTATACTCATAATCTCCATAGGTAACAGCACTCGCCAAAATATCCGAGCCAAGCGACACCGCCCCCTCCGGCAATACCGCCGCAGTACCGAAAACCATGCACAGTGCAAGGACTGATGATAATATCTTCTTAAGCATACAAAACACTCCTTTGATACAATAAATCTGTTTATATTATAACATATTTACAATATTTCCGCAAGCTCGAATATCTACAAATTGACAGAAAAATGATTGTATAATTCCCACAACCCCCCATTCTCCCCCTCCTCTTTGTCTGTTATCTACAATTTTGCCAGGGGATTTTTGGATAAATGAGCCTTGCAGCTTGCTGTTAAATATGGTATAATGAATGCAAAGCATTCATTATAATTTATCTTTATGCCCTTGCAGATACGCAGATCAAAGATCTGCTCCCTGCAAATCGGGCAATTATACCATATGCGCTTTGCTTATATGGTATAATGAATGCGATGCATTCATTATATTCTATCTTTATGCCCTTGCAGATACGCAGATCAAAGATCTGCTCCCTGCAAATCGGGCAATTATACCATATGCGCTTTGCTTATATGGTATAATAAAATTGTATTATTTAATAAAAAAGGAAGTGTTATCATGCTTAAGAAAATTCTCTCGTCTGCCCTTGCGCTGTGTATGGTCTTCGGCACGGCGGCGGCTCTGCCCGAGGGGAGCGTGTCTGTCGGCTCGCTGATATCGGCAAATGCGAAGACATATAATGAGTACGAATACCAGGTGCTCGCTGACGGCACTGTCGAGATAACAAAATACAACGGCAGCCAGTCGCAGGTACAGATACCTTCAAAGATAGACGGCAAAAAGGTCACATCGCTCGGTGAAAATGCGTTTATACATGATTTTTATTCAATGGACGCAGTTGACCTGACTAAGGTCATCATTCCCGAGGGTGTGAAAAAGATAGGAAGATACTGCTTTTGGTCGCAGTGGTATCTGAGCGATATCTCTATCCCCTCAACTGTCGAGCAGATAGATGCTTTTGCATTCAGCTCTACAGCATGGATGTCCAATAAGACATCAGCGTCTTCTGACCCTGTGATAGTAAACAATATCCTTATCGAAGCTATGAACTGCTCCGGCACGCTGGATATACCATACGGTGTCAAAGCCATTGCAGCCTGTGCATTATCGTCTGAGGATTCTGCCATTACAAAGGTAAACATTCCAAGCACTGTTACCTATATCCACGATAAGGGTCTGGTAGGCACATCGTCGCTCAGAGCGATAACCGTTGACAGGAACAACCCTTCGTATGAGAGCGTAGACGGTGTGCTTTACACAAAGGGCGCTAAAAAACTCATCGCCTGCCCTGCGGCTGTCACCGAGCTGACTGTTCCCGATACTGTAACAAGTATAGGCTCGCGGGCTTTCACAGACTGCCGTGGCATAACGCTCCACTGCAAGAGCGGTTCTGCCGCTGTGCAGTACGCAAAGAGCAACGGCATCAGCTATGACCTCTATGACCTCAGAGATGTCTCGGCACTTGATATCAAGCTCAGCCAGACATCGTATACATACGACGGCAAGGCAAAGACCCCCACGCTGACTATCAAAAACGGCAGCATGGCACTTAAGTCCGGCACCGACTACACCGCTGTGTACAAGAACAACACCAACGAAGGCACGGCATCTGTGACAGTTACCGGCAAGGGCAAATACTCCGGCACGGCAACAAAGAGCTTTAAGATAAGCAGGATAAGCCTTTCCAAGGCCGCTGTGACAGGCATCAAAAACAAATCCTACACCGGCAAGGCTATCAAGCAGTCACCTGTTGTCAAACTTAACGGCAAGACCTTAAAGAGCGGCACAGACTACACTGTGACCTACAAAAACAACAAGGCCGTAGGCACTGCAACTCTCACGATAACCGGCAAGGGCAGCTACAAGGGCAGCATAAAAAAGACATTCAAGATATCCAAGGCATCTGTTGCAAAAGCCAAGGTAACAGGCATCAGCAAGAGATACAAATACACCGGCAAGGCAATAAAGCCTGCTGTAAAAAAAGTCACTGTAGGCGGTGTGACGCTCAAAAAGGGCAGAGACTACACAGTGACCTATAAGAACAACAAAAAGACAGGCACAGCCACAGTCATCATAACCGGCAAGGGCAACTACAAAGGCACGATAAAGAAGACCTTCAAGATACTCTCGGCGCAGGACTACAAGATGTGGCAATACACCAAGCAGGTGGTCACGCTCGTAAACAAGGAGCGCACATCACGAGGTCTTAAGGCGCTCAAGCTCAACGAAACGCTGTACAGCAAGGCCATGATACGCTCAAAGGAGATAGTACAGCTGTTCTCACACGCACGCCCGAACGGAACGATGTGCTTTACAGTGCTTGACGATATAGCTTACTACACCTGTGGTGAAAACATCGCAGGCGGCCAGCGCACACCAAAGGAAGTAGTGTCTGCCTGGATGAACTCCACCGGCCACAGAGAAAACATTCTCAATCCGAGCTATACTGACATCGGCGTAGGGCTCGTTTACAAAGCAAACTCGACATACGGCTATTACTGGACGCAGATATTCATGGGATAGACCGTAGTCGTCAAAGGCAACCGGATATAATAATATCGCCCGGAAGTTTTCTTAAAACGCTTCCGGGCATTTTAGGCAACACCGCTGGGCCATTGTACGTCAGACACGCAGTCAAATTTTTCGTCAGATTGGCTAAATTTGCCGCAGGAATACTAACGTATATTCCGTATACTAAAGTATGCGGAGGTGAATTTGGGTAATATGACGGAAAATTTGCAAGTGGATGGCGTGCAAAGGTATCCGCCGGTGGCCCGGCGGTGTTGCCTTTATTGTTTTTAGCTGAATAATACTCCCCACACCGGGCATAATAATATCAAGATGCAGGCGGCTTATGACATTCTCCGCCTATGCATTTCCTCCTCATATATTTTATTACAGAAAAAGGGGCTGTACAAATTAATGTACAGCCTCCTTTTTCGTGTTCAGTAGAATATCGTCCTGTGGGTCTTTGCAAATTCCTTTGCTTCGGCGTTTAAGTCGGCAAGCAGCTGCTCGTAGCCCTCGGGCGAGAACTCGTGGTGGAGCACCTTTTCATACTCCTCCTCGGTCACGTTGTCGATGCTCTTTTTGCCGAACCATATTATCGTGTAGAGCTCGGGCGGCTCGTCTTTTTTCTTCGGGTATATCTTGTAGTTGAACTCTCTGTAGATGCTGCCCGTCCATATGTTGCCGAAGTCGAAATACGCAAATGTCGGCATATCGAAAAGTCCGTGCATCATAAGGCTTTTTCCTCCTTAACCGTAAAGTGCGAGTGCGTTTTTAAGGGCGGCGTTCTCTATGCTGTCATCAAGCTCGCTTAAGTCATTAACACCGTGAGCCTTAAGCGCTGTTAGCAGAATGCTGTCGCAGAAGACCGGGTTTTTCGGCAGAAGCGGCCCGTGACCGTATGTCGCAAATACATTTTTGTAGCGTGCGCCCTCGCCGCCGTCCTCACCGTTGTTGCCAAAGCCCTTTATCACCCTGCCAAGCGGCTCTACTCCCTTGCCGAGGTAGGTCTTGCCGCTGTGGTTCTCAAATGCTGCAACAGGCGATGCGCCGTTGAGCTCAGTAGAATAAACGATGTTTCCTATCATTCGTGGGCTCGATGCCTTGGTGTAGAAATCGACTGCGCCCAAAAACTTTATATTCTCGCCCTTGTCGGTAATGTAGTAGTTGCCGAGCATCTGATATCCGCCGCAGATAGCGAGCACAGTCGTGTCATTCTCTATCTGCTCGGTAAGCCAGCCGGCCTTGTACTTGAATAAGTCCTCTGTGAGTATGCCCTGCTCAAAATCCTGGCCGCCGCCTATGAAGATGATGTCGTATTTCACGTTTCTGTCAAATTCGCCGAATGAAAGGTCGGTAACATCTACTTCAAAGCCACGCCATTCGAGCCTCTTTCTCATCGAGACAACGTTGCCCGTGTCGCCGTAGAGATTGAGCACATCGTGATAAAGGTGGCATATTTTTATTCTATCCATTTTTTTGCCCTCTTTTATTTGCTATCTTGCGTACTTCTTAAGCTCTACTACCTCGCCGAGCTTGTCCCTGAATGCGAGCATGACTGTGTACGAGAGCACCATGTAGGTGTGCCTGCCGGTGCCTTTCAGCGTCTGGATAAGCGTTCTGTAATCCTTGTCGAGCTGGAATTTCGAGGTGTCGAAGCCTGCGTATTTGAGCCTTACCTCAAGGTCCTCGCCACGCTTGCCGGTGAAGTAATATGTCTGTTTTTCTGTACTTATTTCCTTTATGCGTTCGCTGAGCTTTTCAAACTCAACGTCCCATATCCACGAAACGTCAGTGCCGTCAGCCGAGTTGTCGTTAAGGCCGAAAAGTATATCGTCCTCCCCCGTACAGTGTGCTGTCAGGAAGGATATGACTTCGTTGAAGCCGGCAGGGTTTTTGACAAGTATCATCTCAACGCCCTTGTCAGTGAGCGGTATATGCTCCATTCTGCCGAAAGGTGTCGTGAGCTTGCTCATAGATGAGATAACCGTCTTGTCATCGAGCCCTATCGTTTTGCCTATCGCTGCCGCTGCAAGGCCGTTATATAGATTATACGCCCCGGGGAGGGTAATTTTTGCATCATAGCTGCTGCCGTCTATCGACATGACCACTTCAGCCGATGCTGCCTTGAATTCCTTTACTTGCTCTATAGCAACAAATGGCTTTTCCCTGTGGTAGCCGCAGTTCTCGCAGTAGAAATCGCCGAGGTGGCCGAAGGTGTGGCTGCGGTATTTATACTTGGTCTTGCACTTTATGCAGTAAACGGCATCTGAGATATCTGTCGAGCTTGTGTTGTCAAAGCTCGTGTTGACACCAAAGAATGTCACGTCCTTGTGCTCTGTCGTCTCGGCAAGAGAAGATGTCAGCGAGCAGTCGGCATTGAGCACGAGCGAGGTCTGAGGAACATTCGCAAGCCCCTGCTTGATAAGGTCAAGGGTCGTGAGCACCTCGCCGTAGCGGTCGAGCTGGTCACGGAAGACATTCGTCACCACGACTGTGACATCGAGCTTACCGAAGCTCCTTGTTATATGGCGAAGGCTCGCCTCATCGCATTCGAGCACGGCATAGTCACGCTTCACCTTACCAGTGAGCGACGCAGCATTCATAAAGCAGCTGACAACACCATTTAACATATTAGCGCCGGCCTCGTTTGAAAGGCAGGTATAGCCGTTTGCCGTGAGTATATCGGTTATGGCATGGCAGGTGGTCGTCTTGCCGTTTGTGCCGGTAACGCATATCACCTTGATATCCTTAGCAAGTGCGCCGAGGACGTTCGGGCAGAGCTTAAGTGTCACCACCCCGGGGAGAGACGTGCCGCCTCTGCCCATTATATGAAGCATTTTAGCGGTGAACTTTCCGCACATCACCGCAAACGCCGAGCGTATTCCCATTATCATTCCCTCCGCTTATTTAGTTAACAGTTTACAGTTAACAGTTAATAGTTAAGGTGTCCGCCTTCGGCGGACGATATGTCCATTCAGACTCTTGCCCGAACGTTTTGATTTTATATTAGCGATATTGCCGCCCCGACAAGCCCGAATGAGCATCTATCGCCCGAATGAGCATCTATCGCCCGAATGGCGATAACACAACTGTTAACAGTTAACTATTCACTGTTAACTGTACTCTAACTAATAAATTATACCACACTTGCCGCCTGTTTGCAAGATGTTTTGTGAAAATAAAAAAGCCGAGGGGGTTTATTGAAATGCTCCCCTTTTGTTAGACAATGTGGTATAATAGAAACATACCAATTAGGAATCTAACGAAAGGGGGGGCATTTTTATGCCTAAAGGAATACCCAATAAGAGATACACACCCGAATTTAAGATCAAAGTGGTTGAAACAATGCAGAACGAGAAATTAAGTTATATGGAAACTGCAAGACAATTTGACATTCCACAAGGAGATAAGACAGTTGCGAAGTGGGAGCGCATCTATCTTGAAGAAGGCAAAGAAGGATTTTATGTTGAACGTCGTGGGCGCAAATCAACAGGTCGTCCTCCAAAACTGAAAAAAGAAGTCGAAGAAGACCTCATAGCCGAGGTTCAGCGTCTTCGTGCGGAGAATGCATACTTAAAAAAATTGAATGCCTTGGTTTCCGAAAGGGTACGGCAAGAGAAAAAGCACAAGTGATCTGGGAACTGAGGCATGAATTCAAGATAGGTCTGCTCATTGATGTTGCCGGTATCCCTCGCAGCACCTATTACTATTACAGCAAGCAACTCAATGATCCAAAACCGGATAAATATGCAGCGATCAAGGAAGAGATCCGCAGGATATATGATGAAAGCAAAGGACGCTATGGCTATCGTAGGATAACGAAAGAACTGAGAAAAACGCATAGGATAAACCACAAGACAATTCAGCGATTAATGCGTAAAATGGGTATATTCTGCCGCGTTCGCATGAAGAAATACAACTCATTCAGGGGTGAAGTCGGCAGAATAGCACCAAATCTTCTGGAACGTGATTTTAAAGCGGATAAGCCAAATCAGAAATGGGTCACAGATGTGACAGAGTTTGCTCTGTTTGGTGTCAAGCTGTATCTGTCGCCCATCATCGATCTTTTCAACGGAGAGGTTGTGTCCTACAACCTGAGTTACCACCCTAATTTGAATCAAGTGACCGATATGTTGAATAAAGCATTTGCAAAGATACCGGAAAACACCGGACTCATTTTGCATTCAGATCAGGGCTGGCAGTATCAGCACAAGCAGTACCAGAAAATGCTCAAAGATAAAGGCATAAGACAAAGTATGTCACGAAAGGGAAACTGTCTTGATAACGCCTGCGCAGAAAACTTCTTTGGATTGCTGAAAACAGAACTTCTCTACTTACAGGAATTCTCATCTGTTGAGCACTTCATTTCAGAACTACATTCATACATCGTTTGGTACAACACAAAGCGCATCAAGCTTAAGCTTGATGGAATGTCACCTGTTGAATACAGGCTCAACGCTGCATGACAAAAGCGACCAAGATCTCTCTTAGTCGCTTTGCACAAGTTTTCTTTGAAAAGTTTGTCTAACTTTTTGGGGTCAGTTCAGTTTATTCCCTCGGCTTATAGATCATATTATTACTTGATCTTGACTGCCTTTACAGCGCTGTAGCCGCTGTAGTACTTTGTGCCGCTGACAGTTCTGTATGTACGAACCTTTACATAGTATGTCTTGCCCTTTGTAAGACCAGATATAGTCTTTGTGAGCTTAGCGGAATTCTTGGAAGCCTTTGTCTTGAAGTTCTTGTCTGTAGAGTATGTGATCTGATAGCCTGTAACGTCAGCGACCTTTGTGTATGTTACCTTGAGCTGCTTTGTCTTGGGGCTTGTAGCAGTCTTGAGAGTAGTCTTCTTAGGAAGGATCTTGAATGTAGCCTTTGCTGTGCCTGTGTAAGCGCCCTTGCCTGTTATTTTGACTGTTGCTGTACCTACTGCCTTGTTGCTGCTGAAGGATACAGTGTAGTCTGTGCCGGACTTAAGGGTCTTGCTGCCGAGCTTGACATCAGGAGTCTGTGTGATAGCCTTGCCTGTGTAGTACTTGCTCTTAAGGCCTGTTATAGAAGCCTTTGCGATGCTTGTGCGGACAAGCTTTGCTGTGTATGTGTCCTTATAGCTCTTGCCGCATACCGAGCAGGTGTGCAGTGTGTAGCCCTGTGCATCGTATGTAGGCTTTACTACCTTTGCAGTGTACTTGTGATCACCTGTAGCCTTTATAGCTTCTGTGTATGTGCTGCCGCAGGTCGAGCAGGTAAATGTCTTTACGCCGTCCTTGCCGCAGGTAGCTGTCTTAGTTACCTTAGATGTGTACTTGTGGCCTGTAGCCTTTATCGGCTCGGTGTAGCTGCTGTTGCATACAGAGCAGGTATATGTCTTAACGCCTTCCTTGACGCAGGTAGCAGCCTTTGTGACCTTAGATGTGTACTTGTGGCCTGTCTTCTTTATCACTTCTGTGTACTTATCGCCGCAGGAGCAGGTATATGTCTTTTCGCCGTCCTCTGTGCAGGTAGCTCTCTTTGTGATCTCAGATGTGTAGGAATGCTTGTGGAGCTTATCAGTAAAGCTGTCCTTATAGCTGTTGCCGCATACAGAGCAGGTGTGAAGTGTGTAGCCCTCAGACTCATATGTGGGCTTAACTACCTTCGGGCTGTACTTGTGGCCGGGTGCCTTTATTGTTTCGGTATATGTGTTGCCGCATGAGCAGGTGTAGGTTCTGATACCGTCCTCTGCGCAGGTAGCAGCCTTTGTTATCTTTGAGGTGTATGAATGATTATGTACAGGCTTGGTAAGAAGCTGGCACTTGATCTCGTTCTTGTTAGCATACTTCTCAGCTGTCGAACCGCTGTAGCACTTTATTGTGAGGTTATTGCAGTTCTTGAATGCATCGTAGCCGATGTCTGTAACACTGTCCGGGATAGTTATGCTTGTAAAGCTCTCGCAGCTAATAAATGCGCTTGCACCGATGCTTGTAACACTGTCCGGAACAGTTACGCTCTTAAGGCCTTTACAGAAATAGAAAGCAGACTCATCAATAGTTGTGAGGTTGCTTGAGAAGGTCACAGTTGTAAGGCTCGAGCAGGTCCTGAATGCATTTTTACCTATCTTTGTAACAGTGTTGGGCATTGTTACGCTTGTAAGGTTCGAGCATTCTCTGAATGCCCAGTCGCCTATGTTTGTAACGCCATTGCTGATGACTACCTTCTTGACGTTCTCATATTCCCAGTACCACGGAGCTTCAGTATTGCTTGCATAGCTGTAATCATCCATTGCTCCGCTTCCGCTGATAGTGAGAGTGCCGCTGGCATCAAGCGACCATTTTACATTTTTACCGCAAGTTCCTGAGTTTGCAGCCTGTGCTGCGATAATGCTTCCTGTTTCTGAAACTACTGCCTCCGGCAGAACAGCTGCCGTGCCGAACACCATGCTCAGCGCAAGGGCAGATGACAGAATTTTCTTCAACATAATATCACTCCTTAAAAATTATTAAATGTTATTTATATGTTCATTTATTATGCCATTTTATAGTATAACACATTCCAAAGCTCATGTCAATTATTATTATTAATAAATATTTATTGAAAAATCTCCTGCTTTATGTTATAATAGTATTGACCTTAAGATAAAGGACGGATATATGTATGGATATCACAAACAAATACCTAAACCTCATAGACCTTAACGACTACCCTGTTGACTGGTGGCTCTCGCTGCTGGAGCGGGCTCACGGTATCATTTCAGAACCTGAAAAGTACATGGAAAGCTGCAAGGGCAAGATAATGGGCACGCTTTTCTACGAGCCGTCAACAAGAACGCAGATGTCTTTCCAGACGGCGATGCTCAGACTCGGCGGCACGATAATCGGCTTTGACAACCCTGCCACATCGTCTGTTGCCAAGGGCGAGAACCTTAAGGACACGACAAAGATAGTCTCGGGCTATGCCGATATAATGGTAATGCGCCACCCTCTCGCAGGCTCGGTAAAGGCGGCGGCTCTCACGGCGGAATGCCCTGTGATAAACGCAGGCGACGGCGGCCACCTCCACCCGACACAGACGCTCACCGACCTGCTGACCTTAAAAGAAGAAAAGGGCACTCTCGAAGGGCTGACGATAGGCCTTTGCGGCGACCTTAAAAACGGCCGTACCGTTCACTCGCTCATAAAGGCTATGAGCTGCTTTAAAAACAACCGCTTTATACTCATCTCCACCAAGGAGCTCTCGCTGCCTGTATATATAAAGGATATCCTTTCGGCATCGGGGCTCGACTTCAAGGAGGTGCAGAGCCTTGACGATGCTATGCCAGAGCTCGATGTGCTCTATATGACCCGTATCCAGCAGGAGCGCTTCGCTTCAAAGGAGGATTACTTAGCACAGAAGGGCTTCTATATCCTCGACCGCAAAAAGTTAGAAGCTGCAAAGCATGACCTTGTAGTGCTGCACCCGCTGCCGAGAGTTGACGAGATAGCTATGGAGGTAGATGACGACGAGAGAGCGCTCTACTTCAAGCAGGCAAAGTACGGAATGTATGTCAGAATGGCGCTTATCCTCACAATGCTCGAATCAAAGGACAAGGGCAGGAGCCTGCCGCTCGTTATAGGCAGAAAGCATAAGGGCATATCCTGCTCAAACCCCGGCTGCATCACAAACCACGAGCTTTATCTCCCCCGCTATTTCAAGGGCAACGAAAGCCTGCTCGTCTGCGAATACTGCGACGAGAGAAGACTGGTGTAACAGCGCAAACAGGAGGACAAAATGAATATAGTTGATATAGGCACTAAGCAACTGGTCATCAACGGCAGAATAAAGAATTTCAAAAACACCGTTCATCAGGTATGTATGACTGATTCGTTCGTTATAGTATTGTACTTTGACCCTCAGGAAGATACAGAGCTGAATAATATATGTGCTTATGACTATAACGGAGAGTTCTTATGGAGGATTGAAGACCAGAAGCCGTTTCTTCCTCCCAAAGCTACCGAACAGCCGTATGTAGGAATGCACAGCAGAACCGATGACCGGATACTTGTAAATGACTGGCTGGGACGTTCTTATTTTGTCGATGTCCTTACAGGCAAGATAATATACAGAGGAGAGACATACAAGTAATAATATCCCACACTATTCCAAAACATAAAACAACGCCCCCGAGACTTTCGCAAAGTCCGGGGGCTTAACTATTATAAATATAAATATAATATCCGTGCGGCGCAAGCCAAGTTATGCGAAGCAAAACTTGCGTCCTTTAAGGCAACACCTCACCTGTTACCTGTGACCTGTTACCTGTTACCTGAATAAGCTACCCTACCGTTCCGTCGTCAGCAGCCTGTGCGTCGTCCTCGGGCGGAATGGCTTCGGCGGCTGTCGTCGTGGTAATGTCCTCACGCTTTAGGTTCTTGTCCTCGGCGTTCGGGTCTATCGCATCGGCGAATACCGTGTCGCCGTTCTCGGTGTGGTAGGTGTCTGTCTCAGGGTCCCACTGCGGCTTGGTCGAGAGATACTGCCCCTCGTGGAGCCTGCTGCCGTCCTCAGCAACTATGCCGAGCTCCTTTGCTGTCTTGATCACAGCATCTGCTATGCCCTCGGCGTATGCGTCAAAGTTCTTGTCAAGCAGCTCATTGTCCTTGTCGTTGGTTATAAAGCCCAGCTCTACAAGACAGCTTGGCATATGCGTCTGGCGGTTGACCTGATAGTTGCTCTGCGGCTCGCCTATAAAGCCGTAGTTTACGTTTCTGTTCTCGTTAATACCCACACGGTCGAGCGCTGTGAGTATGTTCGACGCAAGCAGCGTGTCAGCCTCGGGCTCGTGGTTGTTTACCCATATCTCAACGCCCTTGAACCGCTTCTCAGCGCTGTTTCTGTGAATGGACACGAAAAGGTCAGCCTTGGAGTTGTTGGCATTTACGCATATCTCCTCAAGCGAGAGCAGAACGTCGGTGTCTCTTGTCATGGCTACCGTAACGCCCTTTGCTTCGAGGTATTCCTTGACCTTGTTACACATATTGAATGTGTCGTCCTTCTCCCAGCGCTTGCCGGTCGAGTCAGTTGCTCCGCCGTCCTCGCCGCCGTGGCCGGGGTCAAGGCAGACTATGAACTGGTATTGCTGCGGTTCTTTGACCTCCGGCTCTGCTTGCGACAAGTCGTCTTCCTCGGCTGCGGCTGCCGCTTCCGTCACGGAAGAACTGTCGTCCGAGCCCTTTATAGCGCCTGCTATGGCCATAATGCCCTTAACTATGCCGAATATGAGAAGTATCAGCAGCACAAGAGCTATCGCTATCCTGTCCCAGTAGACCTTTACCTGGGTGTGCTGCCCCGGCTTTACAGGGTCACGCCCGTATTTTTCTCTGAATTCTTCGTCTGTCATCTTTTTTCCTCACTACTAACTACTATATAGGCAACACCGCCGGGCCACCGGCGTATACCTTTGCACGCCATCCACTTGCAAATTTTCCGTCATATTACCCAAATTTACCTTGAAATACGTTAGTATTCCTGCGGTAAATTTAGCCAATCTGACGAAAAATTTGACTGCGTGTCTGACGTACAATGGCCCAGCGGTGTTGCCTATATAAAACGTCGTTTCTTTTGTTCATACATATTATTATATCACACTTTTTCGCCTGTTGCAATAAGCTAATTCTTAAAATTGACCCCGGCTTATATGATAATATTGTGTATTCAGCGCATAACACAGCCACATATTCCCTTGACAGCGGCACTCAAAGCTGATATAATAAGTAAAGAAAGTAAACGTTATTCACCGTTTATCAGTAAATCAACTAACCAAATATCTGACAGACCACAAGGAGCGTATTATGGCTGATTCAAAGATAATCTCACGGTTGTTTTTCAGGCTGCTGCCCGTGCAGATAATTCTCGTGGCTATAGGCAGCATAAATTCTATAATCGACGGCATGATAGCAGGCAAGCTCATAGGCCCCCTCGCCCTCAGCGTCATAGGGCTTTATATGCCTGTGATAAAGCTGATAGACACGGTAAATGCCGTGCTTGTAGGCGGCTCGCAGATCTTGTGCGGCCAGTTTCTCGGCAAGGGCGAGCTTGACAAGACGAGCAAGGTCTTCTCGCTCGATATGCTCGTTACGGTGGTGTTCTCGCTGATAGCTTCGCTTCTGATGTTCACCATTCCCGGCACTATAGGCATGGGCATAGGCGCTGACAGCGAGACGATAGACGGGCTTGTTTCATACCTGCGTGCGATGTCCTTCGGCATAACCGGGCAGATACTGGCATCGCAGTTCTCGGTATTTCTACAGCTCGAACAGCAGGAAAAGCGCACCTACGCCGGCATAGCAGCAATGGCTGTATCAAACGTCACACTCAACGTCCTCTTTGTTCAGGTGTTTGATATGGGGCTTTTCGGGCTCGGCCTTTCGACCACGGTGAGCAGCTGGCTTTTCTGCATAATACAGGCGACATACTACTTCACCGGCAAGGCGGCTATACGCTTCAGCCTAAAAGACCTTGAGCCTGCATATCTCAAAGACATGATACGCATAGGCATACCCGGGGCGATAGTTCAGTTCTGCCTGACGATAAGAGGCCTTGCACTCAACAAGATAATCCTCGGCTATGCAGGAAACGAGGCTCTCTCGGCATTCTCGGCGGTGGGCACATTCGGCTGCGCATACTACGCTGCGACCGCAGGCGTGGCATCGGCGACAAGGCTTCTCGTCAGCGTCTACTACGGCGAGGAGGACAGAGCAGGCCTGCTGCTGATAATGAAGACAGCTCTCTGCAAGGGCGTGGCTCTCGTTTCTGCCGTGGCGGCTGTGTCTATAGCACTTGCAGTGCCTTTCACAAACATCTTCTGCGCCGACCATTCAAGCGAGGTCTACAGGCTCACGCTGCAATATTTCAGGATATTCCCCCTGTCGATGCCATTCTCGGCGTTCTGCGTGATATTCAACAACTACTACCAATGCTCGGACAGAATGAAGATAGTACACGTCCTATCTATAATAGACGGCATGATAGGCGTAGTGCTCAGTTCTCTTATACTTGCGCCGCCGCTCGGGGCTATGGGCATATGGCTCTCGCAGGTGATGAACGGCGTTTACACGCTCATTGCTATATACGCATACACCATGATAGTGAACAGGCGCTTCCCGACATCTGTCGAGGATATGCTGATACTTCGTGATGACTTCGGCGTGTCTGAGGACGACAGGCTGGATATCAGCATAAAGAGCAGCGAGGAGGTCATAAACACCTCGCAGCAGGTAGTGGATTTCTGCACGCAGCACGGCATATCCGGCAGGCACTCATTCTACAGCGGCCTGTGCATCGAGGAAATGGCCGGCAATATAGTTCAGCACGGATTTGTCAAGGGCAGGAAAAACAGCATCGACATAAGAGTCGTTTACAAGGACGGCGGCGTGCTGATACGTTTTAAAGACACCTGCCGCCCCTTTGACCCGAAGGAGATGTCAAGTATTTTCTCGCCCGAGGATATCACAAAGAACATAGGCATAAGAATGGTCAGCCGCATAAGCAGCAGAATGGATTACAGCTATGTTTTAGGGCTCAATGTGCTGACAATAAAGATATAAGAATACACAGCAGACATCTCAGTGCGGGGTGTCTGCTCTTTTTATAGGCAACACACTCAATTTCAGCCCGAAAACGCTTGCATTCTGTGAGAAAATGTGTTATAATTGTTGTATCATAACAGCTTTTGCTGAGAATGCTTATGCGTTTATTCATTGATTATGCATAAAAAGTGTATATTTTTAGGAATATACATCGCAATATGCATTTTATGCACTAAAAATGTGTATAAATCTTAAAATATACGCCAAAGTGCTTGACAAAGCTGTGTAATCGTGTATAATGTTATTATACTAAATGATTTAATTACAATTTCGGAGGTAATCAAAATGGATCAGAGCATCAAAAAGGTAGTTTTGGCATATTCGGGCGGTCTTGATACATCTATCATAATCCCGTGGCTGAAGGAAAACTATAACAACTGCGAGGTCATCGCTGTTTCAGGTGACGTTGGTCAGGGCACTGAGCTCGACGGCCTGGAGGAAAAGGCAATAAAGACCGGCGCTTCCAAGCTCTATATCGAGCACCTTACTGAGGAGTTCATCAGAGACTATGTATTCCCGACAGTTCAGGCAGGCGCTATCTATGAGAACAGATATATGCTTGGCACATCCTTTGCTCGTCCTATCATAGCTAAGAGAATAGCTGAGATCGCACTCAAAGAGGGCGCTGACGCTATCTGCCACGGCTGCACAGGCAAGGGCAACGATCAGGTAAGATTTGAGCTTGCTATAAAGGCTTTCGCTCCTGATATGAAGATAATTGCTCCCTGGAGAATATGGGATATCAAGTCAAGAGACGAGGAGATAGACTACGCTGAGGCGCACAATATCCCCTTAAAGATAAACAGAGAAACAAACTATTCTAAGGATAAGAATATATGGCATCTTTCGCACGAGGGCTTAGATCTTGAAGATCCTGCTAACGAGCCCCAGTACGAGAAGCCCGGCTTCCTTGAAATGGGCGTATCTCCTATAAACGCTCCCGACAAGCCCACATATGTGACCATCCACTTCGAGAAGGGCGTTCCTACAGCTATCGACGGCAAGGAAATGGGTCCTGTTGAGATAGTTTCCACACTCAATAAGCTCGGCGGCGAGAACGGCATAGGCCTTGCAGACCTCGTTGAGAACCGTCTTGTAGGTATGAAGTCAAGAGGCGTTTACGAGACCCCCGGCGGTGCTATCCTTTACCACGCACACGAAGTTCTCGAAACTATCACTATAGATAAGGAAACTGCAAGAGTTAAGCAGTATCTCTCAATAAAGTTCGCTGATATAGTTTACAACGGTCAGTGGTTCACTCCTCTGCGTGAGGCTATGAGCGCATTCGTTACCGAGACTCAGAAGACAGTTACAGGTGACGTAAAGCTCAAGCTCTACAAGGGCAACATCATCAATGCAGGCGTTACTTCCCCCTATACTCTCTATGATGAGGAAGTTGCTACATTCGATGAGGACAATGTTTATAACCAGGCTGATTCTGCCGGCTTCATAAACCTCTTCGGTCTCCCGATCAAGGTAAGAGCCAAGCTCGAGCAGAAGAGAGAGCAGAAGTAAGCTCCAGGCCGATAAACTATTGCAGGAGGAATCATTATGAGTGAGAAAATAAACGACTTGCTTGAGCCTGCGATCGACAAAAAGGTAGAGATAACCTATGACAGCCTTCCCGGTTCAAGCTTTGAAGATGTAAACCTCGGCGGCGCTACATTCAACAATGTAAGCCTTAAAAAAGCCGACTTCAACGATGTTAATATGGACGGCACAAAATTCAACGACATATCTATGAAGGGCTCGGAGTTCACCGATATGTATATGGTAAATTCCAAGTTTCTGGGTGTCAATCTGTCAAGCAGCAAGTTCGGCTGCTCGATAATGAACAATGTCGAATTCAAGAACCCCGATCTTAAGAACTCGCTGTTTCTGCACTGCGACCTCTCAAATGTTGAGATAAACGAGTGCATTATCGACGGGCTGAAGATAAACGGTATCGACATACAGAAACTCATTGAGCGCTACGAGGAAGAGAAGTCGTAACCTTAACTTTCAGGGCAAGAAGCAGGATCCTTAACAAAGTGTTCTGTTTCTTGCTTTCACTTTTTATTATACGGGAGAATATATTATGAACGACAGCTCTAAAAAGATGATAAACCTTGTTTTCAGGCTTCTCATTTTCGCCTGCTTCGCAATGGCTATAGTAATGGTAGTCAATATCGTGAAGTTTGCACTTATCATGGACAAGAACGACTCAGCTAAAGTTGATGAATTTGCAGATTCTATAAGAACATTCGCAACGCTCTATAACGGCATATTCTTTGCAACGATAGCAGGTGTGATCTTAAGCATACTCGCAAAATACAAATGCAAAACAGTCTCTCAGGTCGCAAGAACACTCTTCCTTGCAGTCACGGCTGCGGCAATGGGGCTCGCATTCAGGGTGACGAGCGCATTTATCGAGGTGTGCGATGTTTTAGACGAGCTCGATACTACCGACTTCAACAGCATAACGGATTCAAAGCTGATAGATGTTGGTATCTCAGCAGAGCGTGCAGATGAGATAGCCGAGCTTATGAGCAAAGACAGCACACCCGTGTTCCTTGCAGCAGGAATGTGCGTATGCGTGCTCGTGTATCTTATACTCACATTCACATCGCTGCATAACCTCTTGAAGAAAGACAAGTCCGCCGGGCAGTAATGACACCCGGCCGGCCCGTATAGGAGCTATACTATGAACGACAGCATAAAAAAAGCATTCAACGTCCTGTTCAGAACAGTTATATTCTGCCTGTTTGTGGCATCAGTGATGATGGTAGCCCGCTTCTTCGGCGTTTTTGAAGATGCGATCGAGGAAGAGAGCGAAAGGCTCACCGTAAACAAAGAACTCTTTGAAAATCTCGGTTCCTACGCTTCGGTTTACAAGGGCGTGTTCATCGCAGGCATAGCAGCAGCGGTGCTGAGTATCCTCAGCGGAAGATACAAGGCCTCGGGCGCTGCGGTGTTTTTCAGAACTATTATCATCGGCTCGCTCGTGCTGTCAATGTCGGGCGGTGTGCAGGTCTGTGACGCTATAGTTGAGATATGCTCCGTAGTCGATGACATAGACACAAGCAAGTATGAAGACATTGAAGACCTCAGCGATATGGACATTGAGATACTTGTCGATGCAGGCATAGACGAAGACCGTGCAAAGGAGTTATCAGAAGCGTTTGATAACGAGGACGCTGTGATACCGTTTGTTTTAGCACCGTTCTCGACGAGCTTTTTCTACTTCATACTCACCTGCACATCGCTTCACAATCTGCTCAAGAAAAATCCCCAGGGCGCTGACTGCGGCGGCTGTGAAGATGCAAGGAGAGTTGAGATGTACGACCCGGCTATGCTAAACGGCGGCGGACACTACGCACAGCCGCAGCCTATGCAGCAGCCTGTAATGAACAGAATGAACGCTGTTCCCCAGACGGCGCATGACCCGTACATACAAAACATTATAAACGCTGCAAATGCAGCACACCCGGCGCACGACCACCACGACAGCGCCGAGATACACGACCTTGAAGCCGACGGCGAATTCCACAACTACGCACAGGCCGAGGCTGATATGCGTGATGACAGCAGCGATTACATCTCGCAGCTGCAAAGGGAAGAAAACAGAGGTCACCGCATAACGGACGAGGACTTTATGTGACTGTGGAACGGTCACAATGCAAAATGCAAAATGCATAATTAAGGTATCGCCTTCGGCGATGTATTGAAATAATGCTTTGCAGCAAGCGATCACATATTGATATTAAGGAGACAAAACAATGGCAGGAAAAATGTGGGCAGGACGTTTCACCAAGGAAACGGACGAGCGTGTAAATGACTTCAACTCATCTATCAAATTCGACGCAAGAATGTACAGGCAGGATATCGAGGGCTCTATCGCTCACGCTGCCATGCTCGGTGAGTGCGGCATCATTGCAGCTGACGACAGCAAGAAGATAATCGAGGGCTTACAGGGCATCCTCGCTGATATCGAAAGCGGCGCTTTGCAGTTTGACCCGACTGCTGAGGACATCCATATGTTCAACGAAGCAGAGCTTACCAAGCGCATAGGCGACGCAGGCAAGAGACTTCACACCGCACGTTCAAGAAACGACCAGGTGGCTCTTGACATAAGAATGAACTTAAAAGTCGAGATAAGAGAGATACAGGCTCTCACAAAGGAGCTTGTTGAAACGCTTTGCAAGATAGCCGAGAACAACCTCACAACAGTAATGCCCGGCTACACACACCTGCAAAGAGCACAGCCGATAACGCTTGCACATCACATGATGGCTTACGCACAGATGCTGCTGCGTGACCTCGGCAGACTTGAAGACACATACAAGAGAACAAACATCATGCCCCTGGGTTCGGGAGCACTTGCTGCTACCACCTACCCTATCAACAGGCAGCGTGTATGCGACCTGTTAGGCTTTGATGAGATAACACAGAATTCACTTGACGGCGTATCTGACAGAGATTTTTGCATAGAGCTCGCATCGGCTATATCAATACTCATGATGCACCTTTCCAGATTCTCCGAGGAGATAATACTCTGGTGCTCGTGGGAGTTCAAGTTCATCGAGCTTGACGATGCTTATGCCACAGGCTCGTCTATCATGCCGCAGAAGAAAAACCCCGACGTAACAGAGCTTATCAGGGGCAAGACCGGCAGAGTATACGGCGACCTCAACACTCTCCTCGTTATGATGAAGGGTATTTCCCTTGCATACGACAAGGATATGCAGGAGGACAAGGAAGCTATATTCGATGCGATAGACACGGTAAAGCTCTGCCTTACAACATTCATACCCATGCTCGACACCATGAAGGTGCTGCCTGAGAACATGAGAAATGCTGCCGCAAAGGGCTTTATAAACGCCACCGACTGCGCAGACTATCTCGTTAAGAAGGGTCTGCCCTTCAGAGATGCTTACAAGATAACAGGCACTCTCGTTCACACCTGCATCGAGAAGGGGCTGACACTTGAAACTCTCCCGCTTGAAGATTATAAGGCGCTGTGCGAGACATTTGATACGGACGTTTACGACGCTATAAGCCTTGACACCTGCGTTATGCAGAGAAAGGCTGCCGGCGGCCCTGCCCCCGAAAGCGTCAAGTCACAGATAGAATACACAAGGAATGCTCTGAACGCCTATGATAAATGAGCGTTTTGAGCTGCCGGTAAAGGCCGGGCTGATAATACTCTGGGCGGCGGCTGTCGTGGGTATGTATTACCTCTCGGAGGGCGTTTCCGAGCCGCTGGTCGCAAGGTTTTACGGCTTTATGATAGCTGACCCCCTGCTGCTCATGGCAGGCAGCTTCATGGCGGCAAAGATATTCGGCTCACGCTGGGTATACAAGGCGGCAATAATTGTCGTTTCGGCGGTGCTGTATTTTGCATCACCTCTCGGCGGCGTCGTGCCGAACCTTATGATAGTAACAGCTATCAGCGTGATATTCGGCAGCGGCATAGGTGCTGTCTTCTCTGACAGGAGCGGCAGCGATGATGAAAAGGCCGCCAAGGAGCACTACACACCTATCCTCGGCGATGAGAACACCCCTGCAAAAAAGAATAGAAAAAAGAAGGCTAAAAGAAAATGAAAACTAAGATATTTATAGACGGAAAAGAAGGCACGACCGGCTTGCAGATATTCGAGCGCTTTGAAAAAAGAAATGACCTCGATATACTGCTCATTGATGACGACAAGAGAAAAGACGTGACTGAGCGTGCAAGGCTTATAAATGAGAGCGACATCACATTCCTCTGCCTGCCTGATGCGGCAGCGATAGAGGCTGTGAGCTTAGTCACAAACGACAAGGTAAGGATAATCGATGCATCAACTGCCCACAGAACAAACCCTGCGTGGGATTACGGCTTCCCGGAGCTTTCGGCAAAACACAGAGAGGCTATCGCAAACTCAAAGAGAGTTGCAAACCCCGGCTGCTATGCAAGCGGCTTTATAAGCCTTGTATATCCGCTCGTGCAGGCAGGCATCTTAGGCGAGGAGTATCCGCTGACAGCACACGCAGTTTCCGGCTACAGCGGCGGCGGCAAGAAGATGATAGCCGCTATCGAGGGTGCAGACAAGACAAAGGAAATGGCTTCCCCGAGACAGTACGCACTCACTCAGGCGCACAAGCACCTGCCCGAGATGCAGACAGTCTGCGGCCTTAAGTACAAGCCGATGTTCAACCCCATAGTTGACGACTACTACGCAGGCATGGTGGTTTCTGTGCCGCTCGTGACAAGAGCGCTTGCAAAAAAGGTAACTCCGGGGGACGTTCACGAGATACTTTCCGCCCACTACGAGGGTCAGAGGTTTGTGAAGGTAATGGAGCTCGGCGGCAAGGAGACTTTACCGGACGGCTTCTTAGCAGCAAACACACTTGAAGGAACGAACAATATGCAGCTGTTCGTATTCGGCAACGATGAGCAGATACTCGTCGCTTCCCGCCTTGATAACTTAGGCAAGGGTGCAAGCGGTGCTGCTGTACAGAACATGAACATAATGCTTGGAATAGATGAGGGAACAGGACTTGAATAATAAAAAGACAAAGATCATATCAGCATCGCTTATCGCAGCGCTCATTCTCACGCTCGGCTCGTGCGGTCAGCAGGTAGACAAATTAAAGCCCAAAATGAGCACAAGAGCTGAGAGCTCGTCTGTGGCAGACGTTATCGACGAGAGCTCGTCAGGCGACAGCAAGGGCAGCGATGAGAGCAGCAAGGCTGATAAAAAAGACCAGAAGGACAAGACAGACAAAACAGACTCAGTCGCAGACAGCAAGACTGACACTGCCGACAAGACCGACAAAACTGACAAGGACATCACCGACCAGAACGCTGAAAAAAGCAAAGCCGAGCAGGTGTTTGAGCAGATGTCGCTCAATGAGAAGATAGGCCAGCTCTTTATAGTAAACCCTGAGCAGATAGACGGCTATGACGAGACAGTCACGGTATACGACGACACGATGAAGGATATCATCAAAAAATACCCCGTCGGCGGTATAATACAGATGACCTCGAACGTCGAAGACCCCGAGCAGATAACAAAGCTCAACAAAAAGCTCCAGAAGATAAGCAAATACGGACTGTTCATCGCAGTTGACGAGGAGGGCGGCTCGGTAGCGAGGATAGCGCTCGATTACGACTTTGATGTGACACGCTACAGCTCGATGTATGACATCGGCAGCACAGGCGACACAGAGCAGGCAAAGGAGGTCGGCGTGACTATCGGCAAGTATCTTAAGAACTACGGCTTCAATGTTGACTTTGCACCCGATGCAGATGTCTACACCAACCCTGAGAACACAGTGATAGGCAGCAGAGCATTCTCCTCTGACCCGCAGACGGCGTCTGACATGGTCTCTGCCTGCATCGACGGCTTCCACAAGAGCAATACGATATGCGCTATCAAGCACTTCCCCGGGCATGGCGACACGGCTGAGGACACGCACGAGGGCGGCGCAGTTGTAGAAAAGAACTGGGAGGAGCTCAAGGACTGCGAGCTTATCCCCTTCATAAACAGCCTTGACAAGACAGATATGGTAATGGTATCGCACATCTCGCTCCCGAATGTAACAGAGGACGACCTGCCGGCATCGCTTTCAAGGCAGCTCGTGACAGATATGCTAAAGGGCGAACTCGGTTATCAGGGCATCGTCATCACAGACTCGCTCTCAATGGGTGCGATAAGCGACAGCTACGACCCGGCGCAGGCAGCAGTCAAGGCATTTGAAGCAGGCGCAGACATTCTTCTGATGCCCGGCAACTTAGGCGAGGCATTTGACGGCATAAAGGAAGCGCTCAGCACAGGCCTTATATCCGAAGACAGGCTCAACGAGAGCGTTATGAAGATACTCACACTCAAAGAAAAATACGGAATCATATAAAGGAAGATGAGATATGAAAGAGATAACACTTGTGCCCTTTGAGGGGTACAAATACATCGAAGGCGGCGTGTGTGCAGCCAAGGGCTTCAAGGCAAGCGGCACATACTGCGGCATCAAAAAATCGGCTGTTCCCGACGGAAATGAGAGCCCGATATCACAGACCAAGAACGATATAGGCATGGTAGTTTCCGACACAGTGTGTGATGCAGCAGCAGTTTACACACAGAACAAGGTAAAGGGCGCACCGATAACAGTCACAAAGGCAAACCTCGCTAAATCAGGCGGCAAGGCAAAGGCTATAATCGTTAACTCAAAGAACGCTAACACCTGCAACGCTGACGGCGAGCAGAAGGCAAACAAAATGTGCGAGCTCACAGCCTCGGCACTCGGCATAAAGGCAGAGGAAGTAATCGTTGCTTCCACAGGCGTTATAGGGCAGATACTCCCGATAGAGCCTATAGAGCAGGCAGTTCCCGTGCTTGTCAAAGAGCTTGACTACAACGGCAACGAGCAGGCTGCAACAGCTATCATGACAACCGACACAGTCAAGAAAGAGATAGCAGTTGAGTTTGAGATAGGCGGCAAGGTATGCCGCTTAGGCGGCATGGGCAAGGGCAGCGGCATGATACACCCGAACATGGCGACCACCCTCAACTTCTACACCACCGACTGCAAAATATCAGCCGCACTCTTACAGAAGGCGCTTGACGAGACAGTTAAAATAACCTACAACTGCTTATCCGTTGACGGCGACCAGTCAACAAATGACATGGTGTGCGTTTTAGCAAACGGCATGGCAGGCAATGATGATATCACAGACGGCTCTGCTGAGTTTGAGGTGTTCAAGAAGGCTCTTTACATCGCTATGATGAGCATTACAAAGATGCTCGCAAAGGACGGCGAGGGCGCTACAAAGCTGCTTGAAGTAACAGTAAACGGCGCTGACACTCTTGACACAGCTATCACAGTCGCAAAGAGCGTTGTCGGCTCTAACCTCTTAAAGTGCGCTATCTTCGGCGCTGATGCAAACTGGGGTCGTGTGCTCTGCGCTATAGGCTATGCAGATGCTGAGTTTGACATAAACAAGGTAGATGTAAAGATGTCGTCAAAGGCCGGCGAGATACACGTCTGCGAAAACGGCGCAGGGATAGAATTCTCAGAGGAGACTGCAAAGACAGTTCTTTTGGAGGACGAGATAACTATCACGATAGACCTTGGCATGGGTCAAGCTCACGCAACATCGTGGGGCTGCGACCTGACATATGACTATGTAAAGATAAACGGCGATTACCGCAGCTAATGATAATGCATAATTCATAATGCATAATGCATAATGATTGTATCGCCCTTGCGGGCGATGTGATGCCCATTCGGGCTTTTTATCCGCAAATCACTAAAAAGTGAAAAAACAAGTCCAAAGGAAGAGATGAAAATGCAGATAGAAAACAGTATAAGAAGCCAGATACTTATTGATGCACTCCCCTACATACAGAAGTATCATGACAAGATAGTAGTCATCAAGTACGGCGGCAATGCCATGACAAACGATGAGCTGAAGGAAGCGGTCATGAGCGACATCGTGCTGCTTTCAGAGGTAGGCATAAAGGTCGTGCTCGTTCACGGCGGCGGCCCTGAGATAAACGCTATGCTCAAAAGAGTCGGCGTTGAGTCAAGATTTATAAACGGCCTGAGATACACCGATGCTGAGACTATGGATATCGTTAAAATGGTGCTCGGCGGCAAGGTGAACAAGGAGCTCGTTTCAGCACTCCAGCTGCACGGCGGCAAGGCTCTGGGTCTTTGTGGCTGCGACGGCGGCATGATACAGGCAAACAAGCTCCAGGGCGATGTTGATCTTGGTTATGTAGGCGAGATAAAGAAGATAACCACAAAGCCGATACTTGATGCTTTAAACAACGGCTACGTTCCGATAATCGCAACTGTCGGCACGAGCGAGACAGGCCAGGCATACAACATAAATGCCGACACGGCAGCCGCAAGGATAGCAAGCTGCTTAAGAGCCGAGAAGCTCATTCTCATGACCGACATCAAGGGTCTTTTAAAAGACAAGGACGATGACAGCACGCTGATACCCTTTGTAAATGTTTCAGAGGTGTCCTACCTTAAGAGCACAGGCATCATCAGCGGCGGCATGATACCTAAGATAGACTGCTGCGTCGAGGCTATAAGACGAGGGGTAAAGAGAACATCTATCATAGACGGCAGAGTGCCCCACTCGATACTTATCGAGCTTTTAACAAACGAAGGCATCGGCACACAGTTTGACTAAGGGCAGTGACTTATGAACGAACAGCTTTTCCTCGGTATGTCCTATAAATTCAGCGATATGAAAAGCCTTGTCACGGCTATCTCGCAGACCTACTACAAAAGAATGAAGACAGTGCCGATAGCAGGTGTGTTCTTCTTTGCTTTGGGCTTTGCGGCATACTTTACAAGCGATACCTTCACTTGGCGTGAGCTTGTCATAACGAGCCTGATAGCAGCGCTCACATTCATTGCTCCTGCTTTGCTTGCGGCAATAATGGCGCTTGCGGTCAAGGGTGCGGCGATAGACAACTACAGCACGCTCTCGGTTTTTGAGACATTCTACACCGAAGCAAGCTCTGCAGGCACCCAGCAGGCAAACTTTTTCGAGATAGACTGGATAAAGATAACCGACACCGCCGTGATAATCTACGCCGGCAGAGTGTTCACGATCATACCGACAGAGGCGTTTGCACAGAACAATGTAAGGATAGCGGATATCCTCGGCTATATGCAGAGCAAGGGCGCAAATATCCCCTTCTCGCTGTTAGAAAAAGCCGACAGGATACAGAACAACACATCAAACAAATGAAACAGGAAACAGAAGTTTTTAAGCTCAGCTACAAATTTGACAGCGGGATAAAATACATAGCCTCAGCAGGAAGTGTGTATATTGTACGCAACAAGGTGGTCATAATCACACTGTTCCTGCTGCTTGCATACTGCATAACATCGCTTTTCCTGCCAATACCCAAGCCTGCGCTCAATTTACAGCCTATTTTAGTACTTTTGGCGTTTCTCTGCACAGAATCATTTTTAATATCATACATTTATGCTGTGATACAGCTGCGACGAAACAGGCAGCAGATAATAGACGTTCCCTGCACGCTGACGATGTATGAGAGCTTTCTTTGTGAGGAGAGCCCCGTTTCAAAGGCGGAGATAGAGTACAAAAGCATCAGGCAGGTAATAGTCACATTTGAAGCGGTAGCGATAGTTACATCAGAAATGGCAGTGTTTATCCCGATGAACTGCTTTTTTGATAAAGACCTCTGCGGGATACTTACGTTTATGCTAAGCAAGGGCGCAGACGTAAGCGGAGGAACAATGAGATTTGCAAAAATTCTCGACACAATAAAAAACATCTCAGACGATGAAGAATAAAACGAGAGGAATGATAACAATGAACACAATAGAAAAATTCAACTCACACGTTATGCCCAGCTACGGCAGGTTCGACCTTGTTGTCGAGTCGGGCGAAGACCGCACAGCAACTGATGAGAACGGCAAGACCTACATAGATTTCGGCTCAGGGATCGGTACAAACTCCCTCGGCTACTGCAACGACAAGTGGGTAGAGGCTATATGCTCTCAGGCACATAAGATACAGCACACATCTAACTACTACTACACAAAGGTGCAGGCAGACTTTGCAAGCAAGCTGTGCGAGGCAACAGGCTACAGCAAGATGTTTTTCGGCAACTCGGGCGCTGAGGCTAACGAGTGCGCTATCAAGATAGCAAGGAAATACAGCTTTGACAAGTACGGCAAGGAAGCAGAGCGTAACATCATCATTACACTTGTAAACTCCTTCCACGGGCGTACTGTTACCACACTTTCCGCAACAGGGCAGGACGTTTTCCACAACTACTTCTTCCCCTTCACACCCGGCTTTGTAAATGTCAAGGCAAACGACATAGAAGACCTCAAAGAAAAACTCAATGAGAACAAAGGCAAGGTCTGTGCTGTGATGTTCGAGCTCATTCAGGGCGAGGGCGGCGTGTGTGCGCTTGAAAAGGAATTTGTTGATGCTATATTTGCCGAGTGCGAAAAGGAAGATATCCTCACCATCTGCGACGAGGTTCAGACAGGTGTCGGCAGGACAGGTACGTTCCTTGCATCCGAGCAGTTTGGTGTAAAGCCTGACATAACCACCCTTGCAAAGGGTCTTGCAGGCGGCATCCCGATAGGCGTATGCCTTGCAAATGAAAAGTGCTGCGACGTGCTCACAAAGGGCACACACGGCTCGACCTTCGGCGGCAACCCTATCTGCTGCGCAGGCGGCAATGCAGTGCTTGACACTGTGCTTTCCGAGGGCTTCCTTGATGAGGTGACACAGAAGGGCTACTACATCTGGCAAAAGCTCATCGACCACCCCGAGGTCGCAGGCATCAGCGGTCTTGGCATGATGATAGGCATATCCTTAAAGACAAAGAAGGCCGCAGACGTATGCAAGGCTTGTCTTGACAACGGCCTTTTGGTACTCACGGCAAAGGAGAAATTAAGGTTCCTCCCTCCCCTCACGATAACCTATGAGGAGATAGACAAGGGACTTGAAATACTGACAAAAATTCTTGATGAAAAGGAGTAATACAAAATGAATCATCTTCTTAAGCTACTCGACCTCTCAAAGGAGGAGATAATCGAGATACTCAATCTCGCCGACCAGCTCAAATATGAGAACAAGAACGGCATAAAGCACCACCTTTTAAAGGGCAAGACTTTAGGCATGATATTCCAGAAGTCCTCGACACGTACAAGGGTGTCATTCGAGACTGGTATGTACCAGCTCGGCGGTCAGGCACTCTTTCTCTCAAACCGTGACCTTCAGATAGGCCGTGGCGAGCCTGTTCAGGACACAGCCCGTGTGCTCTCACGCTATCTTGACGGCATTATGATCCGTACCTTCGAGCAGAAGGAAGTCGAGGATCTTGCAAACTTCGGCTCTATACCGATAATCAACGGCCTTACAGACTTCTGCCACCCCTGCCAGGTGCTTGCTGACCTTATGACTATCAGGGAGTTCAAGGGTCGCTTTGAAGGCCTTAAGATGTGCTACATCGGCGACGGCAACAACATGGCAAACTCACTTATCGTAGGCGGCCTTAAGGTAGGCATGAGCGTTTCTATCGCCTGCCCCGATGATTACCAGCCCGACCCCGAGGTGCTCGAATTTGCAAAGCAGTACGGCGATATGTTCTCGATGACAAATGTGCCATTAGAGGCTGCAAAGGACGCAGACGTGCTCTTTACTGATGTATGGACATCTATGGGCGAGGAAGCTGAAACAGAAAAGCGCAAGATAGCATTTGCAGGCTATCAGATAAACGACGAGATAATGGCTGCTGCAAAGCCTGACGCAATGGTTCAGCACTGCCTGCCTGCTCACCGTGAGGAGGAGATAACCGAGAAGGTATTCGAGGCTCACGCTGACGAGATATTTGAGGAAGCAGAGAACCGTCTGCACGCTCAGAAGGCAGTTATGGTAAAGGTAATGGGCGGCAAGCCGAAGTACAGCGACGACGTTTGATCGCTGACACCGACAAAAACATATACAGGGGGAGAAAATATGGAATTGCTTCAGCAGCGCTGTGAGCTGTTTATCACAAACAAAAACATCATCAAAAAGACCTTCAAGCTCGAGTCTGAGGAGATCTACGCAGCCTGTGCTGCCATATATACCTCCCGTGGTATAGAGGCTGACAGCGGCGATTTGAAGAAATGCAAAAAGCTCATTGACGAGAGCAAGGGCATTTTCTCGTCATTCAGGGGCAATATGCAGCTTGCAAGTGCAGCACTCTTAGCTGTTAGCAGCAAGCCCAAGGAGCTTTTGAAAGAAGTCTCCGACATATACGAGCTGCTAAAGAAATACTTCACAGGCAGCGAGTATCTTGTGCAGTCAGCATTTATCCTCGCAGAGCAAGCCTACCACGGCGACCTTGACGATATCTGCAAGCGTGCAAAGGGTATTTACAAGAAGATGAAGCGGGAGCACCCCTTCCTCACAGGCAGTGAGGACAGCGTTTTCGCTATCACCCTTGCCATGAGCGAGCGTGACGATAAAGAGCTTGTCAAGGATATGGAGAGCTGCTATGATGCCCTGAAATCCGGCTTCGGCAACAACGCCGTGCAGACGGTGTCGCATATTCTCGCACTTACCGACGGCTCATCTGAAAATAAGGCTTCCAAGTTCCGTGGGCTGTATGACGGGCTTGCAAAATCCGGCAGGAAGTTCGGCAAGACCTATGACCTCCCCGTGCTGGCAGGTCTTTCGGCAACAGGCGTGTCTAACGACAGGATAGTTTCCGATGTGCTCTATGCCGACAGCTTCCTTGATGACCAGAAGGGCTACGGCGGCTTGTTCGGCACTTCCAAGTCAACAAGGCTCATGCACGCCGCACTTATAGTTTCGGGCGTTTACGGCGCTCGGGGCTCGCAGATAGCCGCTATCGCCTCAGCCGCTGCTATAATCGCAGCCGAGCAGGCTATGATGGCAGCCATAATTGCCTCCACAGCCGCTGCGACCGCTGCAAATACAAGCAATTAAAAGTATAAGAGCCTGCGATTAAGTGCAGGCTCTTTTATTCTGTCAAAAAACTGAGGTATAAGTCCGAAGGCTAAGCAAAAGCGAAGGGGCATGGGGGCGCAAAGCCCGAATGGGCATATGCGGCGTAAGCCGCACCTCAACTGTTACCTGTTACCTGTTAACTGTTAACTGTTCCCGTTGCCTGTTACCTGTTAACTGAAATATAGTCATTCACCCCAAACAGCAGCGTCAGCGCCATGTGCTTCTGATAGACCGGCGACTCTAAGCGCTGCGCCTCGCCCTCGTTTGATAAAAAGCCGCACTCGGCCATTACCATCGGGCACTTCGCATTGTCAAGCAGGAAAAGCTCGTCGCCGACCGGCTTTGTCTCACGCTCATTCTCGGGCTGTAGGGTGCTCACCACCCTGCTCTTTATCGCCTCGGCAAGTGCGTGCGACTGCTCGTTCTTTTTTGAGTAAAACATCTGAGCGCCGCTGTACTTTTGGTCGGTGAACTGGTTCTGGTGAATGGATACCGCCACGGCGTTGTCGTAGCCGTTGATTATCGCAAGGCGGTTGTCCATGTCAGACTTTTTCTGCTTCGAGAGCCCTGTCACCCCCTCGTCGTGGATCGACACATCGCTCTCCCTCGTGCAGATGACGTCATAGCCCATGAGTGCTGCCGTGTCTCGCATAGTCTGTGCGATGCTCAGGTTTATCCCCTTTTCCGGCGTGCCGTCAACGCTCACGCAGCCGCCGTCAGCACCGCCGTGGCCTGCATCAAGTATAAGCACCGGCCGCTCAAACGCAGTCGATACCACCCCTGCCGACACAGGGCTTGCAGGCTGCTCGTCTGAGAACACCGCCGCTGCGCATATGCACACTATCGCCCCGAAAAGCATGAAAAGCTGTCCTTTTTTCTTCAAGATATATCACTCTCCCGGTATGGTTTGTACATCTTATGCGAGGATATGCGTGAATATTACTGCGATATATCATTGACCTGCGCCTTTGCTGCTGTTATAATAGTTATAACAAGAGGAGGCGGTCATATGAAAATAGTAAACTGGGCGATAATCGGCACAGGGCGCATTGCCCACACCTTTGCAGAGTCTCTGCACGGCACCGAGGGGGCAAGGCTTTACGCTGTCGGCTCACGCACGCTTTCAAAGGCGCAGGCTTTTGCCGATGAGTTCGGCTTTGAAAAGGCCTACGGCAGCTACGACGAGCTTGTCAGAGACAGCAGGATAGATGTCGTGTATATCGCAACACCCATGTCAAGCCACTATAAAGACACGATGCTCTGCCTTGATAACGGGCTGAATGTCCTTTGCGAAAAGTCCGCCGCACTGAGCTTGTCCGAGCTTGACGAGATGCTTGCAAAGGCCGCAGACAAGGGGCTTTTCTTTATGGAGGCCATGTGGATGAAGTGCCGCCCCGTCTACCTCAAAGCGCTTGACTGGGTAAGGACAGGCAGGATAGGCACGCCGCAGTTTTTAAAGGCCGACTTCAACAACCTCGTAAAGTACGACCGCAGCGACAGGCTGTTCGCTCCCGAATGCGGCGGCGGTGCGCTGCTTGACCTGTCGGTTTATCCGCTGACCTTTGCGCTTGACTTCTTAGGTGCGCAGCCTGAGAATATAACGACCTACGCCCACATCGGCAAGGACGGCGTTGACCTTTCTAACACCATCCTATTAAAATATGAAACCGCCTATGCCGATATCAGCGCCGGCTTCGAGGTGCCTGCTATCAACCGTGCGGTCATCTCTGGCGACAAGGGCAGCATAGTTTTTGCCGACTGGTTCTTCTGCTGCTGCGAGGTGAGCCTTTACGATAGTGAAACAAACCTCGTCGAAAAAAGCGAGATACCAAACGAAGTAAACGGCTATGAGTACGAGATAAGAGAAGTCCACCGCTGCCTGGAGCACGGGCTTATCGAGAGCAGCCTTGTGCCGCACTCATCGACAAGGGCTGTCATGAAGATAATGGACGAATGCCGCACACGCTGGGGCATGAAGTTCCCGGGGGAAAACTAAGAAAAGCGCCGGCTTTGTAAATCTAAGGTTTACTGAACCGGCTAAAAGAATATAGAATAAATAATAAAGTTATTGTGTCTTATCAGAGAAAGCCGATAAGACACAATGTTTTTTGAAGATCATCGCCAAAGGCGATACCTTTATTATTCATTACTCTTTATTCTTTATTATTTCTTATTTTAGAATTGGCGGCAATGACAAAGTCATTACCGCCAATGCGCACTTTATTTTCCGCCCGAAACGGTGAGTCTGTTGAGCGCACGTTTGAGCTTCTGCTCGGCACGCTCGAACTCCTTCTGGCTTTTTTGCTCTCTGATGCGCCTTTCAGCGTCCTCTTTTGAGCGTTTTGCCCTTTCAACGTCTATCTCATCAGCCCACTCGACAGCCGATGCCACAACGACGCATTCGCTGTTGCGCACCTTTATCATGCCTGCCGAAATAGCCGCCACACGGAAAGTCCCGTCCTCCTGCATGACCTTCAAAGGCGAAGCCACAAGGTTTGCAGCGTAGGGTGTGTGCCCTGCAAGTATGCCGACATTTCCTGCCGGTGTCTTGGCTATGAGCTGCTGTGTCTCGCCCTCGAAGAAGGTCTTTTCGGGCGTTATAATCTTTAGCTTAAAAGGTTTCATCACAGCTTCTCCCGTTAATTCATGTTCTTGGCTTTCTCTACAGCCTCGTCTATTGTGCCGACAAAGAGGAATGCAGACTCGGGCAGGTCGTCATGCTTGCCCTCGATTATCTCCTTGAAGCCTCTTATCGTCTCCTTGATAGGAACGTACTTGCCCTGATAGCCTGTGAACTGCTCGGCTACGAAGAACGGCTGCGACAGGAAGCGCTGTATCTTTCTTGCACGGGAAACGGTGAGCTTGTCTTCCTCAGACAATTCGTCCATACCCATGATAGCGATGATATCCTGTAATTCCTTGTATCTCTGGAGGATAGACTGGACCTGTCTTGCCACCTGATAATGCTCGTTGCCGACGATCTCGGGCGAGAGTATCCTCGACGAGGAATCCAGCGGATCAACTGCCGGGAAGATACCCAGCGATGCTATCTGCCTTGAAAGAACCGTCTGCGCATCAAGGTGTGCGAAGGTCGTAGCAGGTGCCGGGTCTGTCAGGTCGTCCGCAGGAACATATACTGCCTGAACGGAAGTGATAGAGCCCTTGTTTGTAGAGGTTATCCTCTCCTGGAGTGCGCCCATCTCTGTTGCAAGTGTCGGCTGATAGCCAACTGCCGAAGGCATACGTCCGAGCAGCGCTGAAACCTCAGAGCCCGCCTGTGTAAATCTGAATATGTTGTCGATAAAGAGAAGCACGTCCTGCCCCTCGACATCTCTGAAATACTCAGCCATAGTAAGACCCGAAAGGCCTACTCTCATTCTTGCCCCGGGCGGCTCGTTCATCTGACCGTACACGAGAACGGTCTTGTCGATAACGCCCGATTCCATCATTTCGTTGTAAAGGTCGTTGCCCTCACGGGTACGCTCGCCAACGCCGGTGAATACCGAGATACCGCCGTGCTGGTTAGCTACGTTGTTGATAAGCTCCTGTATAAGAACTGTCTTGCCAACGCCTGCACCGCCGAAAAGGCCTATCTTACCGCCCTTAAGGTATGGTGCGATAAGGTCTATAACCTTGATACCTGTTTCAAGCACTTCGCTTGCAGCCTTCTGCTCCTCGTAGGAGGGCGGCTGACGGTGGATAGCCCACCTTTCCTCTGCTTCCGGGGCAGGCTTGTTGTCAACAGGCTCACCCAGGAGGTTGAATATTCTTCCAAGTGTCGATCTGCCGACAGGAACAGTGATGCTCGAGCCGGTGTCTACGGCATCTGCACCTCTTACCAGTCCGTCAGTCGAGCCCATAGCGATGCATCTTACAACGTCATCGCCTATATGCTGTGCTACCTCGACAACGAGCTTTGTGCCTGCGTTGTCTATCTCGATAGCGTTCAGAAGCTGCGGCAGGCAGTTCTTTTCAAACTTTACATCGACAACAGCGCCGACGATCTGGACTACCTTGCCCACATTTTTCTCACTCATTGGTCTCACACCCTTACTTTATAATGCATAATGCTTAATGCATAATGCATAATTGTGGTATCGGCTTACGCCGATATATGGCCATTCGGCCAACCGCCTAACGGCGGCATTTGTAAATTGATATTTTGCGGCGCAGCCGCTTTAAAATCCGTCCTGCGCAGCAGGACACCTTCATTATGCATTATGCATTATGCATTATGCATTGATCTATCATTCTTCCCTCAGCGAGCCCGAAGCTATCTCCGTCAGCTCCTGAGTTATCTGACCCTGTCTTGCTCTGTTGTACATCAGCGAGAGGTTTGCTATCATCTCGTCGGCGTTGTCTGATGCAGACTCCATAGCAGTTCGCCTTGCCGCCTGCTCTGACGCAAACGAGTCAACAGTTGCCGCATAGATCATACCCGATATGTACTGGGGTATAAGCCCGTCGAATACCTCCTCGGGCGAGGGGTCGTATATCATAAGCGACTTCTTTTCTCCGCTGCCGCTTATCATCTGTTTTACAGGAAGTATCGGCATGAACACCGGCTCCTGAGTCAGCGCCGAAACGAAGGTCGTGTAAACAAGCTCCACCCTGTCAAACTCGCCCATACGGAAGCGCAGTATTATGTTTTCCGCAATGTCGAGCGAATCGTACACGTTAAGGCTCTCAGCTATGCCGGGGTATTCATCGAGCACCTCGAAGTCACGCTTCCTGAAATACTCGACCGCCTTCTTGCCAATAGTTATGACCTTGACTGTAAAGCCTTCATTCTTGTGCTCGTTAGCCTTTTCAAGTGCGAGCTTCAGGACGTTGTTGTTAAAGCCGCCTGCAAGCCCTCTGTCACCTGCGATAACTACCATAAGAATAGTTTTGAGCACTTCCTTTTTGGTGTATATCGAGCTGAAAACATGATCTCTCGAAACATCGGCCATTGTGTCATACACTGCCGCAAAGAAAGGCTGCGCAGCAAGCGCCCTTTCCTTGGCACGCCTCAGCTTTGACGAAGCCACCAGCTCCATAGCCTTGGTTATCTGCCTTGTACTCTCAACGCTTTTTATACGGCGCTTAACGTCCTTCATATTTGCCGTTGCCATATAAACTTACTCCTTTTGAGTTAAAGGTTATTTATTGTATTACTTGTTCTTAAGGAATTTCTTGATGCACTCGTCAAGTGCCTGCTTAAGCTCTGACTCTGTCTCCTCGGAGAGCTCCTTGGTCTCTCTGATATTGCCGGTAACGCTCGGGTGAGCCGACTCTACATAATCAAACAGCTCTGCCTGGAACTCAGCGATATCCTCAACTGCTATATCCTTAAGGTAGTTGTTTACCACCGCATAGATTATGAGCACCTGATGCTCTACCTTAAGCGGCGAATTTCTGCCCTGCTTCAGGACTTCCACGATGCGTTCGCCCTGTGCAAGTCTGTCCTTGGTGTCCTTGTCAAGGTCAGAGCCGAACTGCGAGAAGCTCTGGAGCTCTCGATACTGCGAATAGAGCAGCTTAAGCGAGCCTGCGACCTTCTTCATAGCCTTTATCTGAGCCGAGCCGCCGACACGGGATACCGAGATACCCGGGTTTACCGCAGGTCTTATACCCGAGAAGAAAAGCTCTGTTTCGAGGAATATCTGACCGTCGGTAATGGATATAACATTTGTCGGGATATATGCGGAAACGTCGCCTGCCTGTGTCTCGATGATAGGCAGAGCGGTTATCGAGCCGCCGCCGTAGTCCTTGTTGAGGTTGCAGGCACGCTCGAGCAGTCTTGAATGGAGATAGAATACATCGCCGGGGTAAGCCTCACGTCCTGTAGGACGCTTGAGCAGCAGCGACATGGTTCTGTAAGCCACAGCGTGCTTTGAGAGGTCGTCATAGACACACAGCACGTCCTTGCCCTGCAGCATGAAATACTCAGCCATAGCAACGCCTGCATAAGGTGCTATATACTGGAGCGGTGCAAGCTCGGAAGCCGTAGCCGATACGACGATAGTGTAATCCATAGCGCCTGCCTTGTCGAGCGTTTCAACAACGTTCGCAACAGTCGAGCGCTTCTGGCCTATAGCGACATAAACGCAGATAACGTTCTGCCCCTTCTGGTTGATTATAGTATCAAGGGCGATAGTCGTCTTACCTGTCTGTCTGTCGCCGATGATAAGCTCACGCTGGCCTCTGCCTATCGGTATCATCGAGTCGATAGCCTTGATACCTGTCTGCAGCGGACGGTTTACCGACTGTCTTGTTATGATACCGAAAGCCGGGCTCTCGATAGGTCTTTTTTCGTTTGTAAGTATAGCGCCCTTGCCGTCGATAGGCTGGCCGAGCGAGTTTACGACACGCCCTAAAAGCTCCTCACCAACGGGAACGGAAACTATATTACCTGTTCTCTTTACCTTGCTGCCTTCCTTGATGCCCTCGTCGTTACCGAGCAGAACAGTTCCGACAAAATCCTGCTCGAGGTTGAGAGCCATGCCGAAGATGCCTGTTTCAAATTCCAGCAGCTCACCCGACATACAGTTATCAAGTCCGTGTATCCTTGCTATACCGTCACCGACAGTTACAACAGTACCCGTGTCGGCAAGCTCGAGCTTAGAATGATAATTCTTGATCTGTGACTTGATAATGCCGGTTATTTCATCAGGCCGTAAATTCATAATCTGATCAATGCCTTTCGTTATATTTTTTATGCAATAAACTATGCAATATATGAGTCAATGCTCTTTCTAAGATCATCGAGCCTCTTTCTCAGCGAGCCGTCGATCTCCGAGTCGGAATATCTGACTATGATACCGCCGATTATCGACTTATCGACTTTCTTGTTTATAAGCACCGTCTTGCCCGACTGTGCTTCGAGCTTTGCTCTGAGCTTCTGTTCGAGCTTGTCGCTGATAGGCTCCGAGGTGACCACCTCGACCTCCATGATGCCCTTGCTGTCATTGTACAGCCCGTGGAAAACGTCGTATATCTTATCAAAATACCTGACTCTCCCGTGGTCTGCCAAAACATTTAAGAAGTTGAAGGTGTTTTCGCTCACCCTGCCCCCGAAAATGCTCTTTATGACATCGTGCTTGTCTCCCTCGCCCATAGACGGCGACGAGAGCAGCTGTATAAGCTCATCATTGTCATCAAAAATGACTTTGAGCGCCTTAAGCTCTTCAAAAGTATCCTCTAAGGTCTTCTGCTCGACACTCAGCTCAAACAGAGCATCAGCGTAGACCTTCTCTACCGACTGTGCCATTACAGATCACCTACACTGTCAATAAAGTTCTCGATAAGTCTCTCGTTATCGGCAGAGCTTACCTCCTTCTCGACCACCTTAGCTGCTGCGCCGAGGGCAATATCAGTGATCTCGTCCTTTATCTGATTGACTGCGATCTTCTTTTCACGCTCTATCTGATCGTGTGCATTGTCAACGATAGCCCTTGCCTCGTTCTTGGCATCTGCGATTATCTCATCAGAGCGCACCTGAGCTTTCTTGGTGGCTTCTCTTACTATCTCAGCGCTTTCTTCCTTAGCGCCTTCGAGCTTGTGAGAATACTCCTCTTCGAGTGCCTTTGCATTTTCCTTTGCCTCGTCAGCTTCCTTGTAGGTATTCTCGACCTCAGCCTTGCGTGAATCGAGCACCTTGTTGACAGGCTTGAACAAAAAGTGCTTAAGCACTAAAAACAGTATCAGCAGATTGAGCCAAGTAGGGATCAGCGTCGCAAGATCAATGCTCAGAAAATCAGTCACATTACCTGCTGCATAAAGCATTTATATCCCTCCGAACGTCAGTTTACTTTGTCTTTTTATCAAAGCTTGCCAATGAACGGATTTGCAAACAGCAGGATAAGTGCAACAACGAATGCATAGATACCTGTTGACTCAGCCATAGCAACACCGATGAACATTGTTCTTGTGCAGTCGCCCTGAGCCTCAGGCTGTCTTGCGATAGACTCGATAGTCTTACCTACTGCGTAACCTTCACCAATACCGGGGCCTATACCTGCGATCATTGCAAGTCCTGCACCGATTGCCGAGCAGCCCAATACGATAGCCTTTTCCATAGAAAATTCCTCCAAATAAAAAAGATTTGTCATTCCCTTTGCGGGATAGTTGTTTTATTAAAATGCCGTGCGGCATTTTGTAAACTTCGTTTACAGTTAACAGTCTTATCCAGTTAATAGTTAACAGTTAACAGTTAACAGTTGTGGTATCGCCCTGACGGGCGATGATATGTAAGTTTTGCGAAGCGAAACTTAGCTGTGAAGCGCAAGCAGACGAGCCCCATATCGGGCGTTTGCCCCGACTGTTTTGACTGAAGCCGACCATTTAGCTTACCTCACAGTCAAGTTTCGGAAAATATAAAGCATACAGCCAGACAGAGAACGGTCAACTTTTAAGATCCGTGCGGCGAAGCCAAGTTATGCGAAGCGAAACTTGCGTCCTTTAAGCCTTTGGCTTAAAGACAATACACAATAACTATTCACTATTCACTATTCACTATTCACTGAGCGCCAGCGCTTCAATCTTTCCCTGCCGCTACGTTTACCATAGTCAGCATCGAGAAGATGTAGGCCTGTATAGTGCCTGAGAACAGGTCGAAGTATACAGACAGCACTGCCGGGATACCTACCTGGAACACGTTGAATGCCCACGAGCCGGCTGCGAACGAAAGGCCTATTGCCTGCGACAGCGAGCCCAGAGCTCCGTAGAGAAGGCCTGAGATGACCATACCGCCGGCGATGTTGCCGAACAGACGGAACGCCATAGATGCAGGCGTTGCTATCTCGCTTATGATATTAAGGGGCATCATAAAGCCTATCGGCGAGAAGAAGCCCTTTATGTAGCCGCCGAAGCCGTGATACTTTATCTTTGTGTAGGTTATCATTGCGAATGTGATGATAGCCATGCCGAGTGTCGTGTTAAAGTCAGCCGTTACCGAGCGCAGACCCACAAGGCTGATGAGCGAGCCCAGCAGAGCATACAGCAACAGAGCGCCTATGTACGGTGCATAGCCCATCATATCCTCTCCCATGTTGCTGCGCACCATGTTGTTGACAAACTTCACCATTTCCTCAGCTATGACCTGCCTTTTAGTGTCAGGCACCTTTTTGAGGCTGCTCGTGAGCACCTTGCACAGCACAAACACTATAGCAATGACCAGCCAGCCCATGACGACTGTCTCGGTGCAGTGCCAGCCGAATATCTCAAATACGACCTTAGGACCCTGTCCTACTCCGTCCATAACTAATCCTTCTTTCTTAAGAGCCCGTCAAGGCCCAGCAGTATTTTAGGAAAGAGCTGCGGCATGAGCACGCCGACAAAGCTCATAGATCCAAACCATAAAGACACCGCCCCGAGCATGAACAGCCCGAAGAACCTGTAAAGATAGCAGCGCACCATCATAGCCTTGGCCTTTTTGATATCCTTACAGCCGGCGGCGTATCCGCAGGTGCGTGCAAGGTATATAAGGCAGGCGCAGGCATAGACATACCCCACGGCAAAGCCCGGGATCTCCCGCCAGTCCCTCGTGATAAGAAGGCTCAGGACAAGGCAGACGGCTGTCATAATGCCCATTTTAGGTATCAGCGAGAGAACTATCTCACCTATACCGCTTTTATCAAGTGCCGGTGTTCCGAGCAAGCGCTTAAGCATATTTTTCAAACCCATCACGCCCAATCGGAAATTTGACTAATATCAAACAAGATACAGTCATACAATCATAAATAGATTATATCACATTTGGCGAAGATTTTAAAGTACAATTGAAGATTATATACATTTTATTTACATTTATTACACATCTTGGAAATGTTTATCATATGCATAAACTCAGCAAACAAGCAGATAATAAAATCGGTCATAACCAAACACCAAATTTCAAGAAAAGGAATGAGACTACGATGAAGAAGCTATTAGCATTCATTCTCAGTGCAGCGGCAATAGCTGCGATAACGACAGGCTGCTCGGCGACTGACGGTGACGTAGACGCAGGCAATGGTGCAGGTGCCGGCACAACGACCACCACGACCACAAGAAGCAGGACAGACCGCAGCGACGGCCACGGCTCGTCAAGCGGCGAGATAAGCGACGACATCGCCGACGGCATCAACGACGGTCTTGACAAGACCGAGAGCGTTGTTGACGACATCCTGAAGTAAGAAAAAGAGCCTTGCCTTACGCAGGGCTCTTTTCAGTTAACAGTTAACAGGTAACAGGTAACAGTTGTGGTGTCGGCTTACGCCGACGAGATGCCCATTCGGGCAGAAACGCTGCGCTCAGTGAATAGTGAATAGTGAATAGTGAAGAATGAATAATTGAAGGCAAGTCCGAAGGAGCTGTCTTCTTCGTCTTCGTCGTCCTTGTCGTAAATGTCGTGGCATACCGAAGGGGGTGAGCGGCAGCTTCGCTGACGCAGGGGGGCGACCGGAAAGCCCCCCTACCGTAGCGTGAGGATAGTGAGAGACTACCCTTTTAGCTAAATCGTGGGGTCGGTTTGCCTTCAAGGGAGCACTCTCGCTCCCAAGGGGTACACCGAGGGGCTTTCGAGCCGACCTTGTAGGCTCATGCGCCACCTCGACCCTTCGGTTCGCCGCCTTCGGCGGCTCTGCCCGAATGGGCATAAGCGGCGTAAGCCGCACATCAACTGTTACCTGTTACCTGTTACCTGTTACCTGAATATGCGCCTCTCCTTAATTGTGCATCAAAAAAGCAGCCTCCTCGGAGACTGCTTTCTTATTTATCAGTAGAACTTCGCTTTCAGCTTGACAAACAGTACCGCACCGCCTGCAAGGAGAAGTATCACTACGATCACGATAACTACTACTACAACAGTGTTTGACTTGCTGCTGTCTTCCTTTTCGGTGGTCATCTGTGTGTCTTCAGCCTGCTTCTTCTGCTCCTGTACCTGGAGCTCCTCGACAGTCTCTTTCGGAGTGGCATTCTCGTTGTAGCCGTCAAGGTTCTTGATGTAGCCCTTGTCGTCAGGAAGTGTTATGTCGATGTTGTCTATCGTCATTATCTCGCCTGTGTAGGCCTTCTGTACGGGTATCTCGATAACTATCTTTGTGGAGTTCGCCTTCTTGGGAACTGTCACGAGCGCCTGACGGTACTGGTTGATGTTGTCGGAGATAGTCGTGTTCTTTGCAACTACCGAAACACCGCCTGCGCATGTGTTGTCCTCCTTGGCGGAGAACAGTGCAAACGACTTGCCGACGAGCGCATCAACGCCCTTTTCGTCAAAGCTGTATGTAAGCACGAGCATCGAGCCGTCAAATGTCGATAAGCCGAAGCTCTTTGCGTTGAGCTCGATACCCATTGTGAGCAGACCCTCAGCGCCTTCCTCAACGTCAGGGAACATGGTCTTGTTGTTTTCGTCCTTGAACACCCATGCGACGTTTTGAATATCCTTTATCTCAGCGGTGTTCTTAGCCTTTACCTTAAGCGATGCGCCCTGGTAAGCCCTGTCAGTCTCCGACACGATGCTGAGCCCTGCCTTTTCAGACTCCTCTGTCAGCTTGACATAGTTTTTCCATTCGCTGTTATCGAAGGAGAGCGTATAGCCTATCTTATCCTTTTCTGAAACGGCCATTGACTCATCGTACTTGAATTTGATAGCCTTTTCCTTTTTCTTGCTGTCATCAGCCATTACACAGGCCGCACAGCCGCAGGCGATAACAGCCGCAGCGCATAAGCTGACAAGCCTCTTAAGAAGCATACAAACACCCTTTCATTCACGTTCAGGCAATACCGCACGACCATTGTATGTCAGTAGCAGATGGCATACAAAGGCGTTGGCCGGCGGCCCAGCGGTGTTGCCTTTATAATTCTATAGGTTCCATAAGTGTGAAAAAGAGGCACATAATGCACCTCTTAAATCCCTATAATATTTTACACTATTCTGCAATTTTTGTCAATAGTTAAATCAAATGAAAATATTCCCCCTATCCGACAATGCAAAGTCACTATGCACAATGCTTTTTCAATGCAGAATGCATAATGCATAATGCATAATTGATGTGCGGCTTACGCCGCTTATGCCCATTCGGGCGGAAACGCTGCGCTTAGTGAATAGTGAATAGTGAAGAATGAATAGTGAATTGAACCTGTATAATAAAACTACACATTTGAAGTTAATAATGATATAATATAAAAAAAGGAGTTGGCTTCAAATGAGCACACATGGAGAAAACAGTCGGGAATTCAAATTTAAGATCATGGAACTGCACTTCAAAGATAACATATCTGTGAAAGTGTTATCCGAAAAATTCGCAATACCGGAGCAAACGATCTACACATGGCGCAGAGAGTACAGAAAGTACGGCGAGGATGCATTTGTAGGCTGTGGGAAACAGCGTCCGCAGGATGCAGAACTTAGGCGATTGAAGAAAGAAAACGAAAAGCTCAGGATGCAGGTAGAGATCTTAAAAAAAGTTGCGGCATATCAGGCAGAGCAAGAGTCAAAGAAAAGATAGATGACTTGCGGGCGAGAGGATTGGATAAATATCCGATCAATCTGGTATGTCAGACTCTCGGGATAAGTACAAGATCATATTATGACCGAAAGGAAAACCCTCGCAGCAACAAAGAAAAAGAAGATCTGGAGCTTGTAGAGATAATGCAGACGATCTTCGCTGAAAGCTATGAGGAGTATGGCAGAGTGCGTATGAAAAAAGCACTTGAAGAAGCCGGATACCCGATGAGTGAGGGGAAAGTCGGAAGGCTGATGCGTCAAGGAAATATGTACCCGAAAAAATGCAAAAAATATAGGGCAACGACCAACAGCAGGCACAAGTATCAAGTTGCAGAAAATCTTCTTGACCGCAATTTTAATGCTGATAAGCCAAACCGAAAGTGGTGCGGAGACAGCACTTACATATGGACAGACGAAGGCTGGCTGTACGCAGCAGGGATAATAGACCTATGTGCACGTGATTGTGTCGGATTAAGCTTTAGCAGCAAACACACGCAGGAGCTGATGATCGATTCGCTTGATCAGGCATTCAAAAAATACAAGCCGGGCGAAGGACTGCTGTTCCATTCTGACCGAGGCGTGCAATATGCTTCCAATGCATACAAAAACAAGCTTCATAAGTACAATATGATCCAAAGCATGTCTCGAAGCGGTGTGCCATATGACAATGCACCTATGGAAAGCTTCTGGGCAACGGTCAAAAATGCCTGTGTACATGGCTGTAGGTTCAAAACGAGGAAGGAAGCCGAGCTAAAAATATTTGAATACGTCTTTGGCTTTTACAACACACATCGTTATCACAGCTCAAACGGCTTAAAAACGCCATATGAGCTCAGAAATGAAAAGCTTTCTATTGGCTGATATCAATAGTTTTATTAACTTTATGTGTGCAGAAAACTTGACAGGTTCAAATAGTTAAGGTGTGCGCCGCAGGCGCATATCCGAAGGGTCGAGGTGGCGCATGAGCCGACAAGGTCGGCTCGAAAGCCCCGCTTTTTCAGTTAACAGTTAACAGGTAACAGGTAACAGTTATGGTGTCGCCTCACGGCGACGTATGCCCATTCGGGCGTATTGACCTGACGGTATTGTTAAAATCGTAGGCCAGCATTCCGAATGGTCGAGGGGCGACCGGAAAGCCCCTCAGTGTACCCTATGGGAGCGAGAGGGCTGCCTTGAAGGCAAGCTGACCCCACAATTAAGCGTAAGGGTAGTCTCTCACTATCCCTACGCTACAGGTAGGGGGGGCTTTCGAGCTGTCGCAGACAGCTCATGCGCCACCCCTGCGTCAGCGAAGCTGCCGCTCACCCCCTTCGGGTTGGCAAGCCCTACAGCTTAACCGAAACCGTCCGACTGACAGGCCGAATGGCCATACGTCGGCGTAAGCCGACACCTCAACTGTTACCTGTTACCTGTTAACTGTTACCTGAATATAGCCTGTTACCTAACAAAAAGCCCCCGAGAAAACCTCGGGGGTCTTTGTGTCTTAGCTCATGCCAAGGAAGCCGAAGTATTGCTTCTTGGGCATTACTGAATCATCAACTACGGAAACGTGCTCCTCGCCGCCGTCGGTCAGACGGTAGAAGATGTGCGTCTCGTCAAGCCAGCCGACATCGGGGACTATGCCTCTCTTGCCCTGGCTGGATATCGTCTTCTTGATGCCCTTCTGCCTGAGCTTGAAGAACTTCAGATCCTTGTCCTGACCGTAGGGTACAACGTAGATGTTCACCGAGCCCTTGAAGCTGTTCTGAACGTCTGCTATGTAGAAGCGGTACTTGCCGTCGGGAGATACCGTGTTCTTGTAGTCGGTCATCATGTTTATCTTCTCAGCCGAGGACTTGTAGAGGTCGTAGACTTCTGTGCCGGGCTCTAAGTTTATGTCGATAAGAGTCTCTGTCGAGTTGCCTGTCATGAGCATATTCATAACAATATATGCAACTATGCCGAGAACGTAGAGCAGCAGGTAGATAGTGCCCATTATGACCTTTGCCGTATCCCCCACTCCGCAGACGAAGAAGCCCACGAGCGCCACGATAAACGGCGGTATGATGAGCAGCCAGTTGCCCATATTGAACAGCAGCAGACAGAACACCACAGGCAGCAGTATCAGCGCCATCACGCTGGTGACCTTCTGCTCTCTTGAATATATCATCAGCAGCAGGAAAAGAGCGCTCGCTGCGATATAGATACCGTAGAAGGTACCCTCTGTGCCCTCGTTTATCTCAAGGGTATACAAGAATGTCGCATATGTAAGCATAGTGATGATGCCCACATACATTATGTTAAAGACCGCAACGGTCCTTTTTACCCAGATATTGGATAAAAGATCCATCATAACTGATTCCTCCGTATTTTTAATTGTCTCCGTCGGCTACAGCCTATCCGTCCGCACAGCGGAGCCGTGACTATATGCCAAATTATATTATATAACATATTTTTGAAAAAATCAAGAGCTTTAGGGGAATTTTTTATAATGCCTTTTGCAATGCATAATGCATAATGCATAATGCATAATTGCGGTGTCATGTCCTTTTCGCCTTCAGCTCAAAGGACGCAAGTTTTGCTTCGCATAACTTGGCTTGCGCCGACGTATGGCCATTCGGCCGGTAACGCTGCGCTCAGTGAATAATGAATAGTGAAGAGTGAATAGTGAATAGTTGTGGTGCGGCAAAGCCGCTTATGCCCATTCGGGCTGTCTTCGTCCTCTACTCAGCGTGTTGGGATATCCCCGAAGGGGGTGGCGTAGGCGCAGCCGGAGCAGGGGGGCGACCGGAAAGCCCCCCTACCTGTAGCGTGAGATAAGCGAGAGACTACCCCTGAGCTGATACGTCCGGGTGCTTACCTTCAAGGGAGCTCTCTCGCTCTCCGAGGGTACACGAGGGGCTTTCCGGTCGCCCCTCGACCCTTCGGATATGCGCCTGCGGCGCACACCTTAACTATTCACTATTCACTATTCACTATTCACTGAGCGCAGCGTTTCCCTTCTCCTGTCATATTCTACAAATTGGCCGCCCCTCGCTTGTGAAAGGCTACAAACTTTTGCGGCAATGTTGTATTTTGGACTGTTTGATGTTAAAATATTTATAATGCAATAGTGAAAGATCATTGCCGGCGGCTTGATGTCAGCTGTCGGCTGTGTTAAAGAGGTCATATTATGGATAATGTCAGAAGGATCCTTGCGCTGGTGCTTGCTGCCTGCCTTGCAGCACCCCTTGCTTGCTGCAAAAACAGTGACAGCAGCGCTGAGATAGAGATACCTATTTTGGAAACGAGCTCGCCTGTTTATAATACCGTCAAGGCCGAGGTGGGCGATATATCCGAGAAATATTACGGCGAAGCGTCCTACGGAGTGGCGCATGAGATGGCGGCTATGTTCACACGCTCGGGGCAGATAAAGGAGATAAACGTCGAGATAAACCAGCAGGTCAAAAAGGGCGACGTGCTCTGCGTGCTGCGCTCGGAGGACATAGAAGCTCAGATAGAGGAAGCCCGGGTGTGGCTAAAACAGGCGGAGAGCACATACAATAAGCTCCTTGCCAAGGGCAATGTCCCGGCAACAGAGCTTGAGTACGCACGCATCGACTACGAGCTGCAAAAGCTCAACCAGCAGAAGCTGGAGCGAGAGCTGCTGCAGTACACGGTGACAGCCCCCTGCGACGGAACGATAGTCTGGATAAACAACCGCAACAAGGAACTCAATGTCAACACCAAGGTATACCCCGACTGGCTGTGCAAGATCAGCGACAGCAGCCAGAACGCACTCAGCTGCAAGATGTTACAGCAGATAGACAGCATAGGCTACGGCACGAGGGTGATAATAACCTCCACCACAGGCGAATACGAGGGCTATGTGACGGGTATGTACCAGCAGGGCGACGATGCCACGGCGCAGTTCATCTACGAGATACGCTGCGACAGCAAGGAAGTCGAGGGCACAAACAAGTTCAAGGTGTGCTTTGACGTATACGACAAGAAGGACGTTGTACTTGTCCCTGCGAATGCTGTCAAGAGCATAGGCGAGAGGAAGTTTGTCAACGTGCTTGTCGGCGGTGTAAAGGTCGAGCAGGACGTTGAGACAGGCATTGAGGACGGCGACAAGGTCGAGATAACAAACGGCCTGACCGGCGGCGAGGAGATAATCATCAACGGTGAAGCGGAAGACTGAAAAAAGCGGCGCAAGCCGCTTTTTCAGTTTAGAGTTAAGAGTTAACAGTTAACAGTTAATGTGCGGCTGCGCCGCTTATGCCCATTCGGGCGTATTGACCTGACGGTATTGTTAAAATCGTAGGGCAGCATTCCGAAGGGTCGAGGGGCGACCGGAAAGCCCCTCGTGTACCCCCTGAGAACGAGAGCGTACCCTTGAAAGTAAGCAGCCCCCATACTCTTTGGGAGCAAACACTTTATACTGTATAAAACCTTTCCTCATAATTGTGTCTTTGGTTTTCAACACCTTTATCTGACCGCCGCTTAGGCGTGTCACGCAAAGTCTTTGATAACCGCAGCGTAATTGAGCTATCGAGAGGCAAAGAGAGATTCAGGAAAGGGGGAGTTTGAGGGGGGAAACCTAAAGGGGGAAAGTCCTCCGATAGCGGCGTAAGCCAAATATCCTGTCCTCCTTTGGGTTTCCCCCCTCATATCGTACCCTATGGGAACGAGAGCGTTCCCTTGAAGGAAAGCAGCCCCCACAATTTAGCTAAAGGGTAGTCTCTCGCTATCCCTACGCTACAGGTAGGGGGGGCTTTCCGGTCTATCCCACCACGCTATGAACTCCCCTGTTTAAGCGGTTTCTATGTCGCTTGTGACAACATTCGTGTCAACAATAAGGCTGTTGAAATAATCATCGATACGCTTGTCAACGAGCTTGCGTTCGTCAGAGAATGTGTGCTGATATATCGTCTTTAAGACATCAGGCGTTGACCAGCCGCCGCGTTCCATAGCGTACTTGTCTGGTATGCCGAGCATAAGCATTATCGAGGCATTCAAGTGCCTTAAATCGTGAAATGTCATCTCAATTCCGTTTTCAAGCATAAGTGTTCTGAACTTGTTGTAAATAGCACTGTGCGTGTCCTTGATGATGAAATCATTCTCGGTTTCGTGCGGCACTTTCTCAATAAGCCTTGTGATGTATTCGGGTAACGAAATCGCTCTTGTTGAACAGCTTGTTTTGTTCACTTCCCGAATGTGGTCTGAACCGCCGAACCTGACATTTGCTCTGTTAACGAATAAAACGCCGTTTCTGACGTCACTGAACTTTAACCCCCTGACTTCACTCATACGAAGTGAAAGCCACATAGCGAGCAGGCAGGGCAGTTCTATTGACGTGTTTCTGATTATGTTCAAGACTGTGCGAGCGTCTGGCAGCTCTTTAGTCTTGTTTCTCTTCGGCGGCAGCGTAACGTTAATATCGGGCTTTATGCCGTGTATCTTTAACGCTGCAAGCACTAAACACTTTGCATCTTTTAATGACCTGTACCCGAGCCGCTTTGCATCTTCGTTTATTGCTCTTTGCAGGGTGAGCGTGTCAAGCTTTTCCGCTTTTATGTTCATAACCGACTGTAGGCGCGTTCTGCGTGTTCTTTCATAGCCGTATATTGTTGACGGTGCAAGCACGTTCCTTTTCAGCTCGATGTAATCATCAATAGCCTTGCCGACAGTCAGCGACTTTGCCGAGATTTTTCCTTTTCCCCCTTTTTCAAATTCTCTTGCTAATTTTTCAGCTTTCCAGCGTTCGTCTGCGGTGAATGATTTGAATATCTGTTTTCCGTTTACATCGCGTCCGAGAAAAACTCTCGCTCTCCAGTTTCCACTTTTAAGCTTTTGTATATTTGCCATACTACACCATTCCTTTCAATTTTGACGGTGTGTAATATAGCTCTGTGTTCAAATTTATTATATATTTGCTTTTTAGGTTTGTCAAGTCGGAAAAACGGGCTTTAAGCCGAGACTATCACGGGTGAAACCTCTTTTTTTCATCAAATTGCAGTTTCTATGTTCTGCACAATAGCGATAGATTTAAACTGTGGAATATGCACAGGTGTGAATTCTATCTGATTGGCATAAAACTTTAACCATACGGCATAACATAACTTCTTAATGGTAAATTGTGGGCTATCAGCCATAGGTTATCAGTCCTTTCTGTGTTGGTTGTGTCGGTTGCTGTTCACCGTAGCATCGCAACCGACACACGTAATTTTGCCGTAATTTCGGGACTTTAAGCCCATTTGTGTTGGTTGTGTTGGTTGTGTCGGTTAGTTTTTACGTTTGGTGGGGGTCTGGCAATTTGTACAATGTTTAGGTGCCTAATTTGTGAATATCGCACAGCAATATAATCCGAATACTTTGGGGGAAGTTTCCCCCAAAATCCCCCCTCAAATGCTTTTAGCTTTGTGTGCCTTTGTCACTCGGTATATCATCTTACGCCATATTATTCCACGGTCATATTGACAACGAGCCTCTATGAATGTGTTTTTAAGGTCGCGCAGGGAGCACCCCCAAAAGGGTTGCGCCCTTGGCTCCTCAGCCTAACACATTCATACTCATTGTCAATAAGCTTTCGCGGCATAAGATGTCGTAAGCTGATATACCTCCTTTCGCAGTTACATTCTGTATCTATTCAAGATGAACTTACGCTCTTTGAGTTACAGTCTATGTTTTTCGGGCGGTCTGTAATATAACTCTGCGGAGTATTACAAGGGATTTGTATGCTATAACGAGCTGTGTTACTTAATAGAGCTTGTGCTTGCCCCCTGCGGTGGCAAAGCCACTCGCAAGGGGGGCGATATATGTTAGAAGAAAGGAGAACCACAGAGTTATATTACACACCGTCCGATTATATGAGCGTGTCAACAATTAGTGTCAATTTTCGCGATAAGCTTACACTATCAAGGGTTGCTGACGTGTGAATTTTTGATTTTTACAAGTTTTTCAAGTCTTTGTTTTTGCCCTGTTTTCGGGAGCAAAGCCGAGACTATCAAGGGGTCGAGCCTTGCAAAGCTTTCGGGGCGGATAGTGGGTAAAGGCTTTCCGGTCGCCCCCCTGCTTCGGCTGCGCCTACGCCACCCCCTTCGGGTGCAAATATCTTACGATTTAGCTGAAACCGTCCGACAAACACGCCCGAATGGGCATACGTCCGCCAACGGCGGACACCACAATTATGCATTATGCATTATGCATTGTGCATTGAGAAAGCATTGACAACCTTGCCGTGATTGTGCTATAATATAATTTGACGTATTTTACACTTAAAGGAGATAACTATGAGCGAGTATAATCAGTCGAATATAAGAAATTTCTGTATAATAGCGCATATCGACCACGGTAAATCCACCCTTGCGGACAGGATACTGGAGCTGACATCAACTGTCGAGCTGCGTGAAATGGAAGACCAGCTGCTTGATAATATGGATATCGAGCGTGAGAGAGGTATAACTATCAAGGCAAGAGCCGTTCGCCTTAACTACAAGGCAGACGACGGACAGGACTATATCTTCAACCTCATAGACACCCCCGGACACGTTGACTTTAACTACGAGGTGTCACGTTCGCTTGCGGCGTGTGAGGGAGCAGTGCTCGTTGTGGACGCTTCGCAGGGAATAGAGGCTCAGACGCTCGGCAATACCTACCTTGCTATCGAGCATGACCTTGAAGTGCTGCCGGTGGTCAACAAGATAGACCTGCCCTCGGCAGAGCCTGAGAGAGTATGCGGAGAGATAGAGAATATCATAGGCATTCCCGCTATGGATGCTCCCCGTATCTCCGCAAAGACGGGGCTTAATATCAAGGACGTGCTCGAACGTGTCATCACGGATATACCTGCCCCCAGGGGAGATATCGACAAGCCCTTCAAGGCGCTTATCTTTGACAGCGTTTATGATATGTATAAGGGCGTTATCATATATGTGCGTGTTATGGACGGTTCTGTCAAGGCAGGACAGACGATAAAGCTCATGGCGACAGGGGCGGAGTTTCAGACAGTCGAGATAGGCTATATGGGTGCTAAGGACTTAGTGCCTGTAGGCGAGCTCAAAGCCGGCGAGGTGGGCTATATCACCGCATCTATCAAGTATATAGGCGACACCCGTGTGGGCGATACCGTGACAAGGGCTGATGCCCCCTGCGACGAGGCTCTGCCGGGCTATAAGAAGGTGCAGTCTATGGTCTTCTCGGGCGTTTACCCGGCTGACGGCGCTAAATACCCTGACCTCAGAGATGCTCTTGACAAATTAGCCCTCAACGACGCATCACTGACCTTCGAGCCGGAGACATCGGCTGCCCTGGGCTTTGGCTTCAGATGCGGCTTCTTAGGGCTTTTGCACATGGAGATAATACAGGAGAGGCTGGAGCGTGAATACAACCTCGACCTCATAACCACAGCACCGTCGGTCATCTACAAGGTAAATCTGACAAACGGCGAGACTGTGATGATAGACAACCCCTCAAACTACCCCGACCCGGCGCTCATAGCATCAGCCGAGGAGCCTATGGTGACGGCACACATATTCACTCCGCAGGAGTTTGTCGGCAACATCATGGAGCTCTGTCAGGACAGGCGTGGAAACTACATCGACATGAAATACCTTGACGACACGAGAGTAGACCTGCACTACGAGCTGCCGTTAAACGAGATAGTATACGACTTCTTTGATGCGCTCAAATCACGCACAAGGGGCTATGCATCATTCGACTACGAGATGAAGGGCTATGTACCGAGCAAGCTCGTCAAGCTCGACATACTCCTAAACGGCGAGGTGGTAGATGCGCTGTCGTTCATCGTACACGCTGACAAGGCTTATCAGAGAGGCCGCAAGATAACCGAAAGGCTCAAGGAGAACATTCCGAGACAGCTGTTTGAAGTGCCTGTACAGGCCTCTATCGGCGGCAAGATAATAGCCCGTGAGACTGTCAAGGCTATGCGCAAGGACGTTCTTGCCAAGTGCTACGGCGGTGACATAACAAGAAAGAAGAAGCTGCTCGAAAAGCAGAAGGAAGGCAAGAAGCGTATGCGTCAGCTCGGCACGGTAGAAGTACCGCAGGAGGCGTTTATGAGTGTGCTCAAGCTCGATGAGTAGTTTTTAGGTAACAGGTTACAGGTAACAGGTAACAGTTATGGTGCGGCTTACGCCGCTTATGCCCATTCGGGCGTTCCTTTCCGACAGCATAGCGTAGGGTGACATTCCGAAGGGTCGAGGGGCGACCGGAAAGCCCCTCGGTGTACCCCCTGAGGACGAGAGCGCAGCCTTGAAGGTAAGTAACCCCCACAGAATAGCTTCAAGGGAACGGTCGGCTTATCCCTACGCTACAGGTAGGGGGGCTTTCCGGTCGCCCCCCTGCTTCGGCTTCGCCTGCGCCACCCCCTTCGGGTTCACCCCCACACGCTGAGTTGAGGACGAAGACGAAATGACGAAGAAGACAGCCCACTTTGGACTTGCCTTTCCTCAATTATTCATTCTTCACTATTCACTATTCATTATTCACTGAGCGCAGCGTTACCGGCCGAATGGCCATAACGTCCTGCGTTAGCAGGACACCACAATTATGCATTATGCATTCTTAATTCTGCATTGAAAAAGAGGTGTTAGTATGGATCTTAAACTGCCGATGAAAAATTCAATAATACTCGGGCTTGTCGGCAGTGCGCTGATACCGCTGCTGTATGAGGTCTATGCTAATGTCGGTAAGACCTTTGCGGTGGTGCTGCTGTTTGTGTGGGTGGTGTTCTGCTTTGTAAAGCTCATGCGCTTCCCGGCAAAGGAGGCTGTGCTCTCTATCACCTGCCTTATCGCATATACAGGCATTCTGGGGATAGTCATGTACTGTATCATACACCCGGCTGTGCAGTCGTTTCTGGAGAAGAACTCAAAGTATTACTACCTCTCGCTCAAAGAGGAGATGCTGTTCTTCGGCTTTGCTATCGGCATTATGGCGGTGCTTTACCTGCTGTTTGCCGGCAAGGTCTTTGTGTGCAGGTGTATCGAGAGATTCAAGGATAACAGCATAAAGACTGGGCAGTATATAGATAACGCATTCGACAGCAGTGAGGACGGCGAGGGACTATGAGAGGGATATATGTACACATTCCTTTCTGCCTGCAAAAATGTCCTTACTGCGATTTTTATTCTGTGAGGTTTGATGAGGGCACGGCAGATGCCTACGCAGATGCGCTTGTACGCAATTTCAAGGCATACAGCGGCGTTAAGGCTGACACTGTGTATTTCGGCGGCGGCACGCCCTCCTGCCTGCCTGAAAGCACGCTTGGCAGGATAGTGAGCGGCCTGAAAGAGAGCTTTGATATAGCCGGGAACGCCGAGATAACGATAGAAGCAAACCCCTGCACCGTGACACCTCAAAAGCTGCGTGCATACCGTGATATGGGAATTGACCGTATATCCTTCGGGGTGCAGTCGGCTGATGATAATGAGCTCAGAGGCCTTGGCAGGCTGCACGATGCAGACACGGCAAAGAGGGCTATAAATGCGGCGCACGATGCAGGCTTTGAGAATATCTCGGCCGACCTGATGATAGGCGTTGCAGGGCAGACTAAGGACAGCCTGCAAAGATCAATTGACACGATCACAGCCCTGCCGGTAAGCCATATCTCGGCCTATATGCTAAAGATCGAGCCCGGCACGCCCTTTGACAACGAGCACACAAGAGCCGCCACGGCAGACGACGAGCTTATGAGAGGGATGTATCTCTCGCTTGTTAAAAGCCTTGCAGAGAGGGGCTTTGCGCAGTACGAGATATCTAATTTCGCAAAGGCAGGTTTTGAGAGCCGGCACAACCTTGTATACTGGACAGGCGGCGAGTACATAGGCTTCGGCCCTGCTGCGCACTCGCTGTACAAAGGCAGGCGGTTTTATGTTCCGGGGGATTTAGAGAAGTACATAAGCTCACCCACTCAGCCCGAGCTTGACGAAGACGAGCCGTACAGCGAGCGTGAGGAATACATAATGCTCGCCTTACGCCTGACAAGCGGCCTTGACGCAGGCAAGCTGATATCCTTATATGGTCAGCAGGGTGCCGACAGGGTAACAGCTCTTGCCAGACGGTATGAAAAAGCCGGCTTATGTCATGTAACGCCTGAGCGCATCAGTCTGACCCCGGAAGGGTTTCTGGTTTCAAATAGTATTATTGTGGAGCTTATGGAAGCTATTGAACAGGGGAAACGCTGAGCTCAGTGAATAGTGAAGAGTGAAGAATGAATAGTGAATAGTTGAGGAGCGCCTGACGGCGATTATGGCCATTCGGCCTGTCAGTCGGACGATTTCAGCTAAATCGTAGGATATGCTTCCGAAGGGGGTGGCGAAGGCGCAGCCGAAGCAGGGGGGCGACCGGAAAGCCCCCCTACCCGTAGAGTCAGCAAAGCGAGAGACTCCCCTTGAAGGTAAACCTCTCCCCAACTCTTTCCAACCACTCGCCACCTTTCAACCGATCAGGTTGAAAGCGTGTCAAAATCCAGCGTTGCCTCAAACTCCGCTACTCGCCTTGCAAGCTCTTTCGCCTCACGGTCTATCTTCTCCCTCTCACTCTCGCTGTGATTTCTGTAGCCGTATGAACCGCCCGAGTACCCCGAGTACCCTCGGTCATAATAGCTGGGCTTCCTGCCGTCTTCACGAAGCCACTTCTTGATTGTGCGGCAAGGGTCTTTCATGAAACGCCTGTTCTCCTGCTGCCAGGCAGAGATGCGGTCGATGTACCGCTCGATCTGCTGACGGTCGGACATATTGAAAAGCTCCTCCTTGTCTTCGTCAGAGAAAATGACACGGGAAAAATCTTCACGATATGACGACAAGGACGACGAAGACGACATGGAAGACGACATTTCATTGACAGTGTCTTCTTCATTAACAGTGACAGTCTCATTGACATTTTCATTTACATCTTCATTAACAGTAACATTAACATTGTCATTTACATTTACATTATCATTTACATTAACATTGTCATTTACATTATCGGCATTTTTGGTATCCGATTGTATGCGGTCGCATACGCTTGCATTTTTTGACCATCTCTTTTTTGCATTTATGCGGTTTCTCTCGCAGACGTTTTCCCACTTTTCTGAATCACGGATAAAGCATTCTTTCATCATATTAAAGAGAATTCTGAGCGACCTATCGGGAAGCTCTATCTCCTCGCCTGCTGTGGTGAACGCATAGATCGCTCTTAGCAGCTGGCCGAGTTCAGCGTCGTCAAATTCCTGCAAGCTATTGCCCCAGTCGTTATACATCACAAAGCTCTTATGTTCATTTCTCTTTTCTGCCATTTTGATACGCTCCTTTTTTAGTATTGAAGAAAAAAGTCCTTCTACTAATAGCGCAAAAAGGGGCATTTGTTGCATAGTTTGATGCAACATATGAGAGAGAAATTTTTGAAAAGGGAAAAGTTTGTGTGATGTTACAAATCGAGGTGGGGAAATATAGGCAAAAGAGACAAAGAAAACGGGCTGACCTTCAAGGGTTGCGCTCTCGCTATCCTACGCTACGGATAGGGGGGCTTTCCGGTCGCCCCCCTGCTCCGGCTGCGCCTACGCCACCCCCTTCGGGGTCATCACCACACACTGAGTTGAGGAAGAAGACGACGAAGACAGCCCACTTCGGGTGCAAAGCCTGCGCCACCCCCTTCGGACTTGCCTTTCCTCGGTCACATACCGCCCGAATGGGCATCTCGTCGGCGTAAGCCGACACCACAACTGTTACCTGTTACCTGTTAACTGTTAACTGACCAAGCGGCGCACCTGGGCTATTCACTATTCATTCTTCACTGAGCGCAGCGTTTCTCCTGTTGCCTGAAACAAAAACTCCCCCAAGCCGTAAAGACTTAGGGGAGAAATTTTCTGAATATACCGGCGAAGCCGATACCTTAACTGTTACCTGTTACCTGTAACCTGAAGATCAGGCCTCTTTAATGAGCTTCTTGTAGCAGATAGCTGCCAGAGCACCGCCGATGGCAGGGCCTATGATGAATACCCATACCTGAGAAAGAGCGTCTGTGCCGGAGAAAATAGCAGCACTAAGGCTTCTTGCGGGGTTAACAGATGTGCCTGTGAAGTTGAAGCCTACAAGGTGTACAAGTGTAAGGCCAAGACCTATGAGTATAGGTGCTATCTGTGTGAGAGAATTGTCGTTTGCAACTCTGAGCACGATGAGCACGAATATGCAGGTGATGATAACTTCTAAAAGCAGTGCGCTGAAGAAGTTGATGCCGATAGCGGAATTATCGCCAAAACCGTTTGCGCCGACACCTGTGCCTCTGATATCTGTAATGTCTTCATCAGCCATTACAACGAGGAGCTTGAGTATACCGCTTCCTGCGAGAGCGCCGAACACCTGAGACATGATGTATGCACCAAGGTCTCCTGCATCGAGCGAGCCGTCAAGGAAACAAGCGATAGATACTGCCGGATTAACATGAGCGCCCGATATACCGCCGAAAAGATATGCGATAAAGCAGAGCGAAACGCCGAATGCGAGCGAAGTGCCTACAAGGCCTGCGCCGGAAGCTGCCGCACCGCAGCCGCATATAACGAGCATAGCTGTGCCGATAAACTCGGCAAGATATTTCTTCATCTAAAAGCCACGTCCTTTCTTAAATACCGCCCCGAGAGCACCCGGGGCGAATGTCAGATCTTATTCGTCAACTTCCTCAACTGTTTCTTCTACCTTATCGAGGTCAGCCTCAACATCATCAGTAGTCTCAGCAGTTTCCTCAGCTGCTTCTTCTGCGCCTTCCTCACAAGCCTCGCAGTCGTCTAAGCACTCATCGAAGTCCTCATCGAGCTCTTCGTAGTCATAATCCTCGAGCTCCTTACGCTTTTTAAGAGCGAGAACTGCTGCTGTACCTGCTGCTGCAACGCCTAAAGCTGCTGCTACCTTTAATGCCTTACCCATAATAAAACATCTCCTTATAATTTAATTTTCACACAGTGATATGACCTTATCAGTCAGTTTCACGATAATGTAATTATATCACAATGTATTAAAATTTGCAAGTCCTCACCAAACAAAAAAGATTTGCAATTACATTTTTGTCATTTCTCACAAAAATGTTAAAGTATTTTTTGCAAGTTGTTTAAGACAACTTTTGCTCAGTTAACAGTTAACAGGTAACAGGTAACAGTTGTGGTGTCGGCTTGCGCCGACGTATGCCCATTCGGGCAATATGTGACCGAGGAAAGGTCAGTCCGAAGGGGGCTGTCTTCGTCGTTGTCTTCGTCTTCGTCTTCAACTCAGCGTGTGGGCATATCCCCGAAGGGGGTGTGCGGCAGCTTCGCTGACGCAGGGGGGCGACCGGAAAGCCCCCCTATCTGTAGCGTAGGATAGCGAGAGACTACCCCTTTAGCTATACAGTGGGGTCAGCTTTCCTTCAAGGCGGCTCTCTCGTCACCTTAGGGTACGATATGAGGGGGGAAACCCAAAGGAGGACAGGATATTTGGCTTACGCCGCTATCGGAGGACTTTCCCCCTTTAGGTTTCCCCCCTCAAACTCCCCTTTTCCTGAATCTCTCTTTGCCTCTCGATAGCTCAATTACGCTGCGGTTAGCAAAGACTTTGCGTGACACGCCTAAGCGGCGGTCAGATAAAGGTGTTGAAAACCAAAGACACAATTATGAGGAAAGGTTTTATACAGTATAAAGTGTTTGCTCCCAAAGAGTATGGGGGCTGCTTACCTTCAAGGTAGCACTCTCGCTACCATAGGGTACACCGAGGTGCTTTCCGGTCGCCCCCCTGCGTCAGCAGAGCTGCCGCTCACCCCCTTCGGGTTCACCTCAACACACGAAGTGGAGGACGACGAAGACGAAGACAGCCCACTTCGGACTTGCCTTTCCTCGGTCACATATTGCCCGAATGGGCATAAGCGCCGCAGGCGCACCTTAACTGTTACCTGTTAACTGTTACCTGTTAACTGTTAACTGGCAGCGCCTTGCGCTGCCTTACATTTCCCCTGCTAAGTGCATGATGATGCTCGCAGCGGCAACGGGGGCTGTTTCGCAGCGGAGAATGCGTGCGCCTAAGCCTGTCAGCTCGCCGCCTGCGGATACGAAAGCGTCTGCCTCGGCCTGCTCAAAGCCGCCCTCGCTGCCGATAAACAGGGCTATCCTCTGCCCACGGGATATGCCTGCATCGGATAACGAAGCGCCGCCTTTCTCGTAGCACATGAGCGCCTTGTCAAAGGAAGACAGCCTGCCTGTCAGCTCGCTTAAAGATATTATTCCGCTGACCCTGGGTATTATTCCCCTGCCGCACTGCTTGGCGGCTTCCAATGACACCTTGTTGAGCCGCTCCAGCCGCTTTGCAAAGCTCTTTTCGTCAGGGCGTGAGACACACCTTGCCGTCATCACGAAGACGACCTCATATGCGCCCAGTTCGACGGCTTTCTGAACTATTGTCTCGGCCTTGTCGCCCTTTGGCATCGCCTGAAAGAGCGTCAGCTTAGTCTCCGGCTCGCTCTCAGTCTTGCGTGAGGACACCACATCGCAGCAGACCTCGCTGTCGGTAAAGGCGCTGATGCTGCATTCGTAGTCCGTTCCCTCGCAGCATAAAGTCAGCACATCGCCTACCTTCATGCGCAGGCTGCGGCCTATGTGGCGTGCGTTCTCGCCGGTGAGTATCACCTTATCGCTGTTCACATTATCAACAAAAAATCTCGGCATGATGTTCATTCTCCCAATCGTTCACATTTTACGCAAAATTAAAACGTTTTTTCCTTACACTGTTTTATAATATTTTACCTTGCGGACAAATTTTTTTCACTCTATTTTCACCTGGATATTGTACTATATATACAAGCCAAATTTGTTTTTCATATTTTGGTATGGAGACCTTTTCAATTCAGTCTCCATATTTCGGCAGTTTACTGCCGACTTCTCCCCTATAATTTTTTCTTTTGGTTTCCGCAGCCTTAGCTCGCTGCGGAAATTTTTTTGCCCCTGCACCGGGTAGATCGAAGGGCGGCGAACCGAAGGGTCGAGGGGCGCATGAGCTCGCTTTTTCAGGTAACAGGTTACAGGTAACAGGTAACAGGTGTGGTGTGCGCCAAAGGCGCACGGTATGGCCATTCGGCCGGAAACGCTTCGCTTAGTGAATAGTGAATAGTGAAGAATTAATAGTGAATAGTTATGGTGTGCGCCAAAGGCGCACAGCCGAAGGGTCGAGGGGCGACCGGAAAGCCCCTCGGTGTACCCTCGGAGAGCGAGAGAGCCGCCTTGAAGGTGATTTGTCCGACTGAATAGCTAAAGGGGTAGTCTCTCGTTTTGTTCACGCTACAGGTAGGGGGGCTTTCCGGTCGCCCCCCTGCTCCGGCTGCGCCTGCGCCACCCCCTTCGGGGATATCCCGACACTTACGACAAGGAAGAAGACGAAGACAACGACGACGAAGACAGCCCACTTCGGAAGTATATCCTACAGCTTAGCTGAAATCGTCCGACCGACACGCCCGAATGGGCATACGTCGGCGCCAGCCGACACCTCAACTATTTGAACCTGTCAAGTTTTCTGCACACATAAAGTTAATAAAACTATTGATATCAGCCAATAGAAAGCTTTTCATTTCTGAGCTCATATGGCGTTTTTAAGCCGTTTGAGCTGTGATAACGATGTGTGTTGTAAAAGCCAAAGACGTATTCAAATATTTTTAGCTCGGCTTCCTTCCTCGTTTTGAACCTACAGCCATGTACACAGGCATTTTTGACCGTTGCCCAGAAGCTTTCCATAGGTGCATTGTCATATGGCACACCGCTTCGAGACATACTTTGGATCATCTTGTACTTTTGAAGCTTGTTTTTGTATGCATTGGAAGCATATTGCACGCCTCGGTCAGAATGGAACAGCAGTCCTTCGCCCGGCTTGTATTTTTTGAATGCCTGATCAAGCGAATCGATCATCAGTTCCTGCGTGTGTTTGCTGCTAAAGCTTAATCCGACACAATCACGTGCACATAGGTCTATTATCCCTGCTGCGTACAGCCAGCCTTCGTCTGTCCATATGTAAGTGCTGTCTCCGCACCACTTTCGGTTTGGCTTATCAGCATTAAAATTGCGGTCAAGAAGATTTTCTGCAACTTGATACTTGTGCCTGCTGTTGGTCGTTGCCCTATATTTTTTGCATTTTTTCGGGTACATATTTCCTTGACGCATCAGCCTTCCGACTTTCCCCTCACTCATCGGGTATCCGGCTTCTTCAAGTGCTTTTTTCATACGCACTCTGCCATACTCCTCATAGCTTTCAGCGAAGATCGTCTGCATTTTCTCTACAAGCTCCAGATCTTCTTTTTCTTTGTTGCTGTGAGGGTTTTCCTTTCGGTCATAATATGATCTTGTACTTATCCCGAGAGTCTGACATACCAGATTGATCGGATATTTATCCAATCCTCTCGCCCGCAAGTCATCTATCTTTTCTTTGACTCTTGCTCTGCCTGATATGCCGCAACTTTTTTTAAGATCTCTACCTGCATCCTGAGCTTTTCGTTTTCTTTCTTCAATCGCCTAAGTTCTGCATCCTGCGGACGCTGTTTCCCACAGCCTACAAATGCATCCTCGCCGTACTTTCTGTACTCTCTGCGCCATGTGTAGATCGTTTGCTCCGGTATTGCGAATTTTTCGGATAACACTTTCACAGATATGTTATCTTTGAAGTGCAGTTCCATGATCTTAAATTTGAATTCCCGACTGTTTTCTCCATGTGTGCTCATTTGAAGCCAACTCCTTTTTTATATTATATCATTATTAACTTCAAATGTGTAGTTTTATTATACAGGTTCAATTCACTATTCACTCTTCACTATTCATTATTCACTGAGCGCAGCGTTACCGCCCGAATGGGCATCTGCGGCGTAAGCCGCACCTCAACTGTTACCTGTTAACTGTTACCTGTTAACTGAGATAACTCCCCTCTTGCAGACCTCTGCGCACTTGCCGCAGCCGGTGCAGAGCGAGTAGTCAAGCACTGCATGACCGTTCTCCACCCTGACAGCACCCTCAGGACAGACCCTCTCGCACTGACGACAGCCGATGCAGCCGTTTTGGCAGGCAGCGACGGTGTCCTTGGCGGAGTTTGACGACATACACAGATAATCCACCCCGGCGGATATCTTTCTTAAGGCGATAAGACCGTTCGGGCATTCACGCACGCACAGACCGCAGCCGATGCATAAGCAATCATCAATAACAGCAATGCCGTTCCTGATGCTGATAGCCCCCTTGGGGCAGACCTTTACGCAGTCACCCAGGCCTAAACAGCCTGAGGTGCATTTTTTATAGCCGCTGTAGTATATTTCCGCAGCAGCGCAGCTTTTAACGCCCTCGAAGTCGTATTTTACGCCCGCTGCCTCGCAGTCGCCCTTGCAGCGCACCACGGCACGTTCAGGCTCGCTGGCTGATGCCTCGATGCCCATTATCTCAGATATCGCCGCAAGCGCCTGAGCACCGCCAGTCCTGCAAAGGTCAGGCGCAGCGCCGTCCTTCACTATCGCCTCGGCATAGCCCTCGCAGCCCGAAAAGCCGCAGGCTCCGCAGTTGATATTCGGCAGCGACGAGGCTATCTTTTCGACACGCTCGTCGGTCTTTACATAGAATATCTTCGATGCCGCCGCCAGCAGCAGCCCTGCCGCCAGCCCCAGCACAGCGAAGAATATTATCGGATAGAGTATATTCATCAGATAAGCTCCCTTTTTAAATGCATAATGCATAATGCATAATGCATAATTGTGGTGTGCGCCGCAGGCGCACGGTATGCCCATTCGGGCAGAGCCGCCGAAGGCGGCGAACCGAAGGGTCGAGGGGCGACCGGAAAGCCCCTCGTGTACCCCCTGAGAACGAGAGAGTCGCCTTGAAGGTCAGCTCCCCAACTAAATAGCTTCAAGGGTAGTCTCTCACTATCCTTACGCTACGGGTAGGGGGGCTTTCCGGTCGCCCCCCTGCTACGGCTGCGCCTACGCCACCCCCTTCGGACTTGCCTTTCCTCAGTCACATATCGCCCGAATGGGCATACGTCGGCGCCAGCCGACACCTCAACTATTCACTCTTCACTATTCACTATTCACTATTCATTGAGCGCAGCGTTACTCCTGTTACCTGTTTTATACTATTCCCACAAACCCCATAAAGCTCAGCGAGACTATCGCTGCGGCGACTAAAGTTGCGGGAACGCCTTTGAATGTCTCGGGAATGTCTGAGCTTTCAAGACGTATGCGCACGCCGGCAAACAATACCAGCGCAAGCGTGAAGCCAAGCCCTGTGCCGAAGGAGTTTACAAGACTCTCCCCGAGAGTGTATTTTCTGTCAACATTTGTGATGGCAGCACCGAGTACGGCGCAGTTGGTGGTTATGAGCGGCAGATATACGCCAAGTGCTTTGTACAGCGGCGGCAGATAGCGCTTTATCGCCATTTCGGCAAGCTGGACAAACAGCGCTATGACAAGAATGAACGCTACTGTCTTCAAATACTGCGCATCAATTTTTCCAAGAAGAATGTATACAGGGTATGTCACGAGTGTTGCGAAAAACATGACAAACATTACCGCAAGCCCCATGCCGACCGAGCTTTTTAACTGCTTTGAGGTGCCTAAGAATGCACATATGCCCATGAACTGCGACAGCACCACGTTGTTTATAAGTGCAGCCCCTATGAGTATCATTATAAGCTCTTTCATGCGCTCACCTCACCTTTCTCAGCACAGGCCGACCTGCTGCCGCATTTGGCACACGCCTGTGCAGAAGGGCAGCCCTCGCAGCTTATCTCAGCAGGCGGTCTTCTGCCGGCTATCTTGTTTATCACGGCGATTATCACGCCAAGTGTCAGAAAGCCCCCGGCAGGCATTATGAATATCAGCACAGGCTCTCCTGCGAGTGCTCCGAGCTTGATGCCCCAGAAGCAGCCCGAGCCTAATACCTCACGCACGCTGCCCATCAGAAACAGCGCCAGCGTGAAGCCAAGCCCCATGCCGAGCCCGTCAAGAGCCGAGCGCAGGACGTTGTTCTTGCTTGCAAACACCTCGGCACGCCCGAGGATTATGCAGTTTACCGTTATGAGTGAAAGGAATATGCCGAGAGCGTCGTAAAGCTCGGGCAGACAGCCTTTCATAAGAAACTCTATAAGCGTCACAAAGCCTGCGATTATGACTATGAATGCAGGCAGGCGCACCGAGTCGGGTATCACTTTCTTTAAAAGCGATATCACTATATTCGAGCAGACAAGCACAAAGGTCGTCGCAAGCCCCATGCCTATGCCGTTTTTGGCAAGGGTGGTGACGGCAAGCGTCGGACACATACCGAGCATCGTCACAAACACGGGGTTTTCCTTTATGATGCCCTTTAAAAGCTCCTGCGAAAGCGGTCTTTTCTCGCTCACCTGAAGATCTCCCCCTTGTGTTTATGATAGATGTCAAGGGCAAGTGCTATGCCCCTTTTGAGCCCCTTTGACGAGTAGGTCGCAGAGGTCACGTTGTCGATCTGCTCGGCCTCGTTGCCGTTTTTGAGGTTCTTGTATTTTGCAAGGTATTCTTTTTCCGAGACCTTTGAGCCAAGGCCGGGGGTGTCGGTGTTTGATACAAAGCCCACACCCATGACTATGCCGTTTTTCTCTATGCCGACCACAAAGTGAAGGCCGCCTGTCGAATAGCCGTCCTCAGTCAGCTCGATAAAGCAGATATCACGCTTTTTATCAATGATGACAGAGCTCACCTCGTCGTACCCGAAGGTCACAGGCTCGCCGTCATCGAGCAGCATCTCGTATTCGCCGTTGCCGGCAGCATCGTCGCAGGCGGTTATCAGCTTGGCTGTCAGAACGCCTGTCTCATCAACATATGTCGCATCGTAAGCCAGTGCGAGCAGGCCGCTTACCGCTGCACAGATAAGCGTCAGCACGAGCGGCGGCAGGATATATCTCTTAAGCATCGCTCTCACCGCTTTCTTCAGCCTTTACATACCTGCCGAGAGGTGACTTCTTCTCGGTGGCCATATCAATAAGGGGCGTTGCTATGTTCATCAGCAGTATCGAGAACGACACGCCCTCGGGGTATCCGGCGTAGAACCTTATCACGCAGGTGAGCAGGCCGCAGCCTATGCCGAAGATGAACTTGCCTGTCGTGGTGATAGGTGTAGTGACATAATCTGTCGCCATAAAGAAAGCACCCAAGATAAGTCCGCCGCTTAGTATCTGATAAAGCCCGTCATGCCCTGTGACAGCCGAGAAGACGAACACCGTGCCGATAAATGCAAGCGGTGTGACAGGGTTTATGACGTTTCTTGCTATGAGGTAGAAGCCGCCGAAAAGCAGAGCCGCCTTACACGTCTCGCCAAGGCAGCCGCCGATATTGCCGAGGAAAAGATCCTGGTATGATACGGGGTCGCTCACGAGAGGGGTAGCCCCTGTCACGATATCCTTATCATCATAGAAAGGCACAGCCCAGTTCGTCATAGCCGCCGGGAAAGAGAGCATGAGCACTATCCTGCCGACGATAGCCGGGTTTGCGAAGTTATGCCCGAGGCCGCCGAAAAGCTGCTTTGTGATGACGACAGCGACAAACACGCCGATAAACGCCTTGAAATAGGATATCGTCACAGGCAGGTTGAATGCAAGCAGCATACCCGTCACGGCCGCCGAGAGGTCGCCTATCGAGCTCTCACGCTTCATCACGAGGTTACACAGTCTTTCGAGCGCCATAGCGCTTATCATACAAAATCCCGTCAGCATAAGCGCCCTGCCCCCGAAAACAAATCCCGAGACAACGAGCGCCGGTATCAGTGCAATGATAACATCTGTCATTATCCTTGCCGTTGATGTACTCCCTCTCTCATGAGGGGAAGCGGTGACTGTAAGTTTTTCCATCATATATTCTCCTATATAAATGCATAATTATCTCAGGTAACAGGTTACAGGTAACAGGTAACAGGTATGGTGTGCGCCAAAGGCGCACGGTATGGCCATTCGGCCGTGTTTGTCAGACGATTTCAGCTAAATCGTAGGATATGCATTTCCGAAGGGTCGAGGGGCGACCGGAAAGCCCCTCGTGTACCCCCTGAAAACGAGAGAGCCGCCTTGAAGGAAAGCAACCGGACGTATCAGCTCAGGGGTAGTCTCTCACTATCCTCACGCTACAGTAGGGGGGCTTTCCGGTCGCCCCCCTGCTCCGGCTGCGCCTACGCCACCCCCTTCGGGGTTGCAAGTCCTACGATTTAGCTGAAATCGTCCGACTGACAGGCCGAATGGCCATACGTCGGCGCCAGCCGACACCTTAACTGTTAACTGTTAACTGATAACTGTTAACTATTTTTTCAGTACCATTGCCTTTGCCAGCTGGTGCTTGGCGGCAAGGTCACGCCTTGCGGGGCAGACGTAGGAGCAGGCGCCGCAGTTCATGCAGAGATTGACTTTGAGCGCAGTCAGACGCTGCTTGTCTTTTCTGTCGTAGGCCTTTTCAAGCTCGGTCGGCATGAGCCCCATAGGGCAGGCGCTTATGCAGCGGCCGCAGCGTATGCAGGCAGTCTGCCTGTGAGCTTCGATGTATTTCTTGTCTTTTATCGGCTCGGTGAAAGCCAGCAGGGCATTCGCTGTCTTGATGAGCGGATAGCCCGGGTCGTAGGTGCAAAGCCCCATCATAGGGCCGCCTACCAGCAGCTTCCAGACCTTTTCGGCATCACAGTCGGCGTATTCCAATATGCTCCTGAGCGGCGTGCCGATGACAGCCCTTATGTTGCAGGGAGTGCGCACGGCAGAGCCGTCAACAGTCAGCCTTCTCTTTACAAGCGGCATACCTGTTTTAAGATAGCTGTCGATAAAGCCTGCTGTGGATACGTTCATGACGATAACGCCCTTGTCCGCCGGGAATTCGCCCTCTTTGACTATCATCCCGGTGCAGGAATAGGTTATCATCTTTTCAGCACCCTGCGGATATTCGCTCCTTAAGGTCTTTACCGTGATGTAAGGCTCGTTTGCCGTGAGCTGCTGCATCTTTTCGATAGCATCGGGCTTGTTTGCCTCAATGCCTATTATGCACTTTGGTATATCAAGGTATCTCATGACGCTCTTTGCACCGGATATGACGTTTTCGGCGTTTTCGAGCATCTCTCTGTGGTCTGAGGTGATGTACGGCTCGCACTCGGCACCGTTTAAAACAAGGCAGTCTATCTGCTTATCCTTCGCAGCCGAGAGCTTGACGTGGGTGGGAAATCCTGCACCGCCCAGACCGCAGCAGCCCGATTCTCTGACAGCTTCAATAAACTCCTCACGGCTGTTTATCACAGGCGGCTTTACCTCGTCGCTGAGCGTCTGCTGCCCGTCGCATTTTATGACCACGGCCTTGCAGACCTTGCCGTTTGCGAGCAGCACCTCGGTGATACCCGTCACCTCGCCCGAAACGCTTGAATGCACAGGCGCTGAGAGCAGGGCGTTTGTGTAGCCTATCTTCTGCCCGACCCTGACCAGGTCGCCGTTTTTGACGAGCGGCTCGCAGGGTGCGCCCATGTTCTGCTCCATCATTATGCTGACACTCTCAGGCAGCGGCAGCTCAACCGTTTCAGCCTGTGCGGTGTTCTTTTTTTCTTTAAGGTGTATTCCACGAAAAAGCATATATCAGTGTTCCTCCGCTCTATTCCCCGGTCATGGATATCCTTCCTTCAAGCGAGGGGGAATAGTGTATATTATTGTCTTTGTCTATCGCAATTACCTCTATGCTGTCATCTTCAAGGTACCTGTCAAGCCCCTTTGTGCCGCCTATGAATATGGCAGTAGACAAAAAGTCGCTTTTCAGCCCGTCCTGACAGATGACGGTAACGCTTGCAAGGTCGCTCTCGCTGGGGCGGCCTGTGGCAAGGTCGAGGATATGTATGTATCTCTTACCGCCCGACTCGAAGTATCTTTCATACCCTCCCGAGGTCGAGACAAAGCAGCTGCCGCTCTCGAATTTCAAAAGCAGCCTGTCAGGCGACGAGGGGTCTTTTATACCTGTCCTGAAAGGCTCGCCGTCCGGCTTGCTGCCGTAAAGCAGCGTGGACGAGCCGAGAGAGATCACAGCGCAGCCTGAGTTATCATCATCAAGCTGTTTTTTCACACGGTCAAGGATATACCCCTTTGCGACCGAGCCGAAATCAAGCTGCGTGCCTGAGGGGGCGTTTACCACGCTGCCGTCCTGCTGCAGCTTATCAAAGCCTGTTTTATCAAGCTCGGCTTTTATCTGCGTATCAGACGGCACACGGGGGCTGTCTGAGGTTATGCCCCAGAGCGAGATAAGGCCGCCGCAGGTGACATCTACGCCGCCGTACTGCTCGTAGAGCTGCTTTGAGCGCTCAAAGACCTCCTCTGATGCCCCTGTGAGCACGGCGCTGCCGACAGTGTTGAATTTGCTCACATCGCTCTCAGAGTCGTACCGATCAAGCTCCTTGCCAAGGCGCTCTATCGTCGAGCGGTATGGGGTCAGGTCATCTGTGCCGTAGACAGTCACCTCGCACATGGTATCGAGCGCAAAAAACGAAGAAGTCAGCGCTTCCTCCTCCTGCTGCGAGCTCTTTCTCTGAACAAACAGCAGTATACCGCCGAAAAGTATCAGCGCTATGCCGAAGCACACGCCGAAAAGAGCTGTTTTGTGTTTCATATCCTTATGACCTCATAAATTTGTCATGTCATTATGTCTTATTCTTCTCTTGAAAAAAATATTAAACTGTGTTATAATGTATCTGGAACATGGGAAGCTGTTTGCTCGACCTCCCCGACAAAGGCTCTCAGCGCTGCCGACATTTCAGGCTCAAGCTCTATGCTCTTAGCGCAGGCCTTCTTGCGTGAAAGAGCACCAGGCAGCATATTTTCAAGGTCGCTTTGTGACCTTCTGAGCGCTGCGTCGAGCTGCTCCTCCGAGAGCTTGAAGAGCCTGGTGTTCTTGTGTCTTGGGTTTGCGCAGTAAAGCTCACGCAGGACTTTATAGATATGCAGCTTTATATATGTATCGCAGAGCTTCTTTTCGCTTTCATCGAGCGGTGCTGCGAGCAGCTGTTCGATATCTGCCGCCTCGCTCAGATCTGTCTTTTTATCAGCATCATACGGCTGCGCCTTATCCTCCCCGAGGATAAACGCAAGGCTGCACTCATACGCCTCGCACAGAGCAAGGATATCGCCAAGGCCAAGCTCTCTGCTGCCCGACTCATACGCCGACAGCAGCGACTGTTTTATCTTAGTCTTTTGCTCGACGGTCTTCTGGGTGATCCCTTTTTCATGGCGGATATCACGCAGTCTCTGCCTTACCTCCGCCACACGGCCGCTTGTATTTATTTCACTGCTCATAACGAACACCCCTTTGGCAGGTAACAGGTAACAGGTAACAGGTAACAGTTGAGGTGCGCCTGACGGCGGTTATTGCAAGTTTCGCTTTGCGAAACTTGGCTGTCTGCGCAAGCAGACGAGCCCCATATCGGGCGATATGTGACTGAGGAAAGGCAAGTCCGAAGGGGGTGAGCGGCAGCTACGCTGCCGCAGGGGTGGCGCATGAGCTGTCTGCGACAGCTCAAAAGCCCCCCTACCCGTAGCGTAGGATAAGGAGAGACTACCCTTGTAGCTAAATTGTGGGGGCTGCTTACCTTCAAGGGAACGCTCTCGTTCTCAGGGGGTACACGAGGGGCTTTCCGGTCGCCCCTCGACCCTTCGGCTGTGCGCCTTTGGCGCACCTCAACTATTCACTATTCATTCTTCACTATTCACTATTCACTAAGCGAAGCGTTTCCGCCCGATATGGGGCTCGTCTGCTAACGCAGACAGCCAAGTTTCGCAAAGCGAAACTTGCAATAAGCGGCGTAAGCAGGACACCTCAATTATGCATTATGCATTTTGCATTTTGCATTATTCATTGCAGCACCTCTTTTTATTATATAATAATTTTTACAATTTGTAAATAGTAATATTCACCATAAAAACGCCTGCCCCCGGTGGGGCAATTTGAAACAACGGAGTTGATCTTATTATGAAGGGCTACAGGCTTCAGCTCATACGCCACGGAATGACGAGCGCAAACTTAGAAGGCAGATACATCGGCACGACCGACCTGCCGCTTTGCAGCGAAGGCACCGAAGAACTCTACAAGAAGATAGAGAACAGCGAATACCCCTATGTACAGAGGGTCTACTGCTCGCCGCTCAAAAGATGCACGCAGACGGCGGCGCTTTTATACCCTAACGCTTCTGTGACTATAGTCGAGGAGCTCAGGGAAATGGACTTCGGCGAGTTTGAGAACAAAAAGGCCGAGGAGCTGATAAACGACCCTGCCTACAGGAAATTCATGCAGGGCGGTATTGACAACCCTCCCCCCGGAGGCGAGAGTATGCAGAGCGTCGTCGAGCGCTGCTACGCCGCCCTTGCAAAGATAATCGCCGCCATGATGAGCGAGGGACTGACAAACTGCGCTGTCGTGACGCACGGCGGGATCATCATGAATATGCTCAGCTGCTTCGGTATGCCGAAGATAGACCCCTCACAGCTCTCCTGCGATTTCGGCGAGGGCTTTGAGATACTTATCTCGGCTTCAATGTGGCAGCGCTCAAACTGCTTTGAGATACTCGGCAGAGTACCTTTCTTACCATTCGAGGGTGATACTGATGCTGACTAACAGAGAGATAGCCAAAAAGGCCAGGGAGATACACCGCCGCTGCTGGGCGCAGGGCGTTTTCCTGCACTTTTATTTACTGTTTGTGATACTGCTCATTCTTGTATCTGCAAGAGTGTTCACGCTGCTTTACGAATCCGGCACACCGCCTTTCAACATGATAAAGAACTATGTGCCAAAGGTCACGCAGCTGATATTCTTAGCAGGGCTGACAGCTATAACGCTGCTTGTTATCTATATCCCGGCGCTTTATATGCTAAGGCGCTACTACATAGGCATGGTGCAGAATGACAGGATAAGCACGACAAGGCAGTATTTCGGCGCAAACCTTTCCGGCACAAAGCTGATAGCCATGAGGTGCGCTGTCACGATGCTGTTTTTAAAGCTTTTCACGCTGCTGCCGGCGCTGATGAGCTCATATATAGTTTACCGCTGCGCATTCGTCGCACGCCTTGAAAACCTGAGCAAGCTGATACTTATCATATTCATGCTGGCTCTGGGCTTCACGCTCGTGTGGGTGGGCTTCTGGTTAAAATACTGCATATCCCTGAGCCTTACGAGATACATAGTCACCCTCAGCCCCAAGATGAATATATTCGATGCCTGCGACCTTTCATGCAGGCTGATGGATTCAAAGCACATGAGATATGTCTCATTCTGGTTCTACAACTTAAAATTCCTGCTGCCGTGCCTGGCAGTTTTCCCGATACCGCTGGCTATCCCTTATGTAAAGCTGTCATACACGCTCTTTGTCAAGGAGATACTCGGCACCTACTGGCAGGACAAGTATCCGCTGATGATCGAGCGCTGGAGGCGAAGAAGTGCTGCACACGTTTAAGGCGCAAAAGCCCTGCCGGCTGAGCGACTTTCTTGCAAGAAACGGCGTGTCACGCTCGCTTTTGTGCTATCTTAAGCAGCACGAGGGCGCTATAACCGTAAACGGCAAGCCTGCGCATACCGACTATCATCTCTCGCCCGGCGACATAGCAGGGATAGACGAGCCTGCAGAGCGGTCTGACGATATACTCCCGGTAAAGAGCGACCTGGTCACTGTATTATATGAGGACAGAGAGGTGATAGTGCTTGACAAGCCGCCTTTCATGCCCTCGCACCCTTCCGCAAGGCACCATGACGACACGCTCGCAAACCACTATGCCTACATATCAGGCGGTGGGGTGTTCCACTGCATAAACCGCCTTGACCGTGACACCTCGGGCTGCTGCCTGATAGCAAAAAGCCGCTACAGCGCCGCACTTGCCGCAAAGACAGTGCGCAAGACCTACTACGCCATATGCGAGGGCGACCCGGGCAGCGAGGGGGTCATCGAGATACCGATAAGGCGCAAGAGCGGCTCGGTGATAGAGCGTGAATGCGCCCCCGACGGGCAGTATGCAAAGACTATATTCAAAACACTCAAAAGAAACGAGCGCTATTCGCTTTGCGAGGTCACGCTCGAAACAGGGCGCACGCATCAGATACGGGTGCATTTTTCACACACAGGCCACCCTCTCGCCGGGGACGATATGTACGGCGGCAGTCTTTTGGACATTCCCCGTCAGGCGCTTCACTGCGGCAGGCTGAAATTTGTTTCGCCCGACGAAAACGTTGATGTCTGCATTGAGGCTCCCCTGCCGGAGGATATGCTCGGTTTAGTCAAGGCTTTTCGTTAAATGTTTACAAAAATTCATCCGAAAGTATGTCGCTTTTATTGTAAAAACAATAAAATAATTACCTCTTTTTTGTACAATTATGAACCGCAAACGTTTTCTTCACGAAATATTAACTGAAAATTTTTCGTTTGTCAATCAAAACGTTTTCGCAAAGGTGTATAATTGTAGTATAGAGTAATAGTACAATTTATCGTACTTGTGAGCTGACAGAAAGGAGAGTGCAGATATGCTTAAGAAGTTTTACATCACCAAGGCAGCTGAAGGGGTAAACGCTCCGAGCCTTGACAGATTCCAGAGAATGGAGCAGCTCAATGATATGCTGCACCTCGGCTGGGTCATCAAGGGCTTTGAGAATACCGGAAGTGAGAGCTACTTCCTGCTTGAAAAGGCATAATATCACGGCGGCAGGCGACCCCTGCCGCTTTTTTAGTTAACAGTTGAGGAGTTAACAGTTAACGGTTGAGCCGAGAATTCCCCTAACAGGGGGGGGCGGAGGGGGCGGCCGAATGGCCATACCGTGCGCCTTTGGCGCACACCGTAACTATTCACTATTCATTCTTCACTATTCACTATTCACTGAGCGAAGCGTTACCGCCCGAATGGGCATAATGTCGGTGTGAGCCGACACATCAACTGTTAACTGTTACCTGTTAACTGTTACCTGTCATAGGCCTGTCATAGGCCTGTTATAGAGAGGAGAACAACATGGATACCCTTATACTTGTAATACTCGCACTTGTGGTTGTGCTGCTGGTAGTGCAGATAGTGCTGAGCCTGAGACAGCCCTCGGGCTCAAATGACGAGGAGATAAGAAAGCTCGGCTCGGAGATGCGGCGTGATATCGACAGCTCTGTCTCAAACATGGGGCAGCTGATAAGCAGCAATATGTCAGAGCGCTTAGGCACCCTCGAACAGCGCATATCGACGCTTGAAACAAACAGCGAGCAGAAGCTCGACATGATGCGTGAGACAATGGCAAAGCGCCTTTACTACATTCAGGAGGACAACAACAAGCGCCTTGACGAGATGCGCAGCACGGTAGACGAGCGCCTGCAAAAGAGCCTGGAGGGCAAGATAAGCGAGAGCTTCAAGACGGTAAACGAGCAGCTTGCCGAGGTCTACAAGGGGCTGGGTGAGATGCAGAGCATAGCCGCAGGTGTCGGCGACCTCAAAAAAGTCCTCTCAAACGTCAAGACAAGGGGTATCTTGGGCGAGATACAGCTTGGGAATATACTCTCCGAGATACTTGCGCCGTCGCAGTATGACACCGAGGTAGCAACTATCCCCGGCAGCAGAGAGCACGTCGAGTTTGCGATAAAGCTCCCGGCAGGCGGCGAGGGTGAGTTTTTTTACCTGCCGATAGATTCAAAGTTCCCGGGAGACAGCTACGCAGCGCTCCAGCAAGCATACGACACAGGCGACCCGGAGGCTGTAAAGAACGCATACAAGGCACTTGAAAGCGTTATCAAGAAAAGTGCAAAGGACATCAGAGACAAATACGTCTCGCCGCCGCATACGACAAACTTCGGCATAATGTTCCTGCCGTTCGAGGGGCTGTATGCCGAGGCGGTGAGCCACGGGCTCGTTGAGATATTGCAGCGTGAATACAGCGTCAGCATCGCAGGGCCTTCGACTATGGCGGCTATGCTCAATTCATTGCAGATGGGCTTTCAGACCTTGCAGATACAAAAGCGCTCGAACGAGGTGTGGCAGCTGCTCGCATCGGTCAAGAAGGAATTCGAGAGCTTTGACAAGGTACTAAGCTCCGCACAGACAAGGATACATCAGCTCGATGATGAAATGGAGCGGCTGGTCGGCGTTCGCACAAGGGCTATAAGAAAGAGCCTTGATAAAGTTGATATGTCCGAAATACCGGACAGTAAGGGGGACGAATGAAAACACTCTATGTCAGCGACCTTGACGGCACACTTTTAAACAGCAGCCAGCAGATAACCCCATTCACTGCCTCGGTGATAGCAGAGCTTTTAAGAAAGGGCGGTTGCTTTAGCTATGCGACGGCACGCTCGCTGATAACAGCCGGCGCTGTCACAAAAGAGCTTGACCTGCCCTTCCCGGCGATACTCTACAACGGGGTGTTTATCCGGGACACGCAAAGCGGCGAGTACCTTGCAAGGCACACCTTTGAGAGCGGGCGGATACTCACGCTCATCGACACGCTGTCAAAAAAAGGCTTATGGCCGATAGTCTATTCGGTGATAGACGGGGTCGAAAAGTTTTCCTACATAACAGAGCGGCTGACCCCCGAGCAGAGCCATTTTGTCAGCACCCGTGACAGAGCCGACCCGAGGCTTCGTGAGGTGAGCACTACCGAGGAGCTTTGCATGGGCGAGATATTCTACCTTGCCTACCTCGGCAGCAAGGAACAGCTCTCCCCTCTTGACAGCCTGTGCGAGGGGTACGGCATACACCTTTTTCAGCACGACACATATGATGATTTTTACTGGCTCGAAGTGATGCCGCAGGCTGCTACCAAGGCAAACGCCGCAAAGGAGCTTGCTAAAATGCTCGGCTGCGGGAGGATAGTCGCATTCGGCGACGGGCTGAATGATGCAGAGCTCTTTTCAGCGGCTGACGAATGCTATGCCGTCGGCAATGCCTGCGAGGAGCTGAAACTTAAAGCAGACGCTGTTATCGGGTCAAATGACTCGGACGGTGTGGCGCACTGGATATATGAAAATGTATTGACAAAAGGCGATTTTTAGGCTATAATAATACAAACAGACAATGATGCGTAAGTCTTTTTTGCATCGCTTATTCAGGGGAGGATGATCTTATGTTAATGAGCAGCGACACACTTGAAACTATCAACACGGTATCACTCGTAGTACGTCTTTTATTTGCATTTGCCGGAATGTTCCTCTGGGGCTTTGTCAGCAAGCACATAGTAAAGACAAAGGGCTACCCAGACGAACTCAACAAGGGCTTCTGGTGGGGCTTCTGGCTCGGGTGGATAGGCCTTATCGTCTGCTGCTGCAAAAAGCCCTACTTCGACCCGATGAACCCGATGAACCAGTTTAATCAGTACGGCCAGAACAACCAGTTCGGTCAGGGCGGTTATAATAACTACGGCCAGCCGAATAACTTCAACCAGCCCGGCGGCTACAATAACCAGTACGGCCAGCAGCCGTATCAGCAGACTTATCAGCAGCCGTATCAGCAGACTTATCAGCAGCCGGCACAGCCGACATACACACAGCCTGCACAGACTGCATACCAGCAGCCGAACTACAGCCAGCCGCAGTACGGCCAGCCTGACAACTACTACGCTCAGAACCCCGAGGGCAACAAGCAGTACGACAGCGCAGCTGAAATGGACGGCCTCGACACGAGCAAGCTCAACAATCTTGACGATCTTTACAAATAAACTATCAGAACCAGACTGCCATAACACCTGCGTATCATCACAGGTGCTATGGCGATTTATAACTATGGGAGAACGACTTAAGACCATGCAAAGTAACGAGAGCTTTATACTTCTTGACGAGACCTATCTGCCGCAGATGGCAGAGCTTATCAAAAGCGCCTTTATGGGCGAGCCGTGGAATGACGACTGGAGCGACAAAGGGCAGCTTTACGCATACATAAGCGACATAGCCTGCTGCCCGAATTCACTCAACTACGGGCTGATAAAAGACGGCAGGCTCATAGCACTTTCCACAGGCAGTCTTCGCCACTGGTGGGAGGGCACGAACTACAGCATAGAAGAATTCTGCATAGCCCCTGATATGCAGGGCAGCGGCATCGGCAGCAGGTTTCTCTCAATGGTGGAGGAGGACGCCAAAAAGCGTGGCGCTGACGGGATATTCCTACAGACCGACAACGACAAGCCGTCGTACAGGTTTTACTTGAAGAACGGCTTCGGAGAGCTTAAGGCTCATGTGAGCTTTTTCAAAAAGATATGATTTCAAAGGACAAAGCAATGAAAAGAAAATACAGATTAAAGGCTGTGGTATCCTTTGCGCTCGCACTCGTGATATGCACAGGCGCAGCAGGACAAGGGCAGACGCTCAGAGAAGCCGCCGCCTCGGAAGCACAGCAGAACCAGCAGGACATAGAGGACAAAAAGAGCAAGATATCCGATCTGGAAAAGAAGCAGGAGAAGCTTGACGAAAAGATAGCCTCGACCAAGGACGACATCTCCGCCCACGAGGAGAACCAGCAGGCGATACAGGAGCAGATAGAGACTGTCAGCGAGACTATCGCCACACTCAGCGAGTCGATAACCGAGCTTGACAAGAAGATAGAACGCCTTGGCGCAGACATCATAGAGCAGGAAAAGGCAGTCGCTGAGAAAAAGCAGGAGATAGACCAGGGCATTGACGACTTCAAGGGCAGGCTGAGGGCTCTCTACATAGCAGGCAGCGACAGCTACGCCGACATACTGCTCGGGGCTGATGACTTTTACGATATGCTCATGAAAATGGAGCTCATCAAGCGTGTCACAGACCACGACAACAACGAGATAGACCGTCTTATTGCGATAAAGAACGACTACGAGGCACAGCTCGGTGTTTTAGAGCAGAACCAGGAGGAGCTCAGGACTTCAAACGACGAGCTCAAAGCACGCAAGGAAAAGAGCGAGGCGCAGAAGAAAAAGCTCGCTTCCCTCTACCGGCAGAGCGAGAAGATAATCCAAGAGCTGCAAAAGACCGAGGAAGCGTATGAGAAGAACAAGGAGAAGCTGCAAAGCGAGCGTGACAAGTTCGAGGAAGACCTGCAGGCTCTCTACAAAAAGGAAGAAGCTCGCAAGCAGCGTGAAAAGGCAGAAGCCGAAGCCAAGGCAGAGGCAGAGCGCCAGCGTCAGGCGCAGCAGCAGGCCGAGCAGCAACAGCAACAGCAGCAACAGCAGGACACGGGCAGCAGCGACAGCTACACCGAGCCCGATGAAGACGATGACGAAGAAGAATACACAGCACCTTCGTCGAGCACCGGCTTTATATGGCCTGTGCCGGGGCATTACGGCATAACCTCATACATGGGCTGGCGCTGGGGAGCTTACCACAAGGGAATAGACATAAGCGACTGGGGCGTGCGCGGCGCAAACGTCGTGGCAGCAGCGAGCGGCACTGTTCTCGTCGCTGACGGCTACTGCACACACGACTGGGGCAAGGACGGCAGCTGCGGCTGCGGCGGTGGTTACGGCAACTACGTCATAATCGACCACGGCAACGGCTACTGGACGCTCTACGGACACATGAAGCAGAATTCCGTCGCTGTAACACCCGGGCAGCACGTCGAGCAGGGTCAGAAGATAGGCCAGGTCGGCACTACAGGCTGGTCAACAGGCGACCACTGTCATTTCGAGGTGCGCTTAAACGGCAACCCGGTAGACCCGACGCAGTATGTGAGCTGATAAGCTGAGATAACAGATAAAATGATCCCCTTTGCCAAAAAAGCAAAGGGGATATTGTTTTACAAAACTTGACAAGTACATTTTTTTGTGCTATAATACTGCTACGGGTGTTTGCACGGCGTGGCGGTCAAATCTTCCTCCTGCAAGGGAGGTGAGCAGTAATGAGCGTTATTGAGGTTTTAACTTTGTTAAGGCAATACCGCACGACCATTGTGCGTCAGATGCGCAGTCAGATTTTTCGTTAGCTTGCATAGATTTCTCGCAGAAATACTACCGTATTTCAAGAGAAAGATGTGTAAGATAACGGAAAATATGCAAGCATATGGCGTACAAAGGCATATGCCGGTGGTCGTGCGGTGTTGCCTTACTACTTATCACAGCGATAATCAGTCTCGTAGTAGAGATCTGCAATAATAAAAAGAAATAGCCGCCCATCTTCCACATAGGCGGCTATTATTTTAATGCAACCATTTAGGAGGTGACCGCTCAGTGCAGGCACCTTCTTTCTATATTATAGCACGGTATTGACGATTTGTCAATAGGTCACAAACGACAGCGGGTTCATATAGTTGCCGCCGTAGCGGAGCTCGAAGTGCAGGTGGGGGCCGAGCGAATAGCCGGTGGTGCCGCTGATGCCTATCTTCTGCCCCTTGTCTACCTTCTGCCCTACTGCAACGGTCGCCTCGGTGAGGTGTCCGTAAAGGGTGATAAAGCCGTTGCCGTGGTCGATTATGACATAGTTGCCGTAGCCGCCTCCGCAGCCGCAGCTTCCGTCCTTGGGAACATTGTGCGTGCAAGTGTTTGATGCAACGACCACCGTGCCGCCCTCGGAAGCGACTATCTCGCTGCCCATATTCGCACCGATGTCAACGCCCTTGTGGGTCGTGCCCCACCTTGCGCCGACACCCGAGGTCACCTGCTTGGTAGCCGGGCAGGGCCAGCCGAAGTTGTAAAGGCACACGCCCTTTTTCGTCTCCTCCTGCTCGTCCTTTTCCTTGTCCTTGTCAGCGGCCTGCTCCTTGGCCTGGGCTGCCCACAGCTCACGCAGCTTCTTTATCGCTGCAAGCTCTGTCTGCATCCTGCCTGTCTCCTCTGCCGAGTCGCCGTAGTCGTCCTTTAGGAATTCCGACAGCTTATCAGCATACTGCGATTTCTCAGAGTTCAGTATCTTGTTCTGCTCGGCGAGCTTTTTCTTCAGCTGCTCCGACTCCTGCATTGCGGCCTCGCTCTTGCTGTAGAGGTCGTCAAGATACTGCTTTTTCTCAGCAAGGGCATCATACTGCTGCTTGTATTCGTCCTTCTGCCCTTCGAGAATGGTCTTCTGGTTGTCGTATTCCTCTTTTAAGGCGACCAGCCTGTCAAGCTCGTTCTTGTCGTGGTCGGCAACTCGCCTTACAAGCTCCATTTTCATGAGCATATCGTAAAAATCATCAGCCCCGAGCAGGATATCTGCATAGCTGTCGCTTCCTGCAACGTACATAGCTCTGAGCCTGCCCTTGAAGTCCTCGATGCCTTCGTCTATCTCCTTCTGCTTTTTGTCAACACGCTCCTGCTGTGCTGAAATCTGATCATCGAGCTCGTTTATGTAGTTCTGGGTTATGTTTATCTCCTCGTTTAAGGAGTTTATGCGCTTTGTGATGTTTGTCTGTATCTTTGCCTGTTCTTCGATGCTGTCCTGAGCTTCCTTAAGCTGTTCATCGAGTTCTTTTTGCTCCTTTGCTATCTCGCTGAGGCGCTCACGGTAGCTGTCCATGTCCTTGACCTCGGTCTTGTCAACTGCTCCCTCGCCCTGCGCTGTGCTCTCAGTCTGCTCTGCCGGCTCGTCAGAATCGGAAGCCAGGGTCATTACCCCCGAACCGCCGAATACGCTTACCGATAGTATCAGTGCGACTGCCGCCGCCATTATCCCTTTCAGCCTGAATGATCTCATTCTTTTGCTCCTTTTTGTGTTATGTTTATTTAGGCAACACCGCACGAAGATTGTGCGCAAATTGCGCAGTCAGCTTTTTCGTCAGATTGCACAGATTTTCCGAAGGAATACTACCGTATTTCAAGGAAAAAATGTGTAATATGACGGAAAAGATGCAAGTAAGTTGCGTACAAAGCCTTCAGGCGGTCTTTGTGCGGTGTTGCCTTTATACATCTCAAGCTCTGTGACGCCGCCTTCGTTCAGCTCGCTGCCGGTGAATACAAAGCCCTGCTTTTTGTAGAAGTCTATCGCCTTGTCATTGCCGTCCAGCACAAAAAGCGTTATCCCTCTCTGCCCGAGAGTCTCATACACCGTCTGCATGAGCGCACTCCCCACACCCTGCCGCTGAAACCTTTCAAGCACATAAAGCGCCTGTATCTCTCCGCCGTCCCGGTGTGTGCAGAAGTCCCTCGCATCGCTCACAAAGCATACCGTGCCTGCCGCCTCGCCGTCTATATAGGCTATTCGGTAGCACTCGCTGTATCTCTGCGCACGGGCGGTGCATTTTTCGCTCGTCTGCGCTGCTAACATTTCCTCAGGAACAAGGCCTTTGTAGGCTTCGTTCCACGAGGTGTGTATTATACTGCCTGCATCGGCAGCGTTTTTGGGCAACACCGCACGAAGATTGTGCGCAAATTGCGCAGTCAGCTTTTTCGTCAGATTGCACAGATTTTCCGAAGGAATACTACCGTATTTCAAGGAAAAAATGTGTAATATGACGGAAAAGATGCAAGTAAGTTGCGTACAAAGCCTTCAGGCGGTCTTTGTGCGGTGTTGCCTTTGTGTTACGGGTAATATCTCCATCTGTCAGCCCTTCTCTACAGCAGCGGTGCGAAAAGCCCGAGCACGGCGCTCAGCATTCTCTGCGCTATGGGGCGTGATGCGCACTCCTCGTAGGTGACTCTGCGGCATCGGTTTTCAAACATATCCTCAAAGTCGTCCTTTATGTCTGCTATGCACTCGCAGCCGTACATGAAAGCCGCACACTCAAAGTGCAGATACAGGCTGCGGTAGTCAAGGTTTATCGTGCCGACAACTGCCTTGCTGTCGTCAGAAAGGAAGTTCTTGGCGTGTATGAAGCCCTTGCTGTATTCGTATATCTTTACGCCCTTTGCGATAAGCTCCTTGTAAAACGACTGGCCGATAAGCCTTATATACCACTTATCCGGTATGCCGGGAACGATTATCCGCACATCGACTCCGCTTTTTGCAGCATAGCAGAGGGCGGTCATCATCTCGTTGTCGGGGATAAGGTAGGGGGTGGTGATATAGACGTAATCACGGGCGTTGTTTATTATATTCATATACAAAAGCTCGCCTACGTTCTCATCGTCAAGCGGCGAATCCGAGAAAGGCAGCACAAAGCTGTCGTCCTCAATGCCGAGGCGCTCAAAGGAAGACGGGCGGTAGTTGTCATACTCAGCGGACGACTGCTCGCCGGTTATCTCCCACAGCTGGAAAAACATCATCGTCAGGTTCCACACGGCCTCGCCCCTGAGCATTACTGCCGTGTCCTTCCAGTGACCGAAGCGCTCCTTGCGGTTGATGTATTCGTCCGCAATGTTCACGCCGCCGGTAAAGCCTGTGTGTCCGTCGATAACAAGTATCTTTCTGTGGTCACGGTTATTCTGTATGGTAGTCACGAGCGGCACGAATGGGTTGAAGACCTTGCAGTCTATCCCCTCGGCACGCAGCTTTTTGTCGTACCTGTATGGCAGCTCCGACTGGGTGCCCATGCCGTCGTAGAGGAGCCTTATCTCGACCCCCTGTTTTGCCTTGCGTGCAAGTATCTCGTGTATGGTATCCCACATATAGCCCTTGTCTATTATGAAATACTCCATAAAGATAAAGTGTTTTGCCTTTTCAAGCTCTCTTACCATAGCATGGAACTTCTCCTCGCCGAGCCTGAAATAGGTCACCTCTGTGTTCTGATATATCGGATAGCCGCCGTACACTCTCATATAGTGCGCAAGGTTTGACACACCGCTGCTCTTTTGTTCAAGAGCCTTTATGACAGATGCCTTTTGCTTAAGATACGGCTTGGTGTTCTCTATCTTCTTTATCGAAAGGTTCTTTTCATACCGATAGCTGCTCTGGAATTTGAGGTATATAAACGCAAACGCCCCGAATATCGGGAAAATGAGTATCGGCAGTATCCATGCGAGCTTATATGCCGGGTTCTCGCCGGAATTTATGATATACATAACGGCGATGAGCTCGACAGCTATAAAGAAATAATACACGAACACAAACTGCCCGGCAAGCGACACGACCGCAAAAATAAGGAATGCTATCTGCAAAAGCAGCAGCGATATGACGATAAATTTCTGCGAAAAGACCGCATTTATTATCTTTTTAGGCTCAAATTCCTTGTTCCGTCTCATGCCGTCTGCCCTTTCCAAAAGCGTAATATACATAAAACAACGAGCCGCCTGCGGCAGCTATCATGTCTGGCAGCCGGCACAGGCGAAAATATAAACTGGTATACTATAAGAACATTCTCTCAACGAGAATATCCACTTCTCTTTCATCTGTGAGCTTTTCACTGCCCACCTCGACATATGCGACCTTGCCGTCCTCAAAGACATACTTATAGTGCGTGCCCTTGTTTTCTCCCTCGACAGTCACCTTGCCCGAGAGGATATCATAATCCCACTCGGCCTTGTCAAAGAAACTATCTGCCGCATCGCCGAAATTGCTATAGCTCATCTTTACAGGCGAGTCAGTCTCATAGGAGAGCTTTTTAGCCTCCCTGACCTTGAGCATATAAATAAGCATATACAAAAGCAGCAGCACGGCTGCCACAAACACCGCCACAGCGATGATGAACTTAGCCTTGCCGGAGCTCTTTTTCTGCTTGGTGTTCTTTGCCTTGCCCTTTGCAGAGGGCTTTTTTCTGTGTTCTGCCTGTTTGGCAGGGCGTGGCTGGCGGCGCTCGGTATCCTGCGCAGGACGTGCCGGGCGGCGCTCTCTTATCACAGGCTCGTCCTCAGGGTCTGCGTAGGCCGTGGGGGTGGGCTTGTGGGAATACACTCTTGACTGAGTGGTCACATCAGGTGTGGGCTTTCTCATTGCCGAAGGCTCTGTGCGCAGGCGGTTGTTTTTAGCGACTATCTTGCCGCAGCTCGTACACAGCTTTGCGCCCTCAGGCAGCAATGCGCCGCAGTTTACACACCTTTCACTCATAAGAAATCTCACCACTCTTTTCTAATGCAGAATTCATAATGCACAATGCACAATTGATGTATCGTCTTCGGCGATGAATGCCCTGCTCGGGCAAGCCGCCGAAGACGGCTTATGTGGGGGGCTTTGCGCCCGCCCCGTGCCTGCGTAGCCGGCATTACCCCTTTTGCAGACCAGCCCGTGATCTGCGAAGGGTCAGAAATATCTCATCATTGCAACGACCTTGCCGAGGATCTTTACCTCGTCAACTATGATAGGCTCCATAGTGTCGTTCTCCGGCTGGAGGCGGTAATGGCCGTCCTCCTTATAGAAGGTCTTGACAGTTGCCTCGTCGTCGTTTACGAGAGCGACCACGATATCGCCGTTTGAGGCCACCTCTGTCTGCTCGACGATGACGGTGTCGCCGTCGAAGATACCTATATTTATCATGCTCTCGCCCCTTACCTTAAGGGCAAACAGCTTGCCTGAAAATCTCTTGTCAAGGCTCATGGTTATGTAGCCGTCAACTGTCTCTATGGCGGTTATCGGCTTGCCGGCTGTGACAGTGCCTACAATGGGAATAGTCGTGGTCTTGTTGTAGCCGGCTATCCTTATAGCACGGTTGCAGTTGTTCTCACGCTCCAGAAGCCCCTTCTGCGACAGAGTGATGATATATCTGTGCGCAGTCGAGGTAGATTTGAGCCCGAACTCCTCCTGTATCTCTCTTACAGTAGGTGCGTAGTTGTTCTCGTCAACATAGTTCTTGATAAACTCAAATACCTTTCTTTCCTTATCGGTTATCCTCTTTTTTCTTGTCTGCTTCATACCGGCACATCCTTTCATTCGCCTCTGGCCTGTCTCAGTTTCTTTGCAAGTCTCTTGGCTATCTTGTATGCGTCACCGCAGCCGAGGGTCATTATAAGGTCGCCCTCTTTTGCATTCTCAAAAAGATAATCTATTACCTGAGCGAAGTTTTTGTCCTTCTGCTCTGCCGTCTGCTGGTCAACTATCTCGTGGGGTGTCTTGAAGTAAACGCAGCCGTCTATCTTATCGCCGAGCATCTCGGTGTAGATGCCGTGGGTGTTCTTCTCACGGCTGCCGAATATATCAGTGAGCACGCACACATCAGCGATGCTCAGAGCCGTCACGAAATCCTCCATGAGTATCTCAGTTCTTGAATAGGTGAACGGCTGGAACACAGCGATGACTCTCTCAAAGTCAAGACCCTTTGCCGCCATGAGCGTAGCTGCGAGCTCATTCGGGTGGTGGGCGTAGTCATCGACTATCGTGATGCCGTCTATCTCGTCTATCTTCTCAAATCTTCTCATAGCGCCACGGAACTCTGCAAGGCCTTTTCTTATGCCGTCATACGACACGCCGACCTCTCTTACAGCGGCGATAGATGCAAGCGCATTGAGCACGTTATGCTCGCCCGGCACAAAGATAGAGTAATCCCCCTGCTTCTCGCCCTTTACATAAAGCTCGAAGTCAGTCCTTAAGCCCTTCTTTGCGGTTATCCTGGCGCTGTAGTCATTATCCTCGCCGAAGCCGAAGGTAACTATCCTCTTGTCAAGCCCGTCAACTGCCGTGAGGGTGTTCTCATCATCGCCGTTGACAACAAGGCACTTGGAAGCCATTGAGGCAAATTTTCTGAAGCTCTTGATTATGTTTTCAAGAGTGCCGAAGTAATCAAGGTGGTCGGCATCGACATTGAGTATCACTGCTATATCAGGCGAGAGCTTTAAAAACGTATCAACAAACTCGCAGGACTCGCACACCATAACATCGCTCTGTCCTGCCCTGCCCGAGCCGCCTATGGCCTTGAGCTTGCCGCCGATAACGCAGGAGAGGTCAACGCCCTCCTCCATGAGTATCTGTGTTGTCATCGAAGATGCCGTCGTCTTGCCGTGTGTGCCGGATATGCAGATAGCGTTGTCATACCAGCCTGTCACGATACCGAGCAGGTCTGAGCGCTCGATAACGTCAGCGCCGCTCGCCTTTGCAGCCACGAGCTCAGGGTTGTCTGCCATGATAGCTGCCGAATAGACGATAAGGTCTGCCCCCTCGATATTCTCTGCTGCCTGACCCATGAACACCTTGATGCCCATTTTTCTTACAGCGTCGAGCGTTTCAGTCTCGTTGTTGTCAGAGCCTGTCAGCAGATACCCCTGCGAGTGGAGTATCTGTGCGAGCGGATACATACCCGAGCCGCCTATGCCTATCATGTGTATATGCTTTTTGCCGTTTAAAATGTTTTTATCGACCATATCAAGTCAATGCCTCTTTTCATTATCTGATTAAATATCACTTGCAATAAGGATAGATTTGTTCTACTATATTATACACTATTTTTCCGCAAAAATAAAGCCCTATTTTGAATAAAAAAATCCCTGCCGCCAACACTTAATTTAGTTAACAGTTAACAGGTAACAGGTAACAGTTAATGTGTGCGGCTGCGCCGCACATTATGGCCATTCGGCCTGTTATCAGGCGGTGTTGCCTTAAAATAATGCGGCGCAAGCCGCACCTCAACTGTTACCTGTTACCTGTAACCTGTTACCCGTTACCTGTTACCTGACTAAGGAAAGGACGTAATATCATGACAATAACCGATATCAAGGTAAGAAAGCTGCTCGAACAGGGGAAGCTAAAGGCTATAGTGAGTATAACTATCGACGGGATGATAGCTATCCACGATATAAAGGTCATCGAGGGCAGCAGCAGACTGTTTGTCGCTATGCCGTCACGCAAGGACGACAGCGGTGTCTACCGTGACATTGCTCACCCGATATCCTTCGGGGCAAGAGCCGACCTCGAACAGAAGATACTCGCCGCCTACTACAAAGCAGTTCAGCAGAGCATGAGCTCCTGACAGCCTTTAGGGCAACACCGCACGACCCCTGTGCATCAGTATGCGCCGTCCAGGTTTTCGTCAGATTGCCTAAATTCGACGCAGGCTTGCTGACGCAAGTCAAGGAGAATTTGGGTAATATGACGGAAAGCTGGCAAGCAGATGATGTGCAGAGGCGTTAGCCGCGGGTCGTGCGGTGTTGCCTTTAGTTTCCTGCCGCTCTTACGCTTACCTCGCCGCTTATCAGGGCTTCCGTGCTGCCGTCTTCGTAGCGCACGCAAAGCCTTGCACGCTCATCAACGCCGAGGGCTCTTGCAAATATGCGCTTGTCACCCTTTATCACGACGATGTCACGGTCTATCAGAAGCTGGCGCTGCTTGTATTCTTCCAGACAGGCCTTGTCGTCAGGGGCATCTATCAGGCCGCCAAGCTCTTTCAGCACCTCGGCAGCAATGCGGTTTCTTATGTTGTCCTGCTCGGTGCCGCCGAAAAGCGAGGTGGCTATGCCCTTTATCTCCTCAGGGAAATCCCCCTCGGGAGTGGTTATGTTTATGCCGATGCCTAAGACAGCATAATCAAGCATACCGCTCTCAAAGCTCACGGCCGCCTCGGTAAGTATACCGCAGACCTTTTTCTGATTGATGTAGATGTCGTTTACCCACTTTATCTTCGGGCTCAGCCTGCCGCCGGATATCGTCTCGACTGCACGGCACACGGCGACTGCCGCAGAAGTTGTTATGAAAAGCGAATCCTCGGCCTTCATCTTCGGGCGCAGCAGCAGCGATATATAAACACCGCTCCCGTCAGGGGAATAGAACTTCCTGCCAAAGCGCCCCTTGCCCATAGTCTGCTCGGCCGCTATAAGAGCATAGCCCTCCGGCGTACCGGTCACGGCGAGCTGTTTTAAAAGGTCGTTTGTCGATGTGACGGTGTGGCGCACATCTACCGTAAAGCGCTCGTCACCGAGCAGGGCTGTTATGCCCTCTTTTGAAAGGCTGTTGTCAGATTCGGGCAGAAAGTAGCCCGTCTTTGTCTTTGCATTTATCTTCACACCGCTGCGGCGAAGCTCCTCGATAGCCTTCCACACAGCGTTTCTCGATACGCCTATGGCAGCTGCAAGCTCCTCGCCCGAAACAGCCTTTCCTCTGTTTTGTTCGAGCAGTTCGAGCACATACTGTGAAGTTTTCATAAGCTATCACCTCAGCATTTACTTGTCAGGATCATACAGCCAGCCCGTTTGTGCGCAGAATGCTCATTGCCGCATCTACGGGCAGGTGTTTTATTATGTGTTTTTTGTATTTTTCGTTCTCTGTGCATATCTCGACAGAGCAGTAGCCCTTTTTCTCCTGCGCCCATGTCTGGAGTATCGCCACACGGGTTATCTTGTCTCTTTTGATGACCACCCTGTGGAAGCGGTAGAAGCTGCAATAATCGAGCACACAGCACTTGTCGTTGAAGCCTATGCCCGTGTTGAAAGCCGCCGCGAGCTTTACTATGATCAGCCATATGCAGGGAACTGATGATATAAAGGAGATTATGTTTATCTCGCTGACCCACCTCGGGAAGATGAACACAGCCACCTGCCTGAGCACCGGCACGAACATGAACACCACGAACGGTATACATATAAACCGCCACAGCTCACGCTTGCCTGTGGTGAGGGTCGTTTTGGGGCGTGCAAAGCGTGGCATCAGCAACGAAAGGGTCTTGTCTACCTCTTTGTCGGTGGTTATCGGCGCAATAGTGGGTATCTCGCTGCGGCGCTTGCCGTAGCCTGTGCAGTAGACGTTTATCGTGCATATGCGGAATATCTTCATAAGCAGCGAGCGTGTTATGTCGTAGTAGTATATCCTGTCTCTGTCCATGACATCGTGGCGAAGCGTCCATATACCGCTCCTGACTGTCAGCCTGCCGCCCTGCCTTGTGACCGAGAAATGCCAGTAACGCATGAGGTTTGCAAAGAACGACAAAAGCCAGCCGCCTATCACCACGAGCGCAGATATGACTATGATAAAGGGTATCTTCTGTGTGTATTTTGATATCTCGCCGGCTGCGGTGTTAAGAATGATTATCTCTATCTTTCTGTCAACAATGCGTGAGGCCTCGAAAAGAAGACCCGCAAAGATGACAACACCCGACAGCGTTGACGAGAAGAACATCGAGAACGCAAGCTGGCTGCGCTTTTTGCTCTCGACGGTGTATTTTACCCCGTGCGAGCTGTCATCGGTTATAAGGCCCAAGATATGCTCTGCACGCTTTTTTGGCAGCACGAGTATAATATCAGCCCTTGAGACGCTTTTTGCATCTGTGTCGATATACAGCGTGCTCGCCCCGAAAAGCCGCTGGAACGAGCTCTGGTGTACAGACACGGTGGTCACGACCTCAAAAGCGAGCCTTGTCGCCGCAAGCCCGAAGTAGCCCGAGTGTGCGGTCATGCTCTTTTCGTCTATCTCAAAATATATAAACACCCACCTCAGCACCGCAAAGGCAAATATCGCACTGATAGCAAGGATATCTACCCAGTTGGTGACGAGCCACGAGCGTATATCGAATTTCAGCGCCACAAGGTATTTTACAAGCGGTATCAGCAGCAGCCACATAGCCCTTGACGTATAGCCGAGTATCATCATCGGGTGCTGGCGGTGCCGCAGGAATTCCCTTATGCGCCTCATAGCCTTATGCTGTTTCATCGGCAGCGCTTTCCTTTCTGAGCGTCTTGTCAAGGTATGAGCTTATCTCCTTGACATCGCCCCTGCTTAAAAACATCATGACTACCCTTGAACCGACGGAGTTGACTATAAGGAAATTGAGCCCCGTCGCCTGGCTGAGCGGTGTGACGACAGCCGTGAACGAGCGCACCGAGCTCAGCTTCATAAACTGCTTTTTGTAAATGAATACACCCGTCTTGCAGATAAGCTCATTTCGGCTGACCGAATAGCGTGTCAGCGAGAAAAACAGCGGCACGACAATGAGCAGCACAAGGAAGGTGAGTATGATTATAAACAGCATCACATACCAGAAAATTATGGATTTGAACATAGCAAGAAAGCCGCACGCAAAACACAAAGCAAGCGACAATATTATAACAAAAAGATATATAGATATCATTGCGAGCCTTGACGGCTTATACATATGCATAGGACTTATCTCCTTACGCTCTTTTTGAAGTTAACAGTTTACAGTTATCAGTTAACAGTTAAGGTGTCGTATCTTATCGGCAAAGCCGATAAGAAGAAAGTTTTGCTATGCAAAACATTTCCCTTCGGCGGACGGATGCCCATTCGGGCGTTTCCCTCCGGCGAGTTTCAGAAACTGCCACCTATGGAATGTAAGGGCGCATAAGCCCTCGCCGTGAGCTTATACCGCCCGACCGACAGGCCGAAATGGCGCTCGTCTGCTTACGCAGACAGCCAAGCTTCGCAAAGCGAAACTTGCAATAAACGCCGCAGGCGCACCGGGGCTGTAAACTGTTCACTGTTAACTGTTAACTATCTGAAAAGCCGCAGGCTTATCAGATGACCGCTTCTGCGTGGCGGGTAACATGGCAGCCGACATTCACGCTGACGGGAAGGCCTGCTATGTGGGTCGGTGCTTCCTCGATGTTTACGGCAAGACAGGTCACAGTGCCGCCGAAGCCCTGAGGACCTATGCCGAGAGCGTTTATCTTATCGAGCATCTTCTGCTCAAGCTCACGGTATAGCGGCTTTTCGTTTCTCTTTTCAACATCACGGCAGAGCGCCTTCTTTGCAAGGTAAGCGCACTTTTCAAAATCGCCGCCGATGCCGACACCCACCACTATCGGGGGGCAGGGGTTAGAGCCGGCCTTTGCTATGCTCTCTGCCACGAAATCAACTATCTCGTCGTGCGTAACAGATGGTGTCATCATCTTAAGAGCCGACATATTCTCAGAGCCAAAGCCCTTGGGAGCGACCATTATCTTCACCTTGTCGCCCTGTATAAACTTAAGATGCACGACAGGCGGAGTGTTGTCCTGTGTATTTACTCTCTCTAACGGGTCGGCAACGATAGAGCAGCGCAGCCTGCCGTCTATGTAGCCCCTTGAAACGCCCTTGTTTATAGCTTCGTTTATGTCGCCGCCGACAAAGTGTACGTCCTGCCCGACCTCCATGAAGATTATAGCCATGCCTGTGTCCTGGCATATCGGGATAGTCTGCTCACGGGCAACGTTTATGTTGTCGATTATGTCATCAAAGACATTTTTTCCGACAGGCGACTCTTCCTTTTCCCTGCCGCACTTTATGCATTCTTCAAGAGTCTTGGGCAGGTAGAGGTTGGCCTTTATGCAGAGCTCTCTTACTTTTTCTTCTATCTCGTTAACGTTTATCTCACGCAATGTTATCTTTCCTTCCTGTTTATGATTCACCAAATGCTTCTCCGCCTGCGACGACCAGCTTTGGCGACTGGTAGATGTCGAGCGGGTCGCCCTCAAAGAGCACCATGTCGGCATTCTTTCCTGCTTCAAGCGAGCCGATGATGTCATCAGCACCGACAGCCTTTGCAGGGTTTATGGTTATAGCTTCTATCGCCCTGTCGTGAGGCAGGCCGTTTTTGACAGCCACCGCTGCTGTGAGCGGAAGATACTGTATCGGCGTCTCGCTGTGGTCGGTGCATATAGATACACACACGCCTGCCTTGTCAAGCAGTGCAGGGTTCTCGGGGGTAAGGTTTGCAAGCTCGGGCTTGCACCTGTCGCAAAGCAGAGGGCCGCACACGGCATATGCCCCCTCCTCTTTAAGCTCATCTGCTATCAGATGACCGTCGGTGCAGTGGATAAGAACGTAGTCAAGGTCAAACTCGTTTGCTATCCTTATCGCCGTGAAGATATCATCTGCCCTGTGGCAGTGAAAATGCGCCTTGACCTTCTTTTGCAGAAGCGGTATCAGCGCCTCGTTCTTTATGTCATACTCAGGCTCGTCCTCGTCTTCTTCGAGCGCCTTCTGCTTATCCTGCATATAGCGCTTTGCCTTGTTGAGCGCTTCTCTGATTATCGCAGCGATAGCCTGGCGTGTGTAGGGTGTCTGCTCCTTGCCGGAGTATATCATCTTCGGGTTCTCGCCCATAGCAAATTTTACACCCACCGTGCGCAGCAGCATCTTGTCTATACGCCTGCCGTGAGTGCTCACGAGCGCTATGTCGCCTGCCACGGCGTTTGCCGAGCCGGGTGAGACGACTGCCGAGGTGATGCCTGCCTTGAGCGCTTCGCTGAAGCTGATGTCAAAGGGATTTATGCCGTCTATTATATGCATATGCGGCGTGCAGGGCTCACTTTCCTCGTTGAAGTCCTCGCTCTCCTCGCCGACACCGTTTGTCGTAAGTCCCAGGTGGGTGTGCGCATCAATAAATCCCGGGTAGAGCGTTTGCCCCATAGCGTCATATGCGTTCACATCGCCGCACTCGCCCTCAGCTATCTCGGTTATGATACCGTTTTGCCATTTGATGTAGCCACGGTCTATGATGCGGCGGTCTTTGTCCATTGTTATTATTTTAGCATTTTTTATACAGTTCATTCAGTCAAGTCCTTAGAATATTCAATTAGTTCCCGTTGAGCCGAAGCCGCCCTCGCCTCTTACCGTGTCAGAAAGCTCCTCTACCTCCTGAGTCTCGGGTGTTAAAACGTGCGTTATCACAAGCTGTGCCACCCTGTCGCCGGCCTTTATCTCCCTGTCATCATTGCTGTGGTTGTGAAGGGCTACTATTATCTCGCCCCTGTAATCCCAGTCAACAACGCCCACGCAGTTTGCAGGCGCAAGGCCGAGCTTTGTTGCAAGAGAGCTTCTTGCGTAGATGAAAAGGCAAACGTCCTTTGCCCCCTCGACCTCGACGGAAAGCCCTGTGTGTATCTTTACAGTCTCCCCTGCCTTTGCAGTCACGTCCTCTGTGGCGCAAAGGTCATAGCCTGCGCTGTAGGGTGTCTGCCTTTTGGGTACTACTGCGTTTTCTCTCAGTTTTTTTACAAGTAATCTCATTTGTTTTCCTCTTTCTGTATCAGCCCTCTGAAATATAATCCCCGGGTGATGTTTTTTTCTTCAAGTGCGCTGCCGCTGCGGTAGGCCGATATGACCTCACCCACACGCTTTGCACTTTCGTCAGTAAAATACAGCGACAGGAAATCGACCCCGTCAAATTCACTCAGCCTGTCGCTCATAACGAGCAGGTCTGAATTGAGTATCTCGACATAGCCGCACTCCTTCCGGCATTTTATCTTGAATACCCTGCCTGTGCGGTCATAAAGCTCCATTTTGCAGCCCTTGCAGCCGACAGCCTGCCTTACCGGGCAGTTGACTGTGAGCATCAGCGGCAGCCGCCCGTAAGCAAACACGCCCACAGGCACAGGCGAGCTTATCTGCCTGAGTTTTCCGGCTTTCAGCTCGAACGACAGGGTGATATCCTCTGCGCCCATGTCACAAAGCACCTGCGCCGAGACGGAGTTTGTTATGTTCAGCCCGTAGTCAGCCGACACTCTCATGCCAAGGTCTTTTCCAAGCTGTATATGCGCAATATTTGTCGCTATGAGCCTGTTTATCCCTGCCTGATGCGCCGCCCTCAGCCGCTCTGTGAGCCCCTGCTCGTCGAATGTGAACCTGTCGCACACGACAGCGAGCCTTTCAGCAGCTATCCCGGCAGCAAGCGCTTTTTTCTCCTGCCCGAGCGGTATACACACAAGCGACACGCCGCTTATGTCGGCACCGTCTATTTGCGATACATCGCTTACAAATATCCTGAGCTGCTTATCCTGCCTGCCGTGAGGCTCAGGCTTGAATTTAAAGGGTGAAAATTCGTACACTTTCGTTTTCGCAGCCGCACGCTCCCTGTCAAGCAAGCTGCACGCCTCACGTCGCAGAGCGTTGAGCTGCGATGCCGGTATCATAGCACTTTGCGAGATATCGGCACTCACCTCGCCGAGCGAATAAATCGTATCGCCGAGCTTTGAGAGCTGTGATGTGATGTATTCTATATCAAGCGGGCGCTTAAGTGCCGTCTGCACGGTATCCCCCGTCACGGTGACGGCGGTGCCGCCCTCGTCATATGCTGTGAGCCTTGCCGGCTCGCCCTCGTGGGCATAGAGCGAAAAGCTCACCTGTGCATACTTATGCTGCGTGCGGTAGAGCTCGTGTATCTTCGGTATGGCATCGTTTGCCGCCCTGACGTTTTCCTTTGTGCGTGTGCCGAACATCTCACGGCCTGTCTTCCTGTAATAATACCCGTCGGTAAAGCCCTCACGGGAAAAGACATCCGAGAGCGTCTTCATATCGGGCACGCCGCCTGAAAGTGCCGTGTTGCAGGCATTTGCCGCCGCTGCGACATACTCGGGGCGCTTCATTCTGCCCTCTATCTTAAGCGAGGTGACGCCCATATCGTCAAGCTCTTTTATAAACGGGATATACGACATATCCTTGAGCGACAGGTCATACCTCTCGCTGCCCCTTACAGCGCTTGCCGGCAGCCTGCACGCCTGAGCGCACATACCACGGTTTGCACTTCTTTGGCCGATGACGGCGCTCATATAGCACTGCCCCGAAACGGACATACACAAAGCCCCGTGAACGAACACCTCAGTCTCGATGCCGAGCGAGGCAAGGCTTTTTATAATGTCGCCCGGAAGCTCTCTTGAAAGCACGGCACGGCAGAAGCCGAGCGCTTTGACCGCCCTGACACCTGCCGCAGTATGAACTGTCATCTGAGTCGATGCGTGGATAGGCAGCTTGGGGCAGCATTCTCTTACGATGTAAGGAATGCTTAAGTCCTGCGTGATGATGCCGTCGATACCAAGCCTGCACGCCGTTTCTATCTCACTTATCAGCAGCGGCAGCTCGTCGTCGGTGACCAAGGTATTTATCGCCTGATAGAGCTTGACCCCACGCCTGTGACATTCATAGACCGCACGTTCAAGCTCGCCCTCATCAAAGTTATGCGCCGACGCTCTCGCACTGAAATGCCGTGAGCCGAGGTAGACCGCATCTGTGCCTGTTCTGAGCACTGCTTCGAGTGTCTCATACCCTCCGCAGGGGGAAAGCACCTCTGCCATTATTTATTGCCCTTGCCGGAGTTATTCTGTGTCAGCCCTGCAAGTGTAACACGGCTCGGCTGCTTTACAGCAGGGGCTTTCTCAGCCTCCAGCTGGTTTATCTTCTCCTTAAGGAATGCATTCTCACGCTCAAACTGCTTCATATTCTCTCTGAGCTTGTTGTTCTCGCTCTCCAGCTTGTCAGCCTTGTCCATGAAGACAGCGCTGCCCTTTTCATATTTATCTATCGCCTCGTTAAGCGACTTGTTCTCGTTTTCGAGCTTTCTCATAGCCCCGTCGAGCACTGCCTTTTCGTTCTCCACACGCTTCATGGCAGCGTTCATGGTGGCCTTCTCAGCCTCTATCGTGGTGAGCTTGGTGCTGAGCTCTCTTATCTGCTCGGTCTGCTTGTTGGACTTATCCATATAAAGATTAGTGCCGGCAGCTATCTTGCTTGCATTCTGGACGGCTATCCTGCCCTCCTCCTCGAGCTTTTTGCACCTTGCTTCGAGCTCGCTCACCTGCTTCTCGGCCTTTGCGAGCTTTTGGGCGCAGTCCTTCTTTACATTCTCAGCCTCAGCCTTTGCCTTGTCTGCGGCTTCAACGTAATCCTTTATCTGGCCTCTTATGTTGTCTATGCTCTGGCGGTTCTTGTAAGCCTCGTCAAGTGCTTCTAAAGCCACAAGCATCGCACCGTCAAGGCGTGAGAGCTCGCTCTTGCCTGTCATAGCCTTTCTGAGCTTTTCGTTGAGCATATCGGCCAGCCTGTCGGAATAGCCCTGCGATTCCTCAGTTGCGAGCAGATAATCCCTGCCGTAGATTTTTACCAAGACCTTGTTTTTCATAACACTTCTCACCTTTCAGATATAATAAGTCCTTCTGCTGGGTACTATTATTCATATTATACTATATTTTAGTAAAAACTACAAGAGGTTTTGGGAATTTTTTTTATATTATACAAAAAAATATAACTCTAAATGTGATATTCGCATCTTGCAAAATATTAAATTTTTTGGTATAATATAATCAGGCGTAATATATTCTTTTGTTTTTTAATAATATAAAAATCCTAACTGAAAGGGTGAATTATCTTGGCTAAATTCGAGGCCGGCATGGAGGCCATGCTTGATACCTTTGTGTTTGAAACGTCCTCGCTCCTTGAAGAGCTTGACGATATACTGATGAGAACGGAGAATGACGAGCTGCTGCCCGATGATATCGCCGAGATATTCCGTGTCATGCACACGATAAAGGGCTCGAGCGCTATGATGGGCTTGCAGAATATGTCAAAGCTCGCCCACTCGGTAGAGGACCTTTTCTATATAATCCGTGAGGACAACTCGGTGCAGTACGACAAGCCTGCCATGTACGAGCTGCTTTTCGCTGCATCTGACAGCCTAAAAAACGAGATAGACGTTATCCAGGACGACTCGCAGGAGCTCACAGACTTTACAGAGCTCATGAACAAGATAAGAGCCTTCGCAGCCGTGATGAAGGGCGAGGACGGTGCTGCCGCAGCAGGCGGTAAGGACGAGGGCGGCTTTGACCTTGCATCTATCTTCCCGGAGGACGAGCCGGAGGAGGTCATGACCGCAAAGGTCACATTCTTCGAGGAATGCATGATGCCCACTATCCGAGGGCTGATACTCGTGCGCAACTTAGGCGACATAGCAGAGGTCTGCGGCACATACCCTCCCGACCTCAATGACGACAAATCAGGTGCCGAGATACTCAAAAACGGCCTGTTCATAAAATTTGTGACCGACAGCAACGAGGCAGTGCTCGACAAGCTGCAAAACGGCATAGACGTTGACAAGGCAGAGCTTATCACAAGGCCTGCTGCCGGGGCTTCATCAGGTGCAGCGCCTTCCGGCAATATCCCAGACGGTGTGTTTGCCGACGACGAGCCTGAGGAGCTTCTGACCGTGAGAGTGACCTTTGACGAGGAGTGCATGATGCCGACTATCAGAGCGCTCATTCTCGTAAAGAGCTTAGGCGACATAGCAGAGGTCTGCGGCACATATCCGCCTGACCTGAATGACGACAAGTCCGGCGATGCGATAATGAAAGACGGGCTGTTTATCAAGCTCGTAACAGACGATATAAACGCCGTCACAGAGCAGCTCAAAAAAGGCCTGAACGTAGTATCAGCCGAGTCTGTGACAAAACCCGACAAGAGTGCTGCCCCGGCAGCCCCCACACCGCAGGCAGCTGCTCCCTCACAGGCAGCAGCCCCGGCCGCAGAACAAAAGCCGGAAGCCAAAAAGGCCGCCCCCGCACCCAAAAAGCCCGGCGGCAGCGGTGAGAAGACATCGAGCATCATATCAGTCAAGCTCGAAAAGCTCGACAAGCTGCTCGACCTCGTGGCGGAGATAGTTATCACCGAATCAATGGTAATATCAAGCCCTGACCTTAAAAACGTCAGCACAAACCTTGACAGGTTCCAGAAATCCTCCCGTGACCTCAAAAAGCTCACCGACGAGCTTCAGGACGTGGTAATGAGCATCAGAATGGTGCCTGTATCGAACGCATTCTCCAAGATGACGAGAGTTGTGCGTGACATGAACAAGACGCTCGGCAAGGGGGTAACGCTGGTATTTGAGGGCGAGGAAACAGAAGTTGACAAGTCGATAGTCGATATCTTGAACGACCCGCTCATGCACATAGTTAGAAACGCCGTAGACCACGGCATCGAGACTCCCGACGAAAGAAAGGCTTCAGGCAAGACCGAGCCGCCCACCGTCACCCTCTCGGCAGGGTATGACTCGGGCGAGGTCGTGATATCGTGCCGTGACAACGGTGCCGGCATGGACAGGAACAAGCTGCTTGCAAAGGGCAGAAAGAACGGCATACTCACAAAGCCCGAGAGCGAATACACCGACAGAGAGGCTTTCTCACTCATCATGGCGGCAGGCTTCTCGACCAACGAGGTGGTCACCGAATATTCAGGCCGTGGCGTTGGTATGGACGTTGTAAGAAAGAACATCGAGTCAGTCGGCGGCAAGCTGTATGTTGACTCAAAGCTCGGCGAGGGCTCGACATTCACCATAAAGATACCGCTCTCGCTGTCTATCATAGACGTAATGGGCATAGACGTTGCAGGGTATAATTTCTCGATACCCAAGAATATAATAGTCGAGCTTTTCAGGGCGACACCCGATATGCTCATGGAAAACGACACGCTTATCATGCGCCGTGGTATGTGCCTGCCGCTCTACAGAATGAGCCGCATCTTCGGCGTGCCCGGCGAGAACAAGCCGCTGACCGACGGAGTTATACTTCTTTGCGATGCCGACGGCAGAAAGGCCTGCTTCTTTGCCGACAGGCTGATAGCCGACCAGCAGGTGGTAGTAAAGCCCTTCTCGGTGCTGCTCTCGCAGTACAAGCTAAAGGAGCAGGGGCTCTCGGGCTGCTCGGTGCTGGGTGACGGCTCAATAACGACGATTCTCGACATGAAAGAGATAATAGGTAATTTGGAGGAGAGTGAAGGCAGATGAGTGAAGAAAAAAATGTAACTCTTGATGATCTCAGCGGCCAGATAATGACCTTCACCTGCAGCGGTGATATATACGCCTTTGATATCAAGGACATAACCGATATCATCGAGATACCTGAGATAACCAAGATACCCAAGCTGCCGGATTTTCTGCTGGGCGTTATAAACCTGCGCGGCCAGGTGGTGCCAGTTATGGACTTCAACCTGCGCATAGGCAAGCCCAAGCAGGAATACGATGAAAAGACCTGCATCATCGTCACCGAGCGTGACAAGGCAAACATCGGCGTGATAGTAAACCGTGTGCTCGATGTTGAAAGGGTCACGGCAGAGGAGATAATCCCCTACCCGAAGAAAGGCTCTGTGATAAGAGGCCTGCTCGACCGTGGCGGCACACGCACAGCACTTATCGACTGGAACGAGCTGGTGGGACTTGACAGTCAATAGTCAGCAGGTAACAGTTAACAGTTCGATATTCACTATTGACAATAGGGAGAAATGCTTATGCAGATACTTGACTGTGATTTCGAGCGTCTGGTGACGTTTGTAAAATTCAAATACGGCATAAATTTGCAGGATAAGAAATTCCTTGTTGAAACAAGGCTCTCAAACTACATACTTGACTGCGGCTTCCGTGATTTTTCCGATTACTGCACGGCGCTCTACAACGACACGACCGGCAGAGAAGTCGCCAACATGATAAACAGGATAACGACAAATCACACATACTTCATGCGTGAGACCGAGCATTTTGACCACTTCATGAACGTCTTTCTCGCCGATGCGGTAAAGACAAGGGAGGACAAGACGCTCGCTATATGGAGCGCAGGCTGCTCGTTCGGCAACGAGCCCTACAACCTTGCCATGTGCGCAAACGAGTTCCTGGGTGCTGCGAAAAAGCAGTGGGACTGCCGCATACTTGCAACTGACGTATCCTTCCACGCACTGAGAAACGCCAAGAACGGTATGTACCCCGAGCAGGACTTAGAGCAGCTGCCCCCCGGCTGGCGTGAGAAATACTTTGTAAAGAAGGCCAAGGGCATCTATCAGGTAACAGACGAGATAAGAAGCGATGTCATATTCAAATATCATAACCTTATGGAGCCGATAGAGTTCAAGCGCAAGTTTGACCTCATATTATGCCGCAATGTTATGATATACTTTGACGAGCGCACAAAAAGTATGCTTTGCAGGCGCTTTTACGATGCGTCGGCCGAGGGGGGCTACCTCTACATAGGCCATGCTGAGAGTGCGCCCGAGAATATGATGTACCGCAAGGTCAGGACTGCTATCTATCAGAAAATAACACACGGCGGAGGTGAAGGCTGATGGACAACAAGATAAGAGTGCTCATCTGCGATGACTCGGCCGTTTACCGGACGGTGTTTGAAAAGATACTCAACGACAATCCCGACATTCACGTTGTCGGAAAGGCTGAGGACGCATACAACGCAAGAGACATGATAATCAGCTTAAAGCCCGATGTCATGACGCTTGACATAGAGATGCCGAAGATGAACGGCGTGGAGTTTCTCAAAAAGCTCATACCTCAGTATGCTATACCCGTCGTGGTATGCTCGTCTGAGGAAAAAAGCGCTATCAAGGCGATAGAAGCCGGCGCTGTGGAGTTCGTGGCAAAGCCCCGTAACCTTGCATCGGGCGCTGAGCTTGCAAAGTTCGGCGAGCAGCTTGCAAATGCCGTAAGGCAGGCAAAGAATGCCAAGAATATCCATTCCGGCACGCACAGCTACAAGGTAAAGACCTTCGGCACTGATGAAAAGACCGACAAGATAATAGCCATAGGCGGCTCGACAGGCGCTACAGAAGCACTGCCCAAGGTGCTCGAAGGCATGAACACCCACACGCCGCCGATAATCTGCACGATACATATGCCCGAGGGCTATCCCGAGATATACGCCCAGAGGTTAAACAAGATGCTCAAGATAGATGTCAGGGAGGTAACTGACGGAATGTATCTTAAGCGTGGCATGGCAGTCATCGCACGGGGCAGCCGCCACATGAGGGTATACAAGGACAGAAACGGCTACTTTGTGACCTGCGAGGCAGGCCCCAAGGTGTCAGGCCACTGCCCGAGCGTCGATGTCATGTTTGAGTCCTGCGCTTACTGCGCCAAGGAAAATGCGATAGGCGTAATACTCACAGGCATGGGAGATGACGGTGCGACAGGTCTGCTTGCGATGAAAAAAGCAGGCGCTTTCACCATAGGTCAGGACGAGAAGTCCTCGCTTGTCTACGGTATGCCAAAGGCCGCCTTTGAGATGGGGGCTGTAGATGTTCAGGCACCGCTCAACAAGATATCCTACGAGATATACAAAAAGCTGAAAGGAAAATAAGCCATGATAACCTTAGACAACAAAAACGAATATCTGCGCTTTGAGGTAAACGGCAGGATATTTGCCATACCAATGGGCAGCATCGTCGTCATTTTACAAGCGACCGAGCCCGTGAAGATACCCGAATTTCCCGACTACATAGCAGGCACCGTGACCTACGAGGGCGGCATCGTTCCGGTAATTAATTCAAGGCTGCGCTTTGGCTATCCCGACAAGGAGATAACCAACCGCAACGTAATAATAATCTGCGAGGCCGAGGGCAAGCGTGCAGGCATACTGATAGACACGATACTTAGCTTTCAGAAGCTCGACGAGAGCGACATCAAGCCTCCCCCGAACCTCAACGACGACGCCTGCTCACGCTATCTGACAGGTGTTTTCATGGACGGTGAGCGCACCTGCTACATCATTGACGTACACAAGATGTTCAACGAGAGCGACACGCACATTCTTGACGCTCCCCCGGAGAGCGACGAATAAAAAAGCCCCCTGAGGGGGCTTTTTTTAATTCATAATTTAAAATGCATAATGCATAATTGAGGTGTGCGGCTGCGCCGCACGGATTATAAAACAGTACGCCCCAGAGATTTGTGGATAATCTCCGGGGCATTTGTTTTCATATAGTATTAGGTGTAGCGTATCAGCCGCCGCAGGCGGCTCGCCCGAATGGGCAACTGTCCTGCGTCAGCAGGACACCTTAATTATGCATTATGCATAATGCATTTTCTTCTGAAAAAGCATAGCTTTTTCAGAAGAATGTCGCTACTTCCTGCTTGGGCGGAGTAGACATTGATACCTCGCTGACTTTCAGCACCGGGCCTTTGCCACGGTAGAGCTTGTTCTTTTCGTATGCGATAACGCCTGTGACCTTTATCCAGTCACGGGATTTTATGTTGCTGACCCCTGTCCACTCGGCAGCAAGACCCATGTACTGAATGTCCTCGATGCAGCAGGTCATGACGTGCCTGCCTACAGCAAAGGTGTTCTCAGGGAAAGCCTTGTCAACAGCGACAATGCCCTTGAAGGTCATAGTCTTGCCGACGTATTTCTTGGGCTCCTCCATTATGTCTCTGTACCAGAGCGCAAAGTCCTTGTCATCAAGCACTATCTTGTCTGCGTTGACATCAAAAGGCAGAGGGTCTTCTATGTCGTCATACTGCACCCTGCCGTCGGTGTACTCGTAGGCGATGTTTATGCCCCTGCTGACACCCCGGCATATCTTGTGCAGCGTCATCATGTCTATGCTCTTGTCATAGCGGTTGAATATGATGAGCTCTGCTGTCTGCAGCTTGTCTACAACAAGGCTGCGGATATTTGCGTTGTAGTTTTCAAAGGTCGTCGCATCGGCTATGCATATCTCCTGATAGATGCCGAAATCTGCCGGCAGGGCGTTGAAAAGAGTATTCATCTGCCACATACCGTTGTATTCTATCAGTATCCTCTGTGCATCTGCCTCGTCGCAAAGGCGGCTGATGTTGGCCTCGGTAAGCTCGCTTTCGTCCTCAATGGTGACTACCTTTACGTCCTTTGACGACATCTTTGAAACATCGAGCTCCTCCTCGCCCTCCTCGCAGAGGATAATGAGCGTGCGGTCGCCTGTGTTGAAGCGCTTGTCTTCAAGTGTCTGCTGAATGAACCTTGTCTTGCCTGCTTCGAGAAAACCCGTGAACAGGTATACAGGCACTCTTATCTCGGGCATACCCTGCATTTTTTATGCCTCCTCTACGCCGAAAAGCTCTGAAATAGCCTTTTCGTTTATCTTCGAGCCGATAACGCAAAGCCTGCCCGTAACGCCTGCCGCACCTGTTCTTACATCAGGTGTGCCGGGGATATAATCGTAGTGTATCCAGCTGCCGTCAGTTGCAGGAACGATGCCCTTTGCACGCAGTATAAGACCGTATTTCTCCTCGTTTTCAAGAGCTTCGAGGGCGGCGGTTATCTCCTCCTTGGTGAACTTCTTGGCACTCTCAGCGCCCCAGCTTGTGAACACATCGTCAGCGTGGTGATGATGATGCTCGTGATCGTGGTCATGGTCATGGCAGCCGCAGGTGCAGTCAGGGCCGTGGTCGTGGTGGTGCTCATGCTCATGCTCGTGGTCATGGTCATGGTGGTGGTCATGCTCATGCTCATGCTCATGCTCGTGTTCATGGTCATGGTGATGATGATGCTCGTGCTCCTCGCTCTCCTTCTGCGCCTCGGCAAGAAGCGATGCCAGCTCGTCATCGAGAGTGTTCTTCTGTGTCATAGCCTCAACGATAGCCGCACCCGAAAGCTCGTCCCAGTCGGTGGTGACTATAGTTGCCTTGTCATTGAGCGCTCTGAGCCTTGCCACAGCGTCGTCGAGCTTTTCCTGAGAAAGACCCTTTGTGTGGCTCAGAATAAGGCAGCTTGCGTATGTTATCTGGTTGTCAAAGAACTCGCCGAAGTTCTTCTGATACATCTTGCACTTCTTGGCATCTACTACTGTTGTGAAGCCGTCGAGCTCGACATCGTGTGCGTTTATATTCTGAACTGCCCTGATAACGTCTGAGAGCTTGCCGACACCCGAGGGCTCAATGAGTATCCTGTCGGGGTGGTACTGCTCCAGCACCTGCTCTAATGCCTTGCCGAAGTCGCCTACCAGCGAGCAGCAGATACAGCCGGAATTCATCTCGGTTATCTGCACGCCTGCCTCCTGCAAAAATCCGCCGTCTATGCCTATCTCGCCGAACTCGTTCTCTATGAGCACGAGCTGCTCGTTGTTAAAGCCGTCTGCTATGAGCTTCTTGATGAGCGTTGTCTTGCCTGCACCCAGAAAGCCCGAGAATATGGTTATCTTTGTCATAATGATCTTCCTTTCTGTATTAAGGCAATACCGCACGACCACCGGCACAAGCCTTTGTACGCCATACACTTGCAGATTTTCCGTCATATCACCCAAATTCACCTCCGCATACTTTAGTATACGGAATATACGGTAGTATTCCTGCGGTTAATTTGGGCAATCTGACAAAAAATCTGACTGCGTGTCTGACGCACAATGGTCGTGCGGTATTGCCTTGAATAATTCTTACAAATGTTTATTATATCACTTTTTTGCCGATAAATCAAGGGGGAAATTGTGAATGGAAAAATCCATAAAAAAGTGTAACGCTTCCACCTCCGAATGCGTCAATATAAGTGAAAGGGCGGTGAAGAAATGACCGACAGCGAAATAACCGAGCTTTTTACTAACAGAGACGAGCGTGCGCTGACTGCGTGCGAGGAAAGCTACGGCTCTCTGATAAAAAAGATAGCGCAGAATATCTTGGGCGACACAGGCGAGAGCGAAGAGGTGCAAAATGACACGCTGCTAAAGGCGTGGAACAGCATCCCACCCGACAGCCCCAAAAGCCTTGCTGCATATCTCAGCGTTATGGTGCGCAACATAGCGCTTGACAGATACCGCAAAAAAGCCGCCGCCAAGCGCTCTCACGACAGGCTTTCAGAGCCGCTTGACGAGATAGGCGAGCTGCTCCCCTCCTCGCAGGATCTTGAAAAGGAGACAGAGCAGCAACTGTTCATTGACGCTGTCAATAGGTTTCTTTCCACACTCTCGCAGGACAAAAGAAGGCTTTTTATACGGCGCTATTTCTATCTTGACAGCATAAGCGATATATGCAAGATGTATTCACTCAGCGAGAGCAAGGTCAAGGTAACGCTTATGCGTACAAGAAAAAAGCTTGCCGAATATCTCAAAAAGGAGGACTTTTTATGAATGATAAAAACTTAAAAGCACTCGAGCTTATGTCAGGCATAGACGAGCAGTTTCTCACGGAAGAGAAGAGCATAAGAGTATCACACACAAGACCCAAAAGGCTTATAGCCATAGCGGCAGCGGCTGCGGCGCTGACGGCTGTTTTCACGATAGGCGCAGTTGCGGCAGTCAGGAGCAACATCATCTCAAACAAGGAAAACGTCGCCCACGAATATGATGACAGCGATGTAATGAGCGTAATTGAAAAGACCGAGCAGCAGCCCGCCTACTATCAGAACGAACACATCAGACTGACGGTAGACACCGTGCTTGCCGACAAATACTATGTAAAATGTACAGCCACATTACAGGCACTTGATGATGCGGGCAGAGATTATTTAGAAAAGCTGCTCATTCTCCCCGAAGATGTCGAGCTGATGACCGAAGACGAGTTTTTAGGCTATGATTCGGGTCAGCAGATACCTTTTATGGAGGCTTTTGACAAAAGCGGCAGCCTGCTCTCATATATGAACGGCACAGCAGACCTTATGTACGGCAAGCAGGGCGAAAATGGCGAAATGACCTTCACATTCAGCGTGAACAAAAACCGACTTGCGGGTAATGAGGATATTATCGTCAGGGCATTTGACTTCTCGACTATCACAAGCAAGAATATGGGTCTTGATGATATTCAGCCCGGTATCTTTGAGGGTATCGGCGATATTGAGATAAACGCCACGACCAACCTCAAAGACGTAACTCTCACAGCAGATGACGGCAGCAGCGTTTACTTCTCCGAGCTTGGTATTCGCACAGACACCACCGCAGACGGAGTGGAAAACACCTTCACCAACAACGCCGAGTCTGTCCTCACCTTCAAGGACGGCAGCACGCAGACCTTTAAGGTAGTTGACGTTACCTTCGGCGCACAACACTTTGATGTTGATAACATCGCAAGCTTCAGCTACAACGGCAATACCTACACCCCCGAAAACTGAACCCAAACAGCACAACGCCCCGAAACGGCATCATAACCGTTTCGGGGCGTATTCATATCCTTTTAGAAATACTTTAAAAGCTCTCCCCTTACGCTGTCAAGTCTGGGCTCGCTGAGACCGAAATCCATGCCCCTGAAGCTCCATGCGCTTCTTGCAATGCCGTATTTCTCAAACACCCTGTTGATAGCCTTATACCATTTGAGCGTGTCCTCGGGAGATACAATGTCTATGCAGCCGTACTCGCCGCAGTAGAGGTCTGTGCCCTCAGCCCTGGCCTTCTCGATCGCCGAGCCGAACATCTTCTCAAAGTATTCATCATCGACCTCTGACTCCTCAAAGCTCACACGCTCCTCGGGCTTGATAAGGTCTGTCCAGTATGCGCCCTGATGTGTGAATTTCAGCGGGTCGTAGCTGTGGAAGTTGTATACCACCTTGTCGTCATATGGCTTCTCCAGCGCTGCAACAGCCGATGCGTGGTTGTTCCAGTAGCTGCCTACTATGATTATCGTGTCGGGGGCATACTTTCTTATCCTGCCTATGCAAGTCTTTATGACCTTGTTCCAGACGCCGATGAACTTATCATCTGTAACTTCGTTTAAAAGCTCGAAAGCAGCATCGTCGCTGTACTTGCCAAAGCGCTTTGCCATCTCCTCCCAGAGCTTGTAGAATCTCTCCTGATACTCCTCGCTCTCGAAGAAACCGTGCTCGTTCTCGCTGTAGTAGTCAAACGAGAAGCCTGCTGTCTTGTGCAGGTCAAGCACTATCTTAAGGCCGTTCTTCTTTGCATAGCCTATAGCTCTTTCGATGTGGGCATAGCCCTGCTCGTTCACCGAGCCGTCAGCGTTCTCTAAGATATTGTAGTCAAAGGGAAGCCTTACATGGTCAAGCCCCCATGAGGCGATAGTCGCAAAGTCTTCCTCCTTGATGAAGTTGTTGAGCCTGTCGTCGCTGTAATCGCACTGCGAGAGCCAGCCGCCGAGGTCTACTCCCCTGTAAAAGCCTTTTTCCTTAAGCATATTTTCTTCCTCCAATTATTCCTTTATTATTCGTCAAAGGGAGTGAACTTCACCCACTCGTACTCAGCTGTAAGCGGTATATTGCTGTCGTCAAACCTGTTGAGCCAGCCGTCAACGCCCTTGCCTGCCCATACGTTAGCCATTATCTTGCTCTCTGTAGAGGGGAGGTTGTCTGTTGCCGTGTAGACCTCAACGCCGTCAACGAACCATACTATCTTGTCCTTGTGCCACTCAAAGGCGTATGTGTGGAAATCCTCGGAAGCGTCAAAGCCGAGGTCGTGCATATGCTCGTGGTTGCCCTGGCTGTTGGTGAAGTAGTTAAACTGCACCTTTGTTGTGTCCTTGCCGAGGATCTCGATGTCTATCTCGTCCCACGGGTTGTTGTCAGAGGGGCCTGTGTAGGTAAAGAGCGATGTTACGACACCGTCATTCTTTATAGCCTTGATGCTTGCCTCATATCTGCCGTAGCCGTAGAAATCCTTCGTCCTGAACTCGCCGCCGGAGTAAGGTATACCCTGCTCCTCACGGGGGTCATTGTCTATCACGAGCTGCATCTTGCCGTTTTCAAATTTTGTGTTTTCCTCTCTCCAGAAAACATTGAACATACTTCCGTTCGTCCAGCCGTTAGAGCACTCTGCAAAGGAAGGCATACCCTCTGAGAAGTCAGCATACATACCCTCGTCTGTCTTGTATGATTTAGTATCTGCTGCACCGCTGTCAGCTGCCGAGGAAGCCGCCTGCGAGCTGCCCGATGATGCGCTGTCAGCCGATGAAGACGAGCTGCCGTCACCGCAGGCTGTCATCATAAGTGCTGCAAGCACGAGCGAAAATACCATACCCTTTCTTATCATTTCAAGTTCCTCCTTCAATTAGCCGTTCACTGTGTTTTTTGCGTTTTTCATTGTATGTATTATATCATCTGACAAGGCAAAATAATATAATAGTTTTCGCCTTTATATCAAATCTGTAACATAAGAAAAAAGTTCATATACTTATAGGCAACACCGCACGAAGATTGTGCGCAAATTGCGCAGTCAGCTTTTTCGTCAGATTGCACAGATTTTCCGAAGGAATACTACCGTATTTCAAGGAAAAAATGTGTAATATGACGGAAAAGATGCAAGTAAGTTGCGTACAAAGCCTTCAGGCGGTCTTTGTGCGGTGTTGCCTATAAAATTCTCTCTTTAATTGCGGTCTGCCGGCTTGTTTTTCCTAAGCTTCCGGCTATAAAAATATCCTCTCGAAATGAGAGGATATTTTGAATTTTCGGATGTTTAAGGCAACACCGCTGGGCCATTGTACGTCAGACACGCAGTCAAATTTTTCGTCAGATTGGCTAAATTTACCGCAGGAATACTAACGTATTTCAAGGTAAATTTGGGTAATATGACGGAAAATTTGCAAGTGGATGGCGTGCAAAGGTATCCGCCGGTGGCCCGGCGGTGTTGCCTTAAAGCTCTTATCAGTTGTACCAGCCGCCGAGGTTGCCGTCGGTGCCTATCTGCTTGTTTGAGAGATTAACATTGTAGGCATCTTCCGGTGCGTACTCGCCGCTGTCGGTGTAAATGGTGTTCCATGTGCCCATGCCGATAAAGTGCGCATCTGCTTTTGCATTTGCGATATACTTACCGTCGACGTAAGTTACCATTATACCCTTTCTGTATATCTGCATAAGACGTACAGTACCGTCGGTATTATACACAACGACCAGACCGAAGTTAGTCTTGCAGTCCTTCAGATACTTGGCAGCGTTCTTCTTAGATGTATTGTAACCCATAGGGTTAGTCTTTGTGCCGACTTCCCAGGTCTCGGATACCGAGTTATCAAGTGCGCCTGCAATTACCTTGTCAAGAGACTGAGAGCTGCCGCTGCTGGAACTGCCGTTAGTCTTGTAAACGACCCAGCTGTAGTTTGTGAAGGCACCGACTATCTCCTTGTTCCTGTCCTTAAAGGCCTTGCTGCTGTCCTGATCAAGATAGAGCACCTTGTTGAAGCCGTTCTCAGCTGTCTCGCCGTTTAGCATGATGTTCTTTACAAGCGATGCCTCAACTGCGGACTTGATCGTTCTTGCATCTGCGATAGCAGCCTGTATCTTTGCGTCCTTTACATATCTGTATATGGTCGGGATAAGTATAGCTGCCAGTGTTCCGATAATAGCTATAACAACTATCAGCTCAACGAGCGTAAAACCTTTCTTATTCTCTTTCATAATATCACCCCATTAGTTATTTCACTCCTGCCGATACCCCTTCGGCAATAAGTGATCTTTAAGTTCTTCCCATATACATATTATAGCACATTTCGTATAATATTGCAAATGTTTGAATTGTTCTCAAACGTTTTAAATACTTAATTTTTCCAAAAAAAGTTATATGTATTAAGTAAAGAACTTCTTTTAAATACTCTTTTCACCCGAAAAACAATATAATTTCTTTGATAATATATATATCGGAATAACCCGGAGATCAATAAAGTCACTTAAACGTTTGAAAAACTTAACATTAATTTTAAATGTTATATGAATTAAAAAAAGAAAAAGAGATGCGAGCGTTCAGACTCACATCTCTCTTTTTCTTTTAAGGATAGTGTTTACTGCTGTTCAAACTGATCCTTGCCGACGCCGCATAATGCGCAGGCAAAATCATCGGGAAGGTCTTCAAACTTGGTGCCGGGGGCTATTCCCATATCGGGAGCGCCCTTTTCCTCGTCGTATTCCCAGCCGCATACTGAGCAAGCATATACTGCCATTTTCCTTTACACCTCACTTTCACTTTTATTATTTTGCATTGATATACATAATTATTGTGTGCGTCTTGCATTATAAAAGCAGCTCTCTGAGCTCTGCCACAGTGTCGGCTATCACCTCTGCGCCGTGCTCTTTAAGGAAATCTCTGCCCCTGAAGCCGTATGAAACGCCTATGCAGCCGATACCGCTGTTTTTCGCTGTCATTATATCGACATCTGAATCTCCTATATATATAGTATGCTCAGCGTCAGCGCCCAGCGCACGCATAACTTCAAGCACGCTGTCGGGGGCGGGCTTTTTGCGTATGCCCTCACGCTCGCCTATGGCTATATCGAATATGCCGCCGAAATACTCCTCGCAGAGCTTTTTCACGGCGTAGTCTGCCTTGTTGGATACAACAGCCGTGCGTATGCCGTTAGCTTTCAGCTCGCTCACAAGCTCGGGGATCCCCTCATAAGGCCTTGTCTTGTCCTTGCAGTGAACGGAATAGTAAGCGGTGAACGCCTCGTGCGTCTTCACTGTATCCTCCTCAGAAATGCCGTCGGGGGTCGCACGCTCGATGAGCTTTCTTATGCCGTTGCCGACAAACATTCTCACCTCGTCCTTTGTACGCTTTGGATACCCCATTGATGCCAGTGCAGCATTCGCTGCATCTGCAAGGTCATCAAGCGTGTCAAGTATCGTTCCGTCAAGGTCGAATATCACATATTTGTATCTCATAGTTTTTCCTTTTCTTTATATATGGTATATCAGGGCAGCTCAGGACTTTACGTCCTCATCGAGCACATAGGAGAGGATAAACCGCCTGCCACCTATCACCTCGGAGATGCTGTCGTACTTAGATGCCGAGCTTGCGCTGTTGCGGCGGTTGTAGATATAGATGCTGCTGTGCTTCTTTAAAAAAGCCACCGTGTGCAGCCCCTTGGTAAAAAACAGCAGCCGCCCGGGTCCTTTGCCCTTTATCTCCCTGTTCCAGAAGGAGAGTATGCCGCAGACCGTGTCCTTATCGGCAATGTATCGCTCAAGCTCGTCTACCCTCTTAAAGCTGTGGAACGGCACGCCCTTGTGTTCAAAATAGCGCCTTATCTTTTTGGGCGAAGTGCCGAAATAACCCGAGGGAAGAAGCAGCTGCATCTTGTTCATCTCAAACTCAAACACTATCTCAGGCAGCGGTATGCTGTGCCCTGTTAGCAGCATAGCGTTTGCAACGGCTATCAGCTCGCAGCCGCACCACGAGAGCGAATTCTTGCCGTAGGTGAGCTTTTTTAGCGTCTCACCGCCCTGCCCGTGCAGCAGCTTGCCCTCGCTGCCTGCAAATGCAGCAGTGTTTGCAGCAAGGTTTTGCTGCGCTGTATTCATTCTGCCCTTTTGCAGACCCTTATACTGCTCCGGAGAGGTTATCCACTGCTTCATACGCCTGCTTCCTTTCGATATATTTATACATATTATATCACACCGCAGGGCAAAAATCAACCTGTCGAATCTGGTTACAATTTGGTTACAACAGTAACAGACATATTACGCCAATTTTGCTATTTACTGGTAATTTTACCGTTATTTTAAACTAAAACAATGCAAATCCTTTATACATATTGTCGTTTACGAGGAAAAATCCGCCAAAATGTTTACAGAGCGGTTAAAATGTGGTATACTATAAGTACAACAAAAATCAAACATAGAAACGCCCCACGGGCCCGTGTCCCGGAGAGGGTGTAAAGGCAACACCGCACAAAGACCGCCTGAAGGCTTTGTACGGTGTTGCCTAAAACAACAAAGAGAGGATATGATTTTTTATGAAAGAAAGAACGGTAGTCCGAACGTCGCTCTCGATAGCGACAGCATTAGTTATTTCATTATCGACACTCACCTGTGCAAGCGCTGACAACAGCGACATCGCACAGGGGCAGGCAGCAACAGTATCATCTGTCTGCGAAAAACACAGCTTCGGCGCTCCGGCAGTCACCAAGGCAGCCACAACAGAAATCGAGGGTGAGAGAAAGCTCACCTGCACCGAATGCGGCTATGTCAAGACCGAAGTGACACCGAAGCTCATCGACATCAAGGACATCAGCATCACAAACGTATCGTCACAGTACACCTACAACGGCAAGTCCATTCTCCCCAAGCCGGTTGTCACACTTGACAACAAGGAGCTTCTCCCGGGGAAGGATTACACAGTGACCTACGGCACCAACCGCAACCCCGGCAAGGGCGTTGTCACGATAAAAGGCACCGGCATCTACGGCGGGAGCGTCACAAAGACATTCATCATTCTACCCCCGAAAAGCACCATAGCAAAGGTGACATCTTCCAAGGCCGCCACAGCGACCGTAAAGATAAAAAAGACAAAGGGTGCATCAGGCTACAGGATAGCATACAGCACCGACAAGACCTTCAAGAAAAAGAGCAAGGTAAAATACATCACCGTAAAGCCCGAAAAGCTCAGCGTGACCTTGAAGAAGCTCACAGGCGGCAAGACCTATTACGTCAAGGTGCAGGCTTTCAGGACTATCTCAGGCAAGAAGTATTACGGCAGATACAGCGCTGTCAAGAAGATAAAGATAAAGCAGACAGCCGCTCAGATAAGGGCTGCAAAGATAAAGAAGATAGTTGACTACGGCATCGCAAACGCTGGCGGCTCGTATGTTTACTGCGGTTCGAGCTTCAGGGCTACCGACTGCTCAGGCCTTACGATGCAGTGCTTTGCACAGGCAGGCATCAGCCTCCCCCACAACGCTGCTGCACAGGCAGCCTACGGCAAGGCTGTAAGCTATAAGGATATGCAGGCAGGCGACCTGATAATCTGCTGCGGCTACGGCCATGCAGCGCTCTGCATCGGCGGCGGCAAGTTCGTCCACGCATCTAACCCTGCAAAGGGCATCACGATAGAGCCTGTAAGCCAGCTCGGCTACTACGGCATAAATACGATAAGAAGACTCATATGAGGCGCATCGGCTATGCCGCTGCTAAAATAAAAAAATAATAAAGAAAAAAGAATAACGAATAATAAAGGTATCGGCTGCGCCGATGATATTTAGATCATCGAATGCAAGCCGATACCTTTTTATTATTTCTTCTTTATTATTTATTCTTTTAGCGGTGGCTCATACAAAGCTGTAATTGTCAAATACTTCTTTATCGCCACCGCGCTTTTGCTTTACTCCCTTTTTCAAAAGTGTTACTGAGACATATTGGTTAACCGATCATTGTGTCACCACCATTATACCATAGTTTATCACGCTAAATCAATACACATTTACAGCAAATATAGCCGTTCATATTTGGGATATACTTGCAATAGCCCGGATTAAGTGATATAATATCTATGAAAGGGGTGCGTAAACAATGCCCGATATCAGAAAAGTCACCGATCTTGAAACACCGGATCTTCTGCCCTACCGCACGACCGCCGAAGTGCAGCTGCTTCGCTGGTTTGAGCCAGAGGAGGGCATATTCATAGCCGAGAGCCCTAAGGTCATACGCAGAGCTCTCAATGCAGGGTATGAGCCGCTGTCGCTGCTGCTTGTTGATAAGTACATCACAGGGCAGGCGGCTGATATAGTAGAGCGTGTCGGCGCCCTGCCGGTATACTCAGGCGATGAGCAAACGCTGTGTGCTCTCACAGGCTTCAGGCTGACACAGGGGGTGCTGTGCGCTATGCGCCGAAGACCGCTGCCCGACCCTGCCGCACTGATAAAGAACGCACGCCGCATAGCCGTGCTTGAAGACATAATGAACCAGACGAATATTGGCGCTGTTTTCCGCTCGGCGGCAGCGCTGGGGATAGATGCTGTGCTGCTCACCAAGGCGTGCAGCGACCCGTTATACCGCCGCTCGGTAAGGGTGAGCATGGGCACAGTTTTTCAGGTGCCGTGGGCGTATATGGCAGAGCCTGCGCCTGAGTATGTGGGGTCTTTAAAAGAGCAGGGCTTTTCCACCGCCGCAATGGCGCTTCGGCACGACACTGTGAGCATATCAGACAAGCGGCTCAAAGATGAGCACAAGCTTGCGATCATCCTCGGCACAGAGGGCGAGGGGCTCAGGGAGGAGACTATCCTCTCATGCGACTACACGATAAAGATACCCATGTCACACGGGGTGGATTCACTCAATGTCGCCGCAGCGAGCGCCGTGGCTTTCTGGGAGCTTGGCGGCAAACAGGCCGAATAACCAAATCCAAAGAAGCTGAATAATATGAGATACGAAAGATTCCCGGGGAGTGAAGTATACATGACACACAAAATAACCGACCTTACAGAGCCCGACAACGGCTGCGAGGGCTTTATGCCGGGCGAGGAGCCCAAGGTGACTCTGCTGCTCGATGACGGCAGGCGCATAAAGGTATACGATGCCCTTGCCTACAAAATGGGCTGGGATACCGGCAGCGAGATAACTGACGAGGAGATAGCAGAGCACGGCGAGCTTGTCTGAACACCTATTTGTGAATATTATATTAAGAAATCATAAAACTATTTTCTTTTTTGGAAATATGTGATATAATATATAGGGTATAACTCTGTCGAAAAGAGGTGGGTCATGAGCAGTATAAACAGCAAAAATAGCGAGAAAAGCAAGAAAAGCGGCATAAGCGTCCGCAGCTTTATAATTGCGCTGGTCATATTCCTTATAGCCCACATTGTCATGAGTGTGGCGATTATAGATATGGCTAAAAAAGCGCTCAGAGAGCAGGTCGAGCAGCGAATGCTCGATGTTGCCAACACTGCCGCTCACATGATAAACGGCGACGAGCTAAAAAAGCTCAAAGCAGAAGACAAGGGCTCGCCCGAATACCAGAAGGTCTACGACACGCTGCGCTCCTTCCAGGACAGCATACAGCTTGACTACATCTACGGCATACAGCAGCTTGATGACGGCAGCTTTGCCTTCACTATAGACCCCGAGCCTGTTGACCCCGGCGAATGGGGCGAGGAGATAGACACGACAGATGCTCTTGTAAACGCCTCAAAGGGCAAAGCAGATGTTGACAAGGAGCCCTGCGAGGACGAATGGGGGCTTTTCTACTCGGCATACAGCCCGATATTTGATTCGGACGGAAATGTTGTCGGCATAGTGGGCGTTGACTTCAATGCCGAGTGGTATGACAAGATGCTCGACACAAGAAAGCTCGTGCTGATAATCATGTCAATGGTAGTCCTAACCACCGGCACGGCGCTTGCATTCATAGTACACACCTTCATGCTCGAAAAGGAAAAGAAGGTTATCAGGGAAAAGTTTGAGCAGACGCTTCAAAGAGAGCAGGAGCAGGAGCAGGAACTTGGCTCTGCAAGGCATCTTGCCTATACAGACCCGCTTACGGGAGTCAAGAACAAGCACGCCTACCTCGAAGCCATAGAGCGTATAAACAAGGGTCTTGCCGACGGCTCTGTAAAGGAATTCGGCGTGATAGTGTTTGACCTGAACGGCCTTAAGCTGATAAACGACACCTACGGTCACGACGAGGGCGACAACTACATCAAGACCGGCTGTGCGCTGATATGCAGCAGATTCTGTCACAGCCCTGTTTTCAGGATAGGCGGCGATGAGTTCACTGTTATCCTCGAAGGCTCGGACTACAACGACAGGCAGCAGCTGCTCTCGGAATTTGACCGTGTGATAGAACAAAATCAGAGCATTGGCGCTGTTGTGGTATCAACAGGTCTTGAAATATACGACAGGCAGCGTGACGGCAGCTTCTCGGACGTTTTCGAGCGTGCCGACAAGAAGATGTACGAGCGCAAGTGCTATTTAAAAAGCATGAAATAAACAAAACGGGCAGGGTGAAGACACCTTGCCCGCTTTTTATTATGCATAACTAAGGCGGCAGGCCGAAGGTCGAGGGGCACACCTCACCTGTTACCTGTTACTTGTTGCCTGTCACCTCACTCAGCCTCCGGCCTGTATATGTCATTTTTCCCGAACGAAATCATTATGTCCGTGTACTCACCCGGCGCAGATGCGGCTGTGACCTTGTGGCCGAGCTTGCGGCAGAGACTGCCGGTGATGTACAGCCCCATGCCGGTGCTCTTTGAATGTAAGCGGCCGTTCTCGCCCGTGAAGCTCTTTTCAAAAATGTAGGGCAGGTCGCTTTGCGGTATGCCTATGCCGTTGTCTCTGAAATGCAGCGTGATGCACTGCTCGTCTTCCTCGGTGAATATGCTTATCTCCGGCGGCCTGTCGGGAGAGAAGTATTTCAGGCTGTTGGCTGTCAGCTGCGTGAAGATGTATTCGAGCCACTTCGCATCGGTCATGACCCTTTTGTCAAGCCCCTGAGTGTTTACTGTGACGTTCCTCTGCTGCAGCGCCTCACGGCTTTTGAGCGCCGATTCCTTGAACGCCCTGCCGAGGGGTGTTTCCTTGATGATGTAGTCCTTGTTTGCGTTCTCGCTGCGTGAGTAGTAGAGCACGTTCTCTATGTATGAATCTATCCTCGCAAGCTGCGCTGAATACCTCTCGCCCTGCTCGCCGTCATTGTGCGCCATGAGCGAGAGCGATGCTATCGGCAGCTTGACCTCGTGTACCCAGAGCTCGATGTACTCTCTGAAATCATCTGCCCTGCGGCTGTGCATTGACACGTTCTCGCACATACTCTTGCCGGCCTCGTAGAGCATCTCGCTAAACAGCCTGCCCTCCAGAAACGCCGGCTCCTCTGTCATCTCGGGCAGCAGGTATTTCTTATCAAGCCCCTTTAGCGAATCAAACGCCCTTTTGAAAAAGCCATGCTCTCTTAAATATCCGTATACAAGCGCAGCTGCGACAGTTGACCAGTAGCAGACGCTTATCACGGCTATCTGCCCGCCGCCTGCGTGATAGCCCCCGAAAAAACATAGCATTATCAGATACCCTGCTAAGAATATCATCAGCTGTGCCAGCCTGTCCTTTAAAAATGATGAAAAGCTCATAGCAGCATATACCCCTGTTTCTTTCTTGTTTCAAGTGCTTTCTCGATGCCTGCTTCCGAGAGCTTCTGTCGCAGGCGGCTGATGTTAACGGTCAGGGCGTTGTCGTTTATGTATTCCTCGCTGTCCCATAGGGCTGTCATAAGCTCGTCTCTTGTGACTATCTGCCCCTGCGATGCGAGCAGCCGTGAGAATATTATCATCTCGTTCTTGGTGAGCATTATCTCGCTGCTTCCCTCACCTATGCTGCCCCTTGCGGTGTTGACTGCAAGCCCGTGATAGCTCGCCCTTGCCATACCGCCCGACTGCGTGCGCTTTAACACTGCCGATATCCTGAGAAGCAGTATCATCGGGTTGTAGGGCTTGGTGATGTAGTCATCAGCGCCCATGCTCATAGACAGCATCTCGTCTGTTTCGCCTGCCCTGCTCGTCACCATGATCACAGCCATGTCAGAGCTTTTTCTTATCTCCTTGAGCACCGTCTGGCCATTTGCTGACGGCAGGTTTATATCAAGCAGCACAAGGTCAGCCCCTGCCTTTATCGCCTGGGCTGCTATGTCCTCAAACCCCTCCGGCTGGCAGACCTCATAGCCTGAGTTTTCAAGCAGCTCGCAAAGCTCATCTCTTATCGCAATATCGTCCTCAACAACAAATATCCTGCTCATAATGCTCTCCCCTTATAGAAGTTCATGATTCTTTATGATTATATCATATATCCGTTTATAAATCAACCACCGTCAGCATTGACTAACTGTGTGGAATATGGTATAATGAATGCAAAGCATTCATTATAATTTATCTTTATTTAAGAGAATCAGTTTACCGGAGGGTATCATATATGAGCAGACAGGACAAGGCGGTAGATTATAAGCACAGCGGCTTCAACTGCGCACAGGCGGTGCTTATGGCTTTTTCGGATATTCTTGATGAAGACGAGCTCACACTCAAAAAGCTCGGTGCAGGCTTTGGCTGCGGCATGGGTGCTTTTGATGCTACCTGCGGCTCGCTGTGTGCTGCACAGATGATACTCGGGCTCAAATGCTACTCCGGCAGACCTATGCTTGCTGATGCAAAGCTGCTCCACGCCGACTTCAAGCGTATGTGCGGCTCGGCCGACTGCGGCGAGCTAAAGGGCTTAAAAGGCGGCCCGATGCTCTGCGCCTGTGACGACTGCATCAAAAACGCCGTCAGGCTGACAGAGGAAAGAATGATATAGGCAACACCGCACAACCATTGTACGTCAGACACGCAGTCAAATTTTTCGTCAGATTGGCTAAATTTACCGCAGGAATACTAACGTATTTCAAGGTGAATTTGGGTAATATGACGGAAAATTTGCAAGTGGATGGCGTGCAAAGGTATCCGCCGGTGGTTGTGCGGTGTTGCCTATAGCTAAAGCCGATACCTTGTTAAGGGTATCGGCTTATTTTTATGCCTGAGCGCTTTTATCAAGCTCGTTGATGCAGCTGTACAGGAGTATCAACTGATTGTAGCAGCGGGTGTATTTTACGCCGTTTATATAAAGCTCATCGCCGTCCTTGAGCGGAGTGTACACTGTGTAGACGATCTCGCCCTTTTCGTTTTTCAGCTCAAGTGTCATCTCGTGGCCTGTGCTGTTGTTAGGTATCTCGTCAGGCTCGACTGCACAGCCGAACTTGTTTTCAGACACATAGCAGGCGACCTCGAATACCATATCGCAAAGGCTTCTGTCGTAGAATGTCTTCTTCTCCGTTTTCCTGCTCGAAGAATAGGTGAGCTCTGCATCAACGCTCTGATATTCACGGTTTACTGCCTCTGTGCCGTCGGGCTTTATCATATCGTAAAGCGCAAGCCTTATATCCTCAAATGCCTGCTTATCGACATTTGTGTATTTTGTCTGGCCTATTATCAGCGTGTTCTCCTGCTTATTTGGAATTATAACGCTGAGCTTTTGCGATGATGACGTATCAACAAAGCCCGTAGATCCGCTCACGCACTGGAAAAGCTCGGCATATGCAAAGGCTGTCTTCTTGGCATCTGCTGCCTGCTCGTCTGTAAGCAGCATTTTGTCAGCCGTGCTGCTGACAGCGTCAAATTTTTTAAATGCTGCAAACAGCCCGTCAAACGCATCTCGATTATTGAAATAATAGCCGGCCTCACGGTACTTGCCGTCATACACGCCTTTGAAAATATCAGGGCTGCAGCAGCCCGTTGTAAGCTTTGCTCTTACTTCGTCCATCGAATCACAGTCTTCAAAGTCCCAGCCGAGCTCTTTTAGCACCAGCACAGCAGCCTTGTCCTTTTTGCTGTCATCATTGAAACGACACCAGTCTCCGAGTATCGCCTTTTGCAGAGTGTATACACCCAGCGCCTTTAACGACTTGAAATTAACATCTTGCTGCATATCATAGTTTGCCGTGCCGAGCCTGTCGGCTATCCTTGTCAGCTTCATATCCACCCATGCGCCCACATCGATCTCTGTGAGCAGACGGTCTTTCGGGGTCTCGGTCATCTCCTTAGCGTAGTATTCGCATGCGTCGGGCGCTATCTCTGACTCAGGCTGCAAAACACCGGAATAGTCCTTTTCTTCGCTCAGCAAATACTTTGCCGCCTGATATGCTATTTCAAGCTGCTTCTCATCAAGGTCACCTGCGATGTACATGGCTGCGACCTTCTGATAAAAGTCGCCGTAGTGCTCGCCGACCTTTATAAGCCTCTGATAATCATTCGACTTTTTGTAGTCGCTCTCATCTTTAAGGCTGTCAAGCAGCCTTTTCAGCTCCTCTCTCTCAGGGTCGTCTTCCTCATCATCGATATACAGCGACATCGAATGGATAATGTCGTACTCTTTGTTGACCGACTCAAAGAACTCATAGCTTACGTCGTCCTCGTATTCACCGTCATACCATGCCAGTTCACCTTTATCTGTACACTGAGCATACGCCCGGGCATTCTCTGCTATGAAAACATACCTCTCCTCGACCTCGCCGTTTTGATACATATCATAGAGTATGGGTGTCATCTTTCTGCCGAAATACGATGTAAGCACCTTGAAGCTTTCAAGCTCTGTAAGCTTTGTATAGTCGCTGCCTGCTTCGGTATACTCGTCATAGCATTTCACCAGAAGCTGATACAGAAGATCCTTCGACAGCGCCGGGTAATCCTCGGCTATATGTATCTGTGGTGTCGTATCCGTTTCGCTCTCTCCCTGCTTTTGTGCGGCGTTGCTGCTGTCTTTCTCTACCGCTGTGTGCTGCATAGCGCCAAAAAGCGCTGCTGCGCCCACCAGAAGTGCAACTGCCGCCGCTGTCGCTGCAATGGCGAGCTTTCTGCTCTTTACCCTTGCTGCAAACGGCTGCTCCCATTTTATAGTTTCGGGCTCTATACCCTTTTCAAGGAACACCTCCTCAGCGCTGCCTATGTATTTCTCTCCTGCTCTGAGCTCTGCTGCACGCTTAAAAAGCTCCTCCTGCACACTGCTGCCCGGTGTGAGCTTTTCATCTATGCTTTTTAATATGTCATTCTGTCTCATAGAAATACTCTCCCTTCAGCTTGTCCTTTAGTTTTTTCCTTGCCCTTGCCAGCCTGACCTGCACAGCACCGCTGCTTATACCCATGCAGAGCGCTATCTCGTTTATCGAGAGCCCCGTGAAGTAGTACAGATACACAGGCTCTCTCTGCCCGTCGGCAAGCGACATCACCGCCTGCAGCACATCATTCTCCTCATCGGTGAGCATATTCTCAGCCGGCAGTTCTTCCTCGTTCTCAGGCAGCCTGTCTACCTTGGTAGCCCAGGAGCTTAGGTTCTGCTTTTTGCAGAGGTTGAGCGCTGTTCTGATAAGCCACGCCTTTCTTGCCTCCTCGCACTCAAAGCTAAGCGTCTTCTGATAGTACAGCAAAAACGTCTCCTGAAACACATCGTCGGCATAGTGCCGGCTCTTAAGCCTTGAATATGCTACCGAGTAGACAACGCTTTTATATTTCTCTACCACCTGCCGCAGGTCGTCTTCGGTGTCGTGTATCTGCATGGTGTGTATCCCTCCTTTCTGTATACATATCCCTTGGGGGGCGTAAAATAATACGCTGAGATCTAAGATTTGTAGAAACAGCCAAAAACGCTGTGATTTTTTGTGCATAGCTCACAAACGGTCAACTGTCCACAATTTTGCCCACACTTTCTCTGAAAATATGTTATAATATACTCAGACAACAAAGAAAGAGAGGATGATCTTATGTGGAGCTTAATTAAAACAACCGAAGACGCAGAGGAGCTCATGGCCTGCTTCGGCGGCTTTGAGAACAGCTGCATATGCAGCCTTAAATACCGCTCGGGCGCATACGTCGGCGAGGTGAGCGAGCATTTCATAAACGACGACATGACACTTTCGCTGCTCGTTCAGCGCAGGAGCATGGGGTATGTTCAGACCTTCGAGCTGCTTTTTCGTGACATACGAAGGCTCAGGCTCGAACCGATGAGCAAAGGCATGGAATGTTATCTGACCTCTGCGAGCATCAGGGCAGAGAACGGGCTTATCACCTTTTCCTCATGGGAGGATCTTGATACAGTGAATGCCGACTCGGACATACTTCTGATCACCGCCGCATCTTTGATGTGGCGTGATGTGAGCGAAACGGTGAGCATCACGGCGTAGCGCATAGCGCTATGCGCTATGCGCAGGTAACAGGTAACAGGTTACAGGTAACAGGTAAGGAGCGGCTTCGCCGTTTATTGCAAGTTTCGCTTTGCGAGACTTGGCTGTGAAGCGTAAGCAGACGAGCCCCATATCGGGCAATATGGAACCGAGGAAAGGCAAGTCCGAAGGGGGGCGACCCTTCGGTTTGCCGTCAGGCGTACCATACCTGTTACCTGTTACTTGTTACCTGTTACCTGAGAAAAAGGCTCCGCCTTAAGCGGAGCCTTTTGTATCACTGTTCGTTCTTTAAGGAATTGAGCAGACCGTTTGAGTTGATGATGTTTATCAAAAACTCGGGGAAAGCTGTTCCCTGATATGTCTCACCCTTTGTCTTGTCGGTGATGATGCCTGTCTCAAAGTCTATCTCGACTTCGTCGCCTGCTTCGATGCTCTGCGCAGCCTCGGGGCACTCGATTATCGGAAGACCGATGTTTATAGCGTTGCGGTAGAATATCCTCGCAAATGTCTTTGCTATAACGCACGAGATGCCGCTTGCCTTGATGGCGATGGGTGCGTGCTCTCTTGACGAGCCGCAGCCGAAGTTCGACTCAGCGACCATTATGTCGCCCTCTTTTACCTTCTTTACAAACTCTGTATCAATGTCCTCCATGCAGTGCTCTGCGAGAGCCTTGTGGTCAGGGTTGTTCAAGTATCTTGCAGGTATGATAACGTCTGTATCAACATTATCGCCGTATTTATGTACCTTTCCGCATACCTTCATAGCTTAGATCCTCCATACTGTCATTATATATTATTCAGCGTAGTCTATGCATTTTCTGTCGCTGACTACCGATCTTATGAATTTTGCGACCTCCAAGTGGTCGGGGTTCGTCTGATAAGCCTTAAGTGCTGCCTCATCTGTAAAGCTCGAATCGAGCATCATGTCAGCATTTGAGCTTTCAAGATTGTCGATGTGTACCTTTATGCTTTCAAGCCCGTCTATCCTGCCCTTCAGGCCTTCAAGACCACGCTTTGCCTTGATAAGAGCACTTGTCTTTTCCTGCTCGGAGAGGTCTTCCCTGAGCGACCATATAATAATATGTCTTACCATTTTTATACCTCATCAACTAAGTCCTGCGGCTGTGAGATCCTGCCTGTAACAGCAGATGCTGCTGCAACATAAGGAGAAGCAAGGTATACCTCGCTCTCGGGGTGACCCATACGGCCGACGAAGTTTCTGTTTGTTGTGGCAACTGCTCTCTCGCCCTTTGCAAGTATGCCCATATGACCGCCTAAGCAGGGGCCGCAGGTAGGTGTCGAAACAGCGCAGCCTGCATTGATGAATATCTCAAGCAGACCCTCCTTCATAGCCTGGAGGTATACAGCCTGTGTTGCCGGGATAACTATGCATCTTACATTCTGTGCGATGTGCCTGTCTTTGAGTATCTCGGCTGCGGCTCTTATGTCCTCTATCCTGCCGTTTGTGCAGGAGCCGATAACTACCTGGTCTATCTTTACCTCGGGCATATCGTCAAATGTCCTTGCATTCTCGGGAAGGTGAGGGAATGCAACTGTTGGCTTTATCTCGCCAAGGTCGATGTCATATACTGCATCGTACTCAGCGTCAGCATCAGCCTCGAACACCGTGAATTCCCTGTCAACTCTGCCTGCGCAGTAAGCACGGGTAACATCGTCAACTGCGAAGATGCCGTTCTTTGCACCTGCTTCTATCGCCATGTTAGCTATGCAGAGCCTGTCCTCCATTGTGAGGTTCTTAAGGCCATCGCCTGAAAACTCCATAGACTTGTAGAGCGCACCGTCAACGCCTATCATACCGATGATATGAAGGATAACGTCCTTTGCAGAGCTGTACTTGGGCAGCTCGCCTGTGATGTTGAACTTGATAGCGGAAGGCACCTTGAACCACGCCTTGCCTGTAGCCATGCCTGCGCACATATCTGTCGAGCCGACACCTGTTGAGAATGCGCCGAGTGCGCCGTATGTACAGGTGTGCGAGTCAGCACCTATCACGCAGTCACCGGGGGCAACGAGGCCTTTTTCGGGCAGAAGTGCGTGCTCGATACCCATATCGCCCACGTCATAGAAATGCCTGATGCAGTAGCCGCTGCAGAAATCCCTGCACTGCTTTGCATTCTCAGCCGACTTTATATCCTTGTTAGGTGTAAAGTGGTCCATGACCATTGTTACCTTCTGCGTATCGAAAACACTGTCAAAGCCTGCCTTGTTGAATTCATTGATAGCGACGGGTGATGTAACGTCATTGCCAAGCACGAGGTCGAGCTCTGCCATTATGAGCTGGCCTGCCTTAACCTCGTCGAGCCCTGCGTGTGCCGCAAGTACCTTTTGTGTCATTGTCATACCCAATGTAAAACACTCCTATCTTTCTGATTATTAAGGCAACACCGCACGACCACCGGCTCTGGCCTTTGTGTGCCATCTGCTTGCCGAATTTCCGTCATAATACCCAATTTCACCTTGTTTTACGCCAGTAAAACTGCGGCAAAAATGGGCATTCTGACAAAAATTCGGAGTGTTCAGCAAAGCTGAACAACCGCATACTGACATACAATGGTCGTGCGGTGTTGCCTTAAGACCCTTATATTATATCACGTTTATTAAAAAAGGTAAACAAAAAAATATGCATTATTTGTTAATAATCATTAAATGGTATATGTACGGCAGTATTTGGCTTGTATTTGCAGGCTGATAATGCAGAAGATAATCACAAACAGATGAAAGGAGAATTTTTATATGTCAATAAAGAATTCGCCCCTTGTCAAGGGCATATCAACAGGCATAACCTTCGGCACAGCGGCCTTTGTGCTGACCTCAAAGATGAACAAGGGCAAGAAAAAGCTCAAAAGCGCCGCCGGCAGAGCGCTTGAAAGCCTTGCCGAAATGGTTGACGAGATAACCGACAAGCTAAGATAACAAAAAGCTCCCTCTCCGGGAGCTTTTTGCAGTTTACAGTTATCAGTTAACAGTTGAGGTATCGCCGCAGGCGCTCCTTAATTATTCACTCTTCACTATTCATTATTCACTATTCACTGAGCGCAGCGTTACCGCCCGTACGGGCATCTGCGCCGCAGGCGCTCCTTACCTGTTACCTGTTACTTGTTACCTGTTACCTCAAAAAAGCTCCCTCTCCGGGAGCTTTTTTGAGTTACTTTTTCTTTTTCTTCGGCTTGTCGAATGAGGGGTTGAAGGCGTAAAAATTGCGCTCATCGAGCATATCGGTGACTAAGCGCAGGCTCTCGCCGAAGCGCTGGTAATGGACTATCTCCCTCTCACGCAGGAATTTTATCGGCTCTCGCACGTCCGGGTCATCGACAAGACGCAGGATATTGTCGTAGGTCAGCCTTGCTTTCTGCTCGGCGGCGAGGTCTTCGTTGAGGTCTGCTATCGGGTCGCCTGTTGACTGGAAATAATCCGCCGAGAAAGGCACGCCCGATGCCGACACTGGGTAGATGCCTGTCGTGTGGTCTACAAAGTATGCGTCAAACCCCTGCTCGGTTATCTGCTTTGGCGTAAGATTCCGGGTAAGCTGGTAGATGATAGCCGAGACCATTTCCAGGTGCGAGAGCTCCTCCGTGCCGATGTCTGTAAGCATTGCCTGCACCTCTCTTGTCGGGGCGGCGTAGCGCTGGCTAAGATACCGGAGTGCCGCACCGGCCTCACCGTCAGGGCCGCCTATCTGACTTATGATGACCTTTGCAAGCGCAGGGTTCGGGTCTTTGATATTGACGGGGTATTGCAGTCTTTTTTCGTAAGCAAACATCAGCCCTCACTCCTTTCATACTCGCTCACCCACGGGAAAGGCTCGCACACCCACTGCCACTTTTTGTCCTTTTCATCAAGGGCGCTGTCTATGCACAGAGGGCCGTATTTGCTTTCATACTCAGCCTTTGCCTTGTCAAGCGCTTCCTTGTGCTTTTTGAAATACGCTATCCCCTTTTCGCAGGTCGGGTGCGAGTCGAGGTAGAGGTTTGCTTCCACCACCGCAAAGGAGAGCTGCTGCACCTTCAGCATCATCGCCTTTCTGTCACTAGCCTGCTCACTCATTGCAGACCGCCTCCTCTCCTATAAACGGTTTGTCAAGGCAGGGGAATACCGTGCCTCTGGCAAGTGCCACATCGCTTTCGTATACCCTGCCCCACTTCTGAAAGGGCACATAAGCCATGCCGTATGCAAGCCTTGCAGGCAGAACGTCCGAGCCTGAGTTTGTGATAACGCAGTCGTCATTCTCCCCCAACAGCTGCCCGAGCGGACAGCTCTCATACATATCCATAAACTATCAACTCCTTTAAGTTTGTGATATATGCTATGCCAAAGCGGAGGTATGTGTCAAAGAGCCGTTTTGCCGGCCTGTTTTTGGTATAAAGCCACCTTTTTGCAGCAAAAAGGGCAGCGAACAGTTTCCGGATACGCTGTCCGCCGCCCTTGCTATGTGTTTTAGGCAACTATGCACAGGTCTTTTTTATCTTCTGTATTTTAGCTGTGCGATGTTCTTATCATCAGCTTGCTTGTAAGGTATGTTATCAGGAAATATCCGCCGAATATCAGCAGCACTATACCGCCTGTCATAAGCGTCGATGGCAGGATATTTGTTGCGCCGAGCACATTGAGGAAATAGAACGCAAACTTCATTCCGAACACCGTATGCACAAGTGCGAGCACGAGAGGGAACGCAAAGAACAGTGTCGTCTGCGCAAAGAGCGAGCCTGTGATGTCCTTTTCGTCTGCACCTATCTTTCTTAGCATCTCGTATCTTCCGGCGCTGTCTGCGCAGTCTGAGAGCGAGCGCAGAGCAAGTATCGCACCGCTTGTTATCAGAAAGACCACACCGATATAAAGCCCAAGGAACGTAGTAAGTGCTTTAGTGCCTATGTTAGCCTGCGCAAGCTCCATTTTCGATATGTTTAAAAACTGCTTGCTTGCTATTCCCATTCCGTTGTCATGTTCTTCAATGGCTGCCCAGAGCTTGTTATAGATCTCGTCACTTAACAGATCATTGTCATATTCAAGCTTTCTATCCTTGTCAGATGTATTATATTTTGCCGTCAGATAATACTCTCTTGCTTTTTCAGGGTCTGCCGCTCCGTCAGGGATCACGGTCACACCATAGTTGACAGGCACATTTGAAAGCTGTATCGTTCTTTCAACACACTCTTTATATTTCGGTCTGAGCTTTTTGCCGAAAACAGTTATCTCATGACCGTTTTCAAGCGGGATATTGCGCTGTGCAATATCGGTATTAACATTAGCGAGCTCTATATATTCATCATCTGCAAGGGATTCCTCCGGCAGACCGAACACCCTCATAAGAGCGTTGAAATCGCTAAGTGTCATGGTATTTTCAATTACTCCGCCCATTTCAACACCCATCATCATATCAGAAGCCTCCGGCAATTGGGAGCTGTATTCCCCGAAGTATTCTCTCGTATCATATTTCTCATCAGCATATACCGTGACCACGCAGTATTTTTCAAAGTATTCATCAGTATCGATGCCGGCATCGCCGAGAAGTTTCTCAACATCTATTTTATTGTAGTATACACTGTCATTTTTCTCATCATAGAATGCACAGCTCAGACCAAGCTGATAATCAGCCGGGCAGTATTTTACAAGGTTCTCGTTTAATGTGTTGCGTATTGTGAACGCTCCGCAAAGCGAGCATATTGTCACAAAGAGCATAAGGCAGATAAGTGTGAGCGAGAACACCATAGTGTTTACCTTTGAGCTGAGCTGCCTGAAAGTGAAGGCATTGAGCCCCCTGAAATACAGCTTCTTTGACGACATGAATACTCTGAGCAGCATACCTGACACCGAGCGGAATATAAAGTATGTCGATACGCAGCCGACAATGATACATATAAGCAGGTCGTTCTGTGTTATCCCGGAAGTCTTCCAGCCGACTAAGTAGTAGGCAGCAGCAAGAGCCGCAGCTGAGATCATAAACATTATCAGGCAGACTGCAGGGTTTCTCATGCGCAGCCTTTCGCCTCTCTTGCCCGAGTTCATAAGGTCTATCAGCTTGCGCCTGCCTATCATAACGGTGTTGAACAGCATGACCACGATATACATTATGCCGAAGTAGATAAGAGTCTTTACGATAGCCGAGGTCGATACGATAAAGTGATAGCTCGTCATATCGGCTTCAAAAAGGCTTGCGACGAATGCGCTCGTTATCTGCGAAAGGCCTATGCCGATAAGCAGTCCCACGCCGAGCGAGCCTAAGCCTATCATCACAGTCTCGGCCAGCAGCAGGAGCGATATGCCGCTCTTGCTCATGCCTAATGTGAGGTAGAGCGCAAACTCACGGTTTCGCCTTTTCATAAGAAAGCGGCTCGCATACACTATCAAAAGCCCCAGCACCACCGCCACGAACACCGATGTGCCCGAGAGTATCCTGTTCAAAAGGGTTATCATCTCCCTTGTGTCCTGCGACACACTGAGGTATAGGGTCTGTGTCTCTATCGCATTGAAAAGATAGAACACCGACACGCCGATTATCAGCGTAAAGAAATACACCGCATAGTCACGCAGGCTTTTTCTTATGTTGCTTAGTGACAGCTTAAAGAGCATCGCTTAAGTCACCTCCGAGGAGAGTTACTACATCAATTATCCTGTCAAAGAACTGCTTTCTTGTATTCTCGCCCCTTGACAGCTCGTTGAACACCTTGCCGTCCTTTATGAATATCACACGGCTCGCATAGCTTGCCGTGAAGCTGTCGTGCGTTACCATAAGTATAGTCGCATTCTGCTCACGGTTAAGGAAGTTGAAGCGTTCGAGCAGCAGCTTCGAGCTCTTTGAGTCAAGAGCGCCTGTCGGCTCGTCTGCGAGCACAAGCCTCGGTGATGTGACTATCGCCCTTGCCGATGCCACCCTCTGCTTCTGGCCGCCCGACATCTGATAGGGGTATTTGTTCAGCACATCGGTTATCTCCAGCTGTGCTGCGACCTCGTTTATGCGCTGTGCTATCCTGTCGGCAGGCTCTTTCTTTATCGTGAGTGCGAGGGCTATGTTCTCATACGCCGTCAGCGTGTCGAGCAGGTTGAAATCCTGAAATATGAACCCCAGCTTGTCACGCCTGAACTTGTTTAGCTCCTTGCCCCTGAGGGCTGTTATGTCTGTGCTTTCAAGCGTTATCTTTCCGGCAGTCACACGGTCGATAGTCGATATGACATTTAAAAGCGTCGTCTTGCCGCTGCCCGATGCGCCCATTATCGCCGTGAACTCCCCTTCATTGACCGTCAGCGAGATGTCGTCTATCGCCTTAGTCAGGCTCGACTTGCTGCCGTAGTATTTTTCTATGTGCTCTATTTTAAGCAGTTCCATATCCTTCGTTCCTTCCTGTTGTTTGATCACAAACACATTATACCACAGCAGATATTTCTTGTCGAGCGTTTATTGTTACGAAACCTTACAGTTTTGTAATGTTAAGGCAACACCACACGACCACCGGCTAATGCCTTTGTATGCCATCTACTTGCAAATTTTTATGTCATATCACCCAAATACTCCTTGTCTTGCGTCAGCAAAACTGCGTCGCATTTGGGCAATCTGACGAAAAACCTGACGGCGTATCTGACATACAATGGTCGTGCGGTATTGCGTTAAAAAAAGGCACCGGCTGCGGCGATGATCCTTAAGATCATCGGCCGCAGGTCGATACCTCGTTTATTTAGGCAACACCGCACGAAGATTGTGCGCAAATTGCGCAGTCAGCTTTTTCGTCAGATTGCACAGATTTTCCGAAGGAATACTACCGTATTTCAAGGGAAAAATGTGTAATATGACGGAAAAGATGCAAGTAAGTTGCGTACAAAGCCTTCAGGCGGTCTTTGTGCGGTGTTGCCTTAATTGACGTTACGGTTCCACAACAAGCGTTGCCGAGCCGTAGGCCTTTAGCGGCCTGCCTGTCTCGTCACGCTCTAAGGTGTACCTTACATAGAAAGGCACCCTGCCGACTGTCAGAGGGATGATCCCTTCAAGACTGTCCGCCTCGCCGGATTCGAGCTTTCTCATCCACTCACGGTACATATCCGCATAGTCGGGAGGGAATAAGCCGTTCTTGATAAGCGGCTCGGGGTAGTTATGCACCACCGGCGGAACGTTTAGGTCACGCATACACCTAAAGCACGGGCGCATCTCCCTCGTGGCTATGTCTACCTCCCATGCGTATATGTTTGCGTGCTCGCTTGCAAACCTGAAACGCCGCTCGCTGTTGTAGAGATTGTCAAAGCGCCGCTTTTCGGCGGTGATGTTCTGCACCATAGCGTAGAAAAGGAACTGCTGCTCTGTCCTGCCGATAAGGCGAATGCTTGAACGTATGCATATGTCGTCCTCACCGCAGGTCTTTGAGCAGACGGTGCGCCATGTCTCCACCGTCACCTCGTCGTTTGTCTCTATCGCTTCTCTGAGCTTTTTCTCGTACTTTGCCCTGTTGTCATCGTCCATGCACTGCCAGGGGTCAGCGCCGAGAATGTCCTGTTCGAGCAGGTTCATGCCTATCTCACGGACGTATTTCTTGTTGACTCTGAGTATCTCGGCCTTGCCGTCCTGATAGGAGAATATCGCCGCACCGCCCACGAAGTTGTTGAATATCAGCGTCTCCATAGACGACGGGTCCCAGAACTTCCCGGCGTCCATAGTCTTTATCAGGTCAAGCGCAGGCGCTACCGGCTCGTGCTCTATCTGCCCGAGCTTTTTTATGAATTCATCAACCGTCACAGGCTTTGAGTAGAGATACCCCTGCACATACTTGCAGCCGATGCTCTTCATGTAGTCTGCCTGCTCCATAGTTTCGACACCCTCGGCGATAACAGGCGTGCCGAGCCATTTTGCCATCTGCACGATAGCACTGATTATCGTGCCGCCCCTGCCGCCTATGCTGCCGCTCAAAAAGCGCATATCGAGCTTGATTATATCGACCTCAAGGTCTTTTAAAACGTTGAGCGAGGAATATCCGCTGCCGAAATCGTCCATCTCGACCACATAGTTAAAGCCGTGCAGCTTTCTGAGCACCCCGGAAACAAGCTCCATGCCGCCTATGGCAGATGTCTCCGTCACCTCGACGTGTATCAGGCTCACAGGTATGTCATACTGAGCTCGCAGCTTTTCTATCTCATCGACGTAGTTCTTTCGGTAGATGTCGTAGCGTGACATATTGACAGATATCGGCACGGCATTTTCCTTCCCGTCAAGACATCTTCTTTGCAGCCTGCATACCGACTCGAACATCGCAAGGTCTGCCCTGTAGATAAGGTCATTTTTTTCAAGCACGGGTATGAAGTCGGAAGGATACTGCATTCCGTAGACCGGGTGCTCCCACCTCATAAGCGCCTCGGCGCCTATCATGCGCCCTGTCGAATGGTTTATCTTCGGCTGGAATGCCGCATAGATATGCCCGAAGTTTATCGCATCGTCAAAGCAGGCGACGATCTCCTGCTCAGTCATCTGTCGTTTCATATTATACCTCCCTCTCATATGATCCTATAGGAAATGCCTTCTTAGTCTTCCGGCTCGATATAGCCGTATGAGTCAGCCGAGACTCTGATATCCTTTACACTATTTCGTGAAAAGGTGTTTGCGAAAATGCCTGCTTCCACCCTGCTGCCGCCGTGGATATTTATGCCGTACTGTGTGACGGACACAGCGTTTGAGCTTATCGTGCTTACACGGCTGCCGTTTAAGAATATGCCGTATTTCCCGGTGTCTGACACTGTGTTGTCGGTTATACTCTCAGCATCTGAACTGTTATTGAGCACGATGCCGCTGCCCTCGCAGGAGGATATCCTGTTGCCCGAGACAGCACCGTTCACTGAGGAGTTCTGATTAAGATAAACGCCGCTGCCGCCGAAGCCTGACAGCTCGTTGTCCTTTATCTCTGCCGCCTTGCAGCCGGTATTCAGCACTATGCCGTGCTCGGTGCAGTTTTTTACAGTGTTTGATATTATCTTGCCGCCCGATGCGTTGTCGTAGAGATATATGCCATTCTTTTTGCAGGAGGATATCGTGTTGCCCTTTATCCTGCTTGATGCCGACCCTGTCATCAGGAATATGCCGTTGCGCTTAAAGCCGCTTATCTTGTTCTTTTCAAGCACCACGCTCCTGCACCCGGAGGAAAGGAATATGCCGTCATACTTGTCCTTGCAGCTGTCCTTTGAGCTTACCGATCTCTGAGTTATCGTGTTGCCGGTCACAGTGGTGTTTCTTGCATCGTCTACGAATATGCCGTAGCCTGCGGTGGTTATCTTGTTGTTTTTGACCGTCACACCGCTGATGTAGTAGTTTTTCCTGGGTATGGTCTTGTTGTCGCCGCCCTTGCAGGCTTTGTCAACATTCAGCCCGTGAACTCTTATGCCCTGTATCCTGTCGCAGTCCTTTGAATAGACTATCGTCATCGTGTTGTCGGATATCGTGCTGTTAACATCATAGACAACACTCTTTTTGTATGCCTTCTTGCCGTCAAACACGGTGGTGTACATAGAGTCTATCTTGCTGCCCGAGCCTGAGAACTTTGCATTTTCAAACAGTATGCCGCCGCCTGCGTTTGTTATCTTGTTTCTGGCTATCGTGCAGTTTATGTAGTTTAGTGCGACTATCGCTTCCTCCTGCACGTTTGTGAAGGTATTGTCGGTTATCTTAATGTTGCTGTGATAAGCCCCCACGAGCTGTGAGTGAGTGCCAAGGCCACGGGAAACGTTTGTGAACCTGCAGCCTGTTATCTCGATATTCTTGCTCGGCGTGCCGTCAAGGTAGCAGCACTTGTATGCCCTGCTGCTGCAAGGGATATCTATCTGTATGCACTCATAATGCCCCTTGCCTAAATAGTTTATCGGCTTGAAGTCCTTAAACGTGCATTTTCTTATGTAAAGCCCGTTTATCGCCGCAGTTTCCACCTGATGGCAGGCGTAGTTGCCGCCCTTTATGGTCATGCCCTCCAATGTCACATTCTTTGCGTGGGCAAGACGGAAAGGCGTTGCCTTGTTCTTGTTGCTGCCTACCCATGTGCCGCCCTTTATCTTGACATTCACGCATGAGGTATAGCCCTTTGCCTTGCTGCTTGAATTGAATTCATCAACGCCCTTGTACCTGCCGTTAGTTCCCAGAATGAGCAGGTTGTGGAAGGTCTTGTCGCTTTTGAGCGTGCAGCCTGTCACATCGAGCGTGGTGTTTGAAAACATATGCAGCGTCTGGTCGAGTATGTATGTGCCTTTCGGCACCTTGACCGTCACGGTCGTCTTTTTCTTGGCGGCCTTTTTCGATGCGTCGAGCAGGGCATCGTTTAGCGCCTTGCCTATCTTCGCCCCGTCCTTGACCTTTAGCTTTATTGTAACAGGCGATGCTGCCTGCGCCGTTATCTGAGTGTCCGAAAGAAGGCTCACATCGCCAAACTGCGGCGCACAGCACGCTATCATCAGCGAAGCCGTGAGTATGCAGCCTGTTCTTTTAATCATATCCCATTTCATTATTTATGCACCCCCGTAATACACAATACACAAATATGTTACATTTATTATAACACATTTTATTCAAAAAAGCAACAGTCAAAAAACGTTTAAGCTAAAAGTCTTTATTTTCTATGCTGATAACAGCCATTTCACAGCCATTTTATTTGACACGGCAGAAGTTTTATGGTAAAATGATAAATGTCGGATTATGTCTTGATACATTTTCAAATTTATATTTAAAAAGGACTGTGATGATATTTATGTCAAACACGCCAAAGCTGATAGTCATGCTTACATATAACGATAAAACAGCCGCCGACGCACCTGAGATATTCGCTCAGTGTGAGGAGTCTTCCGCTCAGTACTGGGGCTTCAAGGAGGAAGACCTTCCTCTGCCGAAGATGAAGCAGCTCTACGCTGACATGAAGCGCTGCGGCAAGACCACCGTTCTCGAAGTAGTTGCCTACACTGAGGATAAATGCATAGAGGGCGCAATGATGGCTGTAGAATGCGGCTGCGATATACTCATGGGTACAATGTATTCCGATAAGATACTCGCTCTTTGCAATGAGCACGGCATAAAGTATATGCCCTTTGTCGGCGATGTTTACGACCGCCCCTCTGTTCTCGGCGGCACGATAGACGGCATGATAGCCGATGCCAAGGACTACATAAGCCGTGGCGCATACGGCATCGACCTGCTCGCATACCGCTATACAGGCGACTGCGGCGAGCTTATAAGACGCTTTACCAGTGAAGTGCCTGCCCCTGTGTGCATCGCAGGCAGCATAAACAGCACCGAGCGCCTTGACGAGATAAAGGCAGCTTCCCCCTGGGGCTTTACCATAGGCAGCGCATTCTTTAACGGCGATTTCGGCGAAGGCTTCCCCTCGCAGATAGAGACTGTGCTCGACCATATCAAGGAGCCTGCTTATGTTTAGAGATTATTACCCCTGCGAATATGCCAAGAGCGTTTATGATATCGACTATAAGCGCCTCTACGACATGGGTGTGCGTGGTCTGATACTCGATATCGACAACACGATAGTCCACCACAACGACGATGCAACGCCCGAAGCAGAGCAGCTGTTTTGTGATATACACGCAGCAGGGCTAAAGACAGTCCTCCTCTCAAATAATGACGAGGAGCGTGTGCAGCGCTTTATTAAAAACATCGACACCCCCTATGTCTGCGATGCAGACAAGCCGCAGCCGCATGGCTATGAGCGTGCGCTTGAAATACTCGGCACAGAAAAACAGCAGACAGTCGTGATAGGAGATCAGATGTTTGTAGATATTATCGGTGCAAACCGCTGCGGCATACCTTCTGTACTTGTACACTTTATCCCTGTAAAGGGCGAGCTCTGGCTCGGATTTAAAAGATACATAGAAATGGCAGTGCTTGTGATGTTCAGGCTCGATAAAAAGCACCGCAGACCCATAGGAACTGATAACGGGAGGGCAGACAGTATGCCTAAGAAACAAAGAAAGCTCTTTTGCGAGATAAGCCCCACTACCTACGCTATCTCCGAGAAAAAGAGCATAATGCTAAGACATATAAGAAACTACAAAAGCAGCGAGGTCTACGCAAGGGGCAGATGCAAAAAGTCATTCCCCTGCCTTGTGTCATCATGCAGCTCGCACCTTATCAAAAAGGGCAAGGGCATCGACCCTGTGACACAGCACAACAAGGCGCAGAATATCCGCCTTGCCTGCGAGCGTATAAACGGCCTTGTTATCCGCCCCGGCGAGACATTCTCCTTCTGGCAGCGGGTGGGCAACACCACCGCAAGAAAGGGCTATAAGGAGGGGCGTGTCATAATACTCGACAAGCTCACAAAGGGTCTTGGCGGCGGCCTTTGCAACCTTGCAAACACTATCCACAGAGTAGTGCTCCAGAGCCCGCTGACCGACACCGAGTTCCATATGCACTCGGACGCTCTGGCTCCCGACGAGGGCGACACATATTACCGTGTCTCCCGTATATATAAAGACACCTTTGACAAGAAAACAGGCGAGCTTAAAGCGCACACGCTTATAGTCAATAACCACTCAGAGGTGCTTTTTGACCCCGAGCTCATACCGGCAGAGCTTTTAAGAGACGATGGATAAGTATAAACGGCTTGCTTTCAATACGGTTATATTTACTATCGGCAGCTTCGGCTCAAAAATAATCTCGCTGCTGCTCAATAACCTGTATACCGAGCATATAAGCCCTTCGCAGCTGTATACAAAATCGCTGCTCGAAATGCTTGCGCTGTTTCTGATACCCGTGTTCACACTCTCTCTGCGAGAGGCCGTGATACGCTACGGGCTCGACAACAACTACGACAAGACCGAGGTATTCACGACCTCCTCAGTGCTCACCCTGCTCGGGCTGCTGCCGATGATCGTGATAGTTCCGCTCATTCATTTCATACCGCTTTTCTCATCGCTTGAAGGCTTTGCCGTGCTGCTGATAGTCTATATCTTCACATCGTCTGTCAGGGCGCAGTGCTCGCAGTTCGTAAGGGCAAGAGAGCTTGTGCGGCTCTTTTCATTCGACGGCATACTCACGACACTCCTGCTGCTTGTTTTCAACATCATATTCATAAGCCATATGGGAATGGGTGTGCGCGGCTTCATGCTCTCGACTATCCTTTCAGACCTCAGCTCGTCAGTCTTTCTTTTCTTTGCAGCAGGGCTGAGGCGATACCTTAAGGCCGGCGCTTTCAGCTTAGAGCTCGGCAAGGTGATGCTCCGCTTTTGCATACCGCTTATCCCGACCACCGTTATGTGGACGTTCACAGGCTTTTCAGACCAGCTGTTCATAGGCGGCATAAAGGGCGACGACGATGCAGGCATCTACTCTGCCGCCACAAAGATACCCAACCTTGTGTCTATGCTCTCGACGATATTCTTCCAGTCGTGGAATATGTCTGCGATAACCGAGAACGATTCGAGCGACAGAAACATCTTCTACGAAAAGGTCTACGGCGCATACGAGGCTGTGCTTTTCATAGGAAGTGCAGGGCTGATACTCCTTGTAAAGCCCCTGTCTGCGGTGCTCATAAACTACAGCGTATACCCCGAATACAAAACGGCGTATCTTTACACTCCCTTGCTCATCACAGCGGCAGTATTCACCTGTCTTGACCTGTTTTTAGCAAGCATATACACCGCCACCGACCACACAAAGAACGCCTTTATCACGATACTGGTCGTCTGCCTGTCAAACATCGTGCTCAATTCAGTCATGATACCGCTTTTCGGCATACAGGGCGCAGCGCTGGCGACATTCATCAGCTATTTCCTCTGCTATATCATCAGGATAATAGATGCAAGGCGTTTCGTACCCTTTAAATGCAGGATAGCCGTCAACATCATCGGCACAGCGCTCATACTTGTCATGAGCCTGCTCGTAGTATTAAAGCCCAAGGGCTACATACTCACAGAGCTTCTGCTCACAGGCGTTGTGACGATAGTTTTCATACGCCCCCTGATGCCGCTTATCCAGCGTGTATCATCAAGGCTCAGGCGCACCCCGCCAACAGACACCAAATAACCAGGCACCGGCTCAAACCAGCTGACGCCTGGACTTTTTTTCAGGTAACAGGAGAAACGCTGCGCTCAGTGAATAGTGAATAGTGAAGAATGAATAGTGAATAGCCCCGGTGCGGCTTACGCCGCTTATGCCCATTCGGGCAATGTGTGGAAAGGTATATCCGAAGGGGGTGGCGTAGGCGCAGCCGGAGCAGGGGTGGCGCATGAGCCGTCTGCGACGGCTCGAAAGCCCCCCTACCGTAGCGTCAGCAAAGCGAAAGACTACCCCTTTGGCTTAATTGTGGGGGCAGCTTTCCTTCAAGGGTGCTCTCTCGCTCCCATAGGGGACCCCCACTAAAACAAACGGCTGCATATGACACCTGACCGGTATCATATGCAGCCTGCTGTAATTGCTGTCATAATGTCATCTTCCCTGCTGTCGGAGGGGCTTTGTGTATCTGCGGCTCGCTGACCGCTGAAGGCTCGGAAACGGCAGCGTTCCCTCTCCTTGCACTTAATTCCCTGATTGATCTGAGCATTCTTTCAATGCTCGCTTCGGGGGCTCTCGGTACGTTTGCTGACAGTGCCGATAATGCTGCATCTATGGTCTTTTCGTTCATCTTTCTCTCTTCCTTCTGCATACTGCGTTAGTGTTGTTTTTGGAGGCCTTCATAAGCAATACCCCCGAAAACCTTAAACGGGTGCAGCATTTTCACGAAAACTTTCATAAAGCCTTTATTTTACAGTATTGTCATAATTCGGTAAAAATACGCCTTTTGACAAAACATTTATCTATTTCATAATTATATTTTACCACATAGAAATTGCAGAATCAAATCAATAATGTAACATATATATTAAATGACCTCTGCTAAAAGAATAAAGAACAAAAAGGTATCGACATTAGCGCAGGCGCAATAAAGAAGTTTTTATTCCGACACTTCTGCTGTATCACGGCAGAAGTGTCTTTGCGTTACTTAGTGCAGCGCCTGCTAAAAGAAAAAAGAAGAAAGAATAAATAAGAAATAATAATCAAGGTATCGTGTCTTATCGGCAAAAGCCGATAAGACACGATATATTTTGAAATATGTCCGCAAAGCGGACACCTTGTTTATTCTTTATTCTTTCTTCTTTATTATTTATTCTTTTAGCGGTGGCACAAACAAAGCTGTAATTGTCAAATACTTCTTTATCGCCACCGCGCTTTTAGCCGATACCTTTTCTTTTCACTGTTCACTTTTCTCTATTGCCGTTTGCTGCCGCCTGCTTGCATTCGTAGTATAGCTCCTCAAGCACCTCGTTGGCGGCGGTGCGGTCTATCATGGCTTTCACAAGCGTGTCGAGCTTTCCGCCCTCGGTATAATCAGCCGGGGCGAAGTATCTTATGCGGTTTTCGGAAAGCATTTTGAAAACCTTCGTCATGTCCTTTGTCTCGCTGTTGTAAACGCCTATCGAGTGTCCGCCGTAGGAGTTTACCAGCTTCATGCAGGGAATGTCGGTGTCGCTGTCGCCTATGTAGACCATATTGCGAAACGGCACACGCATATCCTCAGGCGCAAAGTAATCATTCACGCCGGGGTCGTTTATGTCGAGCACGCCCTTGCTTATCCTGAACAAAAACTGCGTCTTGTTGGTGTAGTTTATCACCTGCGCAGGCCACACCGGCACGTCCTTGTCGTCAAACATGAAGGAGCTTGCGTATATCTTCTCAAAAGCCCCTGCCTGTGCGACAGATGTGCCCTCTATCATCTCTTTGAGCCCCGAGGATATGATGTAGTGCTCAACCTCTACCCCGTGCTCATCGCCATACGCCTTTATCCGCCCGAACCACTCCTCCACCCCGGGAAAGAGCTTGACCTTCGAGCCGTATTCACGCAGGCTGTTTTTGGTAAGCAGTATCCTGCCCCTTGCTTCCTCGACCATTTTGTACATATAGGCGAGGTTTGAGTCCATCTCGTTTGCCTCGGCAAGCTCGTTGCACTCTCTCCAGAATGACGGTATGTCACCGTCGTAGACTGCCTGTATGTAGCCCTGCGCCTGCATATCATCAGGCGAGAGCGTCTTGTCAAAGTCATAGCATACAGCAAGCACAGGCATTTTGCCCTTTGTCTTTCTCTTATCAGACATAGCTTATCCTCCGACCTTTATCTGACTAAGCACCTCGCCTATCTTTTCGTTTATCACAAGGTCAGCGCTGTTGTCCATAGGTGTGGCGTCACGGTTTATTATCACAAGATGCTTGCCCCTGAAATACCTAACAAGCCCAGCCGCCGGGTAGACCACCAGCGAAGTTCCTGCGATAATGAGCATATCACAGGAGCTTATAGCAGCGATGGAGTTTTCAAGTATCTCGTTGTCAAGCCCCTCCTCGTAAAGCACCACGTCAGGCTTTACAAGTCCGCCGCACTCGCATATAGGCAGGGGAACGCTGTTTTTGATAAAGTCAGCATCATAGAATTTGTGACACTTGCGGCAGTAATTTCTCAGCACCGAGCCGTGCAGCTCGTAGACCGTCCTGCTGCCTGCCTTCTGATGCAGCCCGTCGATGTTCTGTGTGACAACAGCTGCGAGCTTGCCTGCTTCCTCGAGCTCTGCGAGCTTTTTGTGGGCGATGTTGGGCTCTACCCCGTCAATGAGCAGCTTGTCTCTGTAAAAGCGGTAGAACTCCTCAGGCTGCGAGTCAAAGAAGCTGCGGCTGATGATCTGCTCGGGCGGGTATTTGTATTTCTGATTGTAAAGCCCGTCACGGGAGCGGAAATCAGGTATGCCGCTCTCAGTCGAGACACCTGCGCCGCCGAAGAACACTATCCGGCTGCTCTCGTCGATCATCTTCTGCAATGCTTCGATCTTTTCATTTCTTTCCATGTAAAACGCCCCTTTCTGGCAGTAATATAGTCATCAGATAAGATATTTCAGGTAACAGGTGAGATATTTCAGGTAACAGGTAACAGGTGAGGTGTATTGTCCTTTAAGCCAAAGGCTTAAAGGACGCAAGTTTCGCTTCGCATAACTTGGCTTGTGCCGCACGATATGGCCATTCGGCCTTTACAAAGCCAAAGGCTATGCCTCCTTCGGGGATATGCCATACGCCTTGCCATAGTAAGACCTGATGTGCATATACGGCCTTGTCACACTTCAATTGTGCATTGAAATTAGTGCTTGAATTTTTTTGTAAAGTATGTTATAATAATATCTGTATAGTATTCTCTGTAAAAGCCGCAGCCCACTGTCTGAATAAGACTATGTGCAGGCATCTTTGGTGTATAACATACTATCAGATAGTCCGACACCGCCGCACAAAGCCCTCCGGTTCGGCACACCGTATATGCGGCGGTACACGGCCCATCCGGCCCTAAGACTAAAATCAAAGCTCACTACCGTTAAGTAATGAGCTTTGATTCCCTATAGAATTATGAAAGGATCATGTAAATGATCTCGTGTATTTCTTACTGTAGCTATATAATAACACCCCAACGTGAACCGAATATGAACTGGAGAGACATATTTCGGACTTTTTGAGATTGTTGGCGTAAAAATAAATTTGTTCCTTAAACGTTTTTTTGTATACATTTCACTATTTGGTAATTGTTTATACAAAAGGCAATGCGGAATCAAATGCAGAATTAAGAATGCACGGTGCTTCGCAAATGCATAATTAAGAATGCATAATGCATAATTGAGGTGTGCGCCGTTGGCGCACGAAATGCCCATTCGGGCAGCCGCCTGACGGCGGCATTTGGGGGCTTTGCGGTCGCCCCAGCGTCGGCATAGCCGCCGCTCACCCTTTCGCAATGTCGTCTTCCACATTATATAAAAAGGCAAGCCGCCTGACACTGATGCACAATGCATAATCAAGCTGAGCCTGCAATAAACCACCAGAGCAATCAAATAACAAGCAAACTTTTCGACACCGCCGCACAAAGTCCCATGGTTCGGCACACCGTATATGCGGCGGTACACGGCCCGTCCGGCCCTAGGACCCCGTCCGGCCCTAGGACAAATCAAAGCTCACTACCGTTAAGTAATGAGCTTTGATTCCCTATAGAATTATGAAAGGATCATGTAAATGATCTCGTGTATTTCTTACTGTAGCTATATAATAACACCCCAACGTGAACCGAATATGAACTGGAGAGACATATTTCGGACTTTTTGAGATTGTTGGCGTAAAAATAAATTTGTTCCTTAAACGTTTTTTTGTATACATTTCACTATTTGGTAATTGTTTATACAAAAGGCAATGCGGAATCAAATGCAGAATTAAGAATGCACGGTGCTTCGCAAATGCATAATTAAGAATGCATAATGCATAATTGAGGTGTGCGCCGTTGGCGCACGAAATGCCCATTCGGGCAGCCGCCTGACGGCGGCATTTGGGGGCTTTGCGGTCGCCCCAGCGTCGGCATAGCCGCCGCTCACCCTTTCGCAATGTCGTCTTCCACATTATATAAAAAGGCAAGCCGCCTGACACTGATGCACAATGCATAATCAAGCTGAGCCTGCAATAAACCACCAGAGCAATCAAATAACAAGCAAACTTTTCGACACCGCCGCACAAAGTCCCATGGTTCGGCACACCGTATATGCGGCGGTACACGGCCCGTCCGGCCCTAGGACCCCGTCCGGCCCTAGGACAAATCAAAGCTCACTACCGTTAAGTAATGAGCTTTGATTCCCTATAGAATTATGAAAGGATCATGAAAATGATCTGTGTTGATAAATCGTAAAACCTAAAGCTGTGTAAGCATTTGACCTATAAGCTCTCAGCGGTGGGGTGACCGCTATAAAGGGAAGAACGAACCTTTAGGTTTGAGCTTTAGGTTTTACCGTTTATCAACGCTTTCCCTTGCTGTGATTATATAATAACACCCCAACGTGAACCGAATATGAACTGGAGAGACATATTTCGTACTTTTGGCAAGAATAAACGTAAAAAAATCAGCGAGATGTACGGACTTCTTTTGTACATATTGCACAACACTTCGCAAATGCATAATAATGCATAATTGAGGTGTGCGCCGTTGGCGCACGAGATGCCCTTTCGGGCGGTATGTGATTGGGGGCGGTTTTCCTTCAAGGGTGCTCTCTCGCTCTCAGGGGGTACACGAGGGGCTTTGCGGTCGCCCCAGCGTCGGCATAGCCGCCGCTCACCCTTTCGCAGATGCGTTATCCGCATTATAAAAAAAGCAAGCCGCCTGACACTGATGCACAATGCATGATCAAGCTAAGCCTGCAATAAACCACCAAAGCAATCAAATAATAAGCAAACATTTCGACACCGCCGCACAAAGCCCCATGGTTCGGCACACCGTATATGCGGCGGTACACGGCCCGTCCGGCCCTAGGACCCCGTCCGGCCCTAGGACAAATCAAAGCTCACTACCGTTAAGTAATGAGCTTTGATTCCCTATAGAATTATGAAAGGATCATGTTAATGATCTCGTGTATTTCTTACTGTAGCTATATAATAACACCCCAACGTGAACCGAATGTGAACTATGGGGCATATCACAAAGCTTTTTAATAAATAAACGTAAAATCTTCCCCAAAAAATCAGACGCAATTTGTGCATAACGCACAACCATTATAAAAATACCTCAGAAAAGGAGAAATCAATATGTTTCAGATACTCGTAGTAGAAGATGACGCCAGCCTGCGCCGTCTTATGTCAGCAGCACTCAAACAGCACGGCTATACCCCCTATACAGCCAACGACGGTGTGGAAGCTCTCGACCTGCTCGATAAGACAAATATCGACATGATAATATCAGACATAATGATGCCTAACATGGACGGCTATGAGCTTACAAGACAGCTGCGCCGTGCAGGGTTCAATATGCCTATCCTTATGGTGACAGCCAAGGAAGCCTTTGAGGACAAGCAGGAGGGCTTTATGGCCGGCACTGACGACTATATGGTAAAGCCGATAGACATAAACGAGATGATACTGCGTGTGGGTGCACTGCTTCGGCGTGCAAAGCTCGCATCTGACAAAAAGCTCACTATAGGCTCGTGCGTGCTCGATTACGATGCCGTGTCTATCTCTGTCGGCGGAGGCCCTTCGCAGACGATTCCGCAGAAGGAGTTCATGCTGCTTTTCAAGCTGCTCTCCTACCCTGACAAGATATTCACACGCCGTGAGCTGCTCGATGAGATATGGGGCATGGATCACGATGTTGATGAGAGAACTGTCGATGTTCACGTCAAGCGTGTCAGAGAGCGCTACCGTGACTGCGATGATTTTGAGATAGTCACAGTACGAGGACTTGGGTACAAGGCAAAGAAGCTCAAATAAGTTTCAGGTAACAGGCTATATTCAGGTAACAGGTTACAGGTGTGGTGCGCCTGCGGCGGATATTTTAAAGACCCCTCCGCCCCTTCGGGGCACCTCCCCTGTTAGGGGAGGCTATCTTTGCCTGTCTTAAATATCCCAAATAAACCGGTGGGCTTTTCAAAACAAGCAAAACAAGCAAATGGTTGTTTTGCTTTCCCAAAACAAGCAAAACAAGCTGTATATGTATATGTATATGTATATGTAAATGTAAATGCTAATGCATATGTAAATGTCAATGCAAATGACTATGTGAATGAAGACGAAGATGAAGACGTGAATGTCTCTTTTCGTCTTCTTTGTCTTCTTCGTCTTTTTTGTCGTCGTCAGGTCAGTAAGTCAGTTGTCTTTCTTTTGTCGGTCAGAGATATATTGACAGGAATGCTCAGATATAGTATAATAACATATGGAATAAATACCCAACATCCCACTTTCAAGGAGGAAAAATATGAAAAAGGCTATCATAACCACATTTGCAGCTCTTATAATGGCTGCTTCTCAGGCTTTGCCTGCGGCGGACACATTCACCGCTTTCACTTCGGACACTGCTGTGACAGCTCATGCTGCTGACTACACGCCTGCAAAGATAAACAGCCTGAGCGCCAAGGCCTCATACACCAAGGTCACACTCAGCTGGGCTGAGATATCAGGTGCAAACGGCTACAGGGTCTACATCTATGATGCAAAGACCAAAAAATACAAAAAGCTGACTACAATATCAGGCAGCAGCACCGCATCATACAAGGTGACAGGCCTGACCCCGGCAACAGGCTACAGATTCAAGGTAAGAGCCTACCGCAAGGTGAACGGCAAGACCTACTGGGGCAAGACCGCCGCTATAAGCGTCACCACCAAGAGCTATACGCCTGCACAGGTCAAGGGCGTGAGCGCAACTCCCTTTACAGATACGGCAGGGGCGCTCAGCTGGACAAAGGTCGCAAACGCCAACGGCTATCGGGTATATGTCTACAACACAGCCACTAAGAAATACAAAAAGGTCGCTACCGTTTCGGGCGGCGACAACACAAACTATGATATAACAGGTCTGAAAGCATTAACGAGCTACAGATACAAGGTAAGGGCATACCGCAAAGCAGGCGGAAAGACCTACTGGGGCAAGCCCAGCAAGGCGGTGACGCTTACCACCTATCATGAAGACAATTGGGGTGAAGTATACGGCCCCGATGATTGGGGCGTTTTACCTCCGGGAAATCCTGTGTATTAATAACTCACAAGCACCTACCCTCACAAGTAGGTGCTTATGTTTGCTATTTTCATATATATAGTATACCTGTATGTTTGTTGCATAGTAACTCAGCAAATATCCGTATGCTTTGCCGATTGCTTTTTTGGCTAAAATATGTTATCATATAGTTGAAGAAGAAGACAGCCTCCCCCGAAATGGGGAGGTGTCTCCCCGAAGGGGGATTTAGCCGGTGGATAGCTTACGACTTAGCTTCGAGAGTAGTCTCTCGTTATCCTACGGTACGGGTTGGGGGTGTGCAAGCCCTATGGTATAGCTTCAAGGATAGTCTCTCGTTAATCCTACGCTACGGTAGGGGGGCTTTCCGGTCGCCCCCCTGCTCCGGCTTCGCCTTCGCCACCCCCTTCGGGTGAATAGCCGAGGGTTTTGTTGAAATCGTCAGGCCAGCAGGCCGTATGGCCATATGCGCCGTCAGGCGCACCGCAACTGTTACCTGTTACCTGTAACCTGTTACCTGGCTTTAGAGAGTGGTGTATTTATGAGTAAAAAATCAGAAAAAAAGCGGCTTGCCGTGTCGCTGCAGTTCAAGCTGGCGGCAATGGTGTTCGGAATAATGGTGGTGTCGGCGTGTGTTTCGATAACGGTCATGATACTTATCTTTGCGCCTATAATGAGAAACAACGCACAGACGCAGATAGAGGCTGTCGGCTCGTCTATCAGGATACTCTCCGGCGAGGAGGCTGACATTTCCGACGAGGACGACCCGAAGAAGGAAAAGGACAAGGAAACAAAAGAATCCGCCTCGAAGAAGAAGAATGACTATACCGCTGACGAGATAGTCATGCTTACCACCAACAACGCATTCAGCGTCACCAAGATAGAGGAAGACTCAAAGGACTACAACAGATACAAGCTCGATATCGACGAGGCCGACGGCGAGATAATAAGTGTCAGCTCAAACGGCCTTTTCCCGAGCATCACCGCCTATATGAAGGTAAAGGACAGCTACTACCGGTTTGATTCCTTTACAAGCTCGGGTACTTACTGGGTGGCGAGCATAATTATCCTTGTATCCTTCCTTGCGGCTATCATAATGGGTACTATACTTACCGGTATCCTATCAAGGCTGATGCTGAAGCCGCTCGATGACCTGTCTGTCGCTACGGCGGAGATAACGAGAGGTAACTTCAGGGTGCAGGTGCCTGTGCCTAACAGCAAGGAGTACGCTCCCCTTATCAAGAGCTTTAATAAAATGGCGAAGGAGCTCGCAGGCATAGAAACGCTGCGCGGCGACTTTATCAGCAACGTTTCCCACGAGTTCAAGACACCGCTCGCATCTATCCAGGGCTTTGCAAAGCTCTTGCAGGACAAGAGCCTGGGCGAGGAGGAGCGTGCAGAGTACACCGAGATAATAATCGAGGAGACTACACGCCTTACCAAGCTCGCAGCTAATATCCTCAACCTCACAAGAGTTGAGAACCAGCAGACGATAGGCAAGAAAAAGCGCTTCTCGCTCGATGAGCAGATAAGAAAGATAGTGCTGATGCTCGAACACAGCTGGAGCAAGAAAGACATTGATATGCGCATAGAGCTTGACGACATATACTACGTCGGCAACGAGGAGCTCATGGCGCAGATATGGCAGAACATCATAAACAACGCCATAAAATTCACCCCCGAGGAGGGCGTTATCAGCGTTACCCTTGTAAGAGGCGAGAAGAATATCCTCTGCAAGATATTCAACAGCGGCCCTCAGATACCGCCGCAGGTCAAGGCGCATATTTTTGATAAATTCTACCAGGGCGACAAATCAAGAGCCACCGAGGGCAACGGATTAGGCCTTGCGCTTGTAAAGCGTGTGGTAGATCTCTGCAACGGCAGGGTGTTTGCCGAAAATGTTAAGGAAGGCGGCGTATGCTTCACAGTCGAGCTGCCGTATGTTATAGAGGACATGATGTAATGACAGACAGCGTAAGACACATATACATAGTACGCCACGGCGAGACGGACATGAACAAGGCAGAGCGCTTGCAAGGCCACATAGACTGCGAGCTCAATGACAAGGGCATAGCAGATGCCAGGGCATCATATGAGCTTTTCAAGGCGGCAGGCATCAGCTTTGATAAGGTGTATTCCTCTCCCCTTAAGCGTGCTGTGCAGACAGCAGAGATAATCTCCGGCGGCAGGCAGGTCTGCCCCGAGCCGCTGATAATAGAAATGGACTTTGGCAGCTACGAGGGGGTACACTACAGCGGCATAGACGAGCCGATGTGGGCATTCTTCCACGACCCGGAGCACGCCCCTGCCCCTGACGGAGTAGAGCCGACAGCTCACATGACAGAGCGCACAGGGCGCTTTATTGACCGGCTGCTTACAGAAGAAGACAAGAACGTGCTTATAGTCACCCACGGCATAGCCCTTCGCAGTCTGCTGTGGAACCTCTCCCCCGAGGAAGACAGAAGCAAGGTCTGGGGGGCAAAGATAACCAACTGCATAGTATATCATCTGACCGTCATAAACGGCGAGGTCGCATCGGTCGGCTACGACGACGGGCTTTCCGTCAAGGTCAAGGGCGACACGAGCGGAGCGTTCTGATGCAAGTGACAGGTGCATTTGCAATGCATAATGCATAATTGTGGTGTGCGGCTGCGCCGCTTATGCCCATTCGGGCAGAAACGCTGCGCTCAGTGAATAGTGAATAGTGAAAAATGAATAGTTGAGGTGCGGCAAAGCCGCATTTCCGAAGGGTCGAGGTAGCGCTTAGGCCGACAAGGTCGGCTCGAAAGCCCCTCGTGTACCCTATGGTAGCGAGAGAGCAGCCTTGAAGGAAAGCTGCCGTTGCGAAGGGGCGTGGGGGCGACCGCAAAGCCCCCACAATGTACCCTATGGGAGCGAGAGAGCCGCCTTTAAGGTAAACCTCTCCTACAGAATAGCTTCGAGGGTGGTCTCTCGCTATCCTCACGCTACAGTAGGGGGGCTTTCGCCACCCCTGCTCCGGCTTCGCCTTCGCCACCCCCTTCGGGGTGCAAACGCCGAGGGCTTTGCTGAAACCGTCCGACTGACAGGCCGATATGGCGCTCGTCTGCTTGCGCAGACAGCCAAGTTTCGCAAAGCGAAACTTGCAATAATCACCGCAGGCGCACCTTCATTATGCATTATGCATTATGCATTGTTAAAGCATTATGCATTACAAAAAGTGTGATATTTTACCTAAACATTAAGGCAACACCGCACGAAGATTGTGCGCAAATTGCGCAGTCAGCTTTTTCGTCAGATTGCACAGATTTTCCGAAGGAATACTACCGTATTTCAAGGAAAAAATGTGTAATATGACAGAAAAGATGCAAGTAAGTTGCGTACAAAGCCTTCAGGCGGTCTTTGTGCGGTGTTGCCTTAATACTCTCCCACCCCTGATTGACAATATCGGGAAAATGTGGTATAATGTATTGTTGTATGATCGGGCACCTCTGAAAACCCGAGTGAAAGGGGCAAGACAATGAAAGTAGTTATCATCGGTAACGGTAAGGTGGGCGGAAACCTCGCATCTACACTTGCAGAGGAAGGCCACAGTATCACCGTAGTCGATATAAAGGGCGAAGCCCTTAAAAGAATACAGAACAGCCAGGACGTTATGACTATCGAGGGCAATGGCGCTACTATAGACGTTCAGCGTGAGGCCGGTGTCGGCAAGTCAGGCCTGCTGATAGCAACGACCCCCTATGACGAGCTCAATATGCTCTGCTGCCTGCTCGCTAAGCGTCTGGGCTGCAAAAAGACTATATCACGAGTAAGAAACCCTGCCTATTACAGCCAGGTAGACGTAGTAAAGGACGAGCTGGGGCTGTCAATGGTCATAAACCCCGAGCTCACCACAGCTGAGGAGTTCGCACGAGTGCTCATATTCCCGACGGCTGCAAAGGTCGAGGTGTTTGAAAAGGGCAGGATAGAGCTTGTCGAGCACAAGCTCGCTGAGAATTCAACACTTGACGGGCTCTCGCTCGCTGAGATATACAAGAGGACTAACATCAGATTTCTTATCTGCGCTGTACAGAGAGATTCAAAGATATACGTGCCGACAGGTGATTTTATACTCCGTGCAGGCGACAGGATAAACATCGCCGCATCGCACAAGGATCTTGAGCGCTTTTTCAGAATGTGCGGCGCACTGAAGGACAAGATAAAGACAGTTATGATAGTCGGCGGCGGAAAGATATGCTACTACCTCTCACGCCAGCTTTTATCGCTGGGCATGAGGGTAAAGATAATCGAGCAGGACTACGCACGCTGCACACAGCTTGCCGAGCTGCTGCCAAAGGCCACAGTTATCCACGGCGACGGCACCGACCAGGATCTCTTGCAGGAGGAGGGCATCGACGATGCTGATTCCTTTGTTGCGATAACAGGCATCGACGAAGAAAACATCATCATGTCGCTCTACGCCAAGATAAACACGGGTGCCAAGGTAGTCACCAAGGTAAACCGTGACAGCTACGTTGACCTTGCCTCGCAGATAGGCCTTGACACGATAATCTCGCCAAAATACATCACCACGAGCAATATCTTGAGCTATGTACGCTCGCAGAGTGCAGCGCTTGACTCAAACATAGAATCCCTCTACCACCTCGTATCAAACAAGGTCGAGGCGATAGAATTCAAGGTGCGTGAGAACATTCCCGGCGTTGTGGGCATCAAGCTCGCATCTATGGCGCTTAAGAAGAACATTCTCATATGCGGCATCGTAAGAAAGCGTGACATCATTATCCCGAGCGGTATGGACACCATCGAGATAGGCGACAGTGTCGTAGTTGTCTGCAAGGAGCACCGCATCTCCGAGCTTAAGGACATTCTTGACAGAGGCTGACAACCAATGCATAATGCATAATGCATAATGCATAATTGTGGTGTCCTGCTTGCGCAGGACGTTATGCCCATTCGGGCGTGTTTGTCGGACGGTTTCAGCTAAATCGTAGGACGTGCTTCCGAAGGGTCGAGGTGGCGCATGAGCCGTCGAAGCCGGCTCGAAAGCCCCCCTACCGTAGCGTAGGGATAGTGAGAGAGCTTCCTTGAAGCTAAACCGCCGCTCATCAACTATTCACTATTCATTCTTCACTATTCACTATTCACTGAGCGCAGCGTTTCCGGCGGAGGGGTCTTAAAATACATCGCCGCAGGCGATACCTTAACTGTTAACTGATAACTGTTAACTATTAACTAACATAAACGGAGGAAGATCGTGAACAAGCAGCTTGTTTTCCATTATCTTTCAAAAATATTGCTTCTGGGCTCTTTGCTTTTCCTGCTGCCTATGGCAGTAAGCCTTTACTATGATGAAAAGGATACGGCAAAGATTTTCCTGATAGTCGGTATATGTACAGCTATCGCAGGCGTGCCGCTTACCGTTATCAAGCCTAAGAATAAGCATATGTATGACAGGGAAGCTCTTGTCATAGTGGCGCTTATGTGGGTGGTCTACCCGATTATAGGCGCTTTGCCCTTTTATATGAGCGGTGAGATACCGCACTTTGTAGATGCCGTGTTCGAGAGCGTTTCGGGCTTTACGACTACCGGCTCTACCATACTCACAAACGTCGAGGCACTTTCCCGTGGTATGCTTTTCTACAGAAGCCTTACCCACTGGGTCGGCGGTATGGGCGTTTTGGTGCTCGCTATAGCGATACTCCCATCGTCAAACGAGGCTCTGACCCTTATGCGTGCGGAATGTGCAGGCCCTCAGGTCGGCAAGATAGTTCCCAAGGGCAAGCTCTCTGCGGCTTACCTCTACATAATCTATGCTGTGCTTACGGCTATTACCATAGTTCTTCTCGTTATATGCGATATGCCGCTTTTTGACAGCGTGTGCCACGCAATGGGTACAGCCGGCACCGGCGGCTTCGGTATCAAGAACGACGGTATCGCCTACTACGACTCGGCATCTATTGATGCGGTAATAACCATAATGATGGCGCTTTTCGGTGTCAACTTCTCGCTTTACTACTTCATTCTTGCAAGAAGGCTCGGCGATGTGTGGAGAAACACCGAGATAAAGGTCTATGTCGGCATAATGGCCGTGGCTACAGGCCTTATAATGATAGACATAGCCCCCATATACCACAGCTTCAACAAGTGCTTAAGATACGCAGGCTTCCAGGTGTCATCTATTATGACATCAACAGGCTACGCAACGGCTGACTTTACGCAGTGGCCGGGATTTTCGCAGATGCTGCTCGTGATACTCATGTTCATAGGTGCCTGCGGCGGCTCGACAGGCGGCGGCTTCAAGGTCGCAAGAATAATCATTCTTTTTAAAAACGCCATAAGAACTATCCGCAAGATGCTCCGCCCGAACTCGGTAAACGTGGTAAAGAGCGACTCGAAGACTATGGACGTACAGATAGTCCACAGCGTACAGAACTACCTCTCTATCTACCTCGGGCTCATAATAGTGTCGCTTATCTTCGTAGCGACCGACAACGCAGATTTCTCGACGACATTCACATCAGTCGTGACCTGTATCAACAACATAGGTCCTGGTCTTAACCGTGTAGGCCCTATCGAGAATTTCTCGTTCTACTCTGACGTATCGAAGGTAACTCTCACCCTCGATATGCTCCTCGGCAGACTTGAATGTATGCCGATGATAATCCTTTTCTCCCCCACCGTATGGAGAAAGAACTTCTGATACCCCCCCAAGCCGCCTATATGGCGGCTTTGTCAGTTAACAGGAGAAACGCTGCGCTCAGTGAATAGTGAATAGTGAAGAATGAATAGTGAATAGTTGAGGTGTCGGCTTGCGCCGACGTATGGCCATTCGGCCTGTCAGTCGGACGATTTCAGCTAAATCGTAGGATATGCACCCGAAGGGGGTGGCGAAGGCGTAGCCGTAGCAGGGGTGGCGCATGAGCTGTCTGCGACAGCTCGAAAGCCCCCCTACCTGTAGCGTAAGATAAACAAAGGCCTTGCCGTGAGCTGAAATGCCCGAGTTGCTTACCTTCAAGGAAGCTCTCTTGTCATCATAGGCTACACCGAGGGGCTTTCGAGCCGACCTTGTCTGCTCATGCGCCACCTCGACCCTTCGGTCGCACGCCTTCGGCGGCTCTGGCCGAATGGGCATACGTCGGCGCCAGCCGACACCACAATTATGCATTATGCATTATGCATTGAAAAAGCATTATGCATTGAAAAAGCATTGTGCATCGAAAATTTGACCCAAAAGGAGTAACCATGAATATTTCCTACCTCCACGAGCCCGATGACCTGCGCTGTGGGCAGGCGGTGCTCGCTATGCTCACAGGGATAGATGTTGAAAAAGTGTCCGCTGAGCTTGATAACTTCAGAGAAACTGACCTTAAACAAATGAGATCCTACCTGCGCTCGCATGGCTTATGGATAAGCGATGCAAGAGTGCCCGTGCAGGATAAATCACAGCTCCCCCCTATCGCCGTGCTCAGCCTTGAAACTCCCCGCTGCTGGCACTGGTCGCTCTACTGCGAGGGAGTGTTCTATGACCCCGAACACGGCGTTATGGACGACTTCCCCGTTGCAGACCGAAAGTACTACTGGGAAGTCAAGGTTGACAGACAGGGCGGTTTGTGATAAAATAGCAGATAAAGAAACGCTATAAAAATGCATAATGCTTTTTCAATGCACAATGCATAATGCATAATGCATAATTGAGGTGTGCGGCTCACGCCGCTTATTGCAAGTTTCGCTTTGCGAAACTTGGCTGTCTGCGCAAGCAGACGAGCGCCATATCGGCCTGTTGGTCGGACGGTTTCAGCAAAGCCCTCGGCGTTTGCACCCCGAAGGGGGTGGCGAAGGCGAAGCCGGAGCAGGGGTGGCGCATGAGCCCACCCTACTGTAGCGTGAGATAAGAGAGAGACTACCCTTGAAGCTCTACTGCCTCCACCACACGCCCGAATGGGCATAAGCGCCGTCAGGCGCACCTTAACTGTTCACTGTTCACTATTAACTATTAACTAAAAACACCGGGGTGATATTATGAAAAAAACACTTGCACTGGCACTCGCACTTGTAATGACTCTCTCGCTGGCAGCGTGCGGCGATGATGAGGAAAGCAGCAGCAAAAAGAAAAAGGCTAAGAATTCAAGCTCGTCATCGGCGGTCGAGAGCTCGTCGCAGGAGGAGACTACGACAACCACCACGACCTCCGCTCCCGAGACTACCACGACGACAGAAACGACCACAACGGAGACTACCACCACAGTCACCGAGCCTGAAAAGGAATACAGTGTATCGGCTATCGTAGGCGACTGGTATATAGAAGGCGACCCGACGGCGGCTCACATCTCTGTCCACGAGGACGGAACGTTTGAGAGCTTCCTTGCTTCCGGCAGCCTTGAATACGAGGGCACCGTCAAAGCAGGGCATTATGACCTTGACGACGAAAACGGCGGCGAGGGGGATTATTTCTGCTTTGCCACAGATGACAAAGGTGAAAGCAGCTTTGCATTCTATGTTCCCTACACCGATGCGCAGGCAGTAGAGTTTACGACATCGGGCGCTGTAAAGCTCCATTTCCTGCCTGCGCAGGAGCCGTTCGAGATGCCCGAGGGTATGCCCTACAACTACTCGGCAACGCTCAACAAGTCAAACGGCATCGACCTGCACATCGAACCCAACGGCAAGTTCGAGGGGCTGTATCTTGACTATGACTTAAACGACAAAAACGAGCGTGTCGAAGTTTTCTCGCACTTTGCAGGCTTCTTCGGTCCTGTTAAGGACGAGGGCGACGGCATCTATTCTATGAAGATAACCAACATCACCACAATAAAGGGCACACCTGCCGACACGAGCTATTTTGCAAAGTACGTCAGCGCTGACGCCATAGACGTAAGCGAGCGTTTCGGCTCGTTGGGCCTTTTAACAGGCGACACGCTGTATCTCTATCCGCAGGGCACTAAGTTTGATGCTATGCCGGCAGACATTGTCAAGCGCATCAAGGACGCAGAAGAAAAAGACGACATGATAAGCGACTACTATCTCTGCACCGAAGAAGCAGGGCTGGCATTCCGGTCGGCGTAACGCCGATGTGTAACGCTTTTCGTTACACAAATGCATAATGCTTTTTCAATGCATAATGCATAATGCACAATGCATAATTGAGGTATCGGCTTGCGCCGATGGATTTTGAAACCCCTCCGCCACTTCGGGGCACCTCCCCTGTTAGGGGAGGCAGTCTTCTTCGTCGTCCTCCACATCGTGTGTGGGCATATCCCCGAAGGGGGTGAGCGGCAGCTTGCTGCCGCAGGGGGGCGACCGGAAAGCCTTTACCCACTATCCGCCCCGAAAGCTTTGCAAGGCTCGACCCCTTGATAGTCTCGGCTTTGCTCCCGAAAACAGGGCAAAAACAAAGACTTGAAAAACTTGTAAAAATCAAAAATTCACACGTCAGCAACCCTTGATAGTGTAAGCTTATCGCGAAAATTGACACTAATTGTTGACACGCTCATATAATCGGACGGTGTGTAATATAACTCTGTGGTTCTCCTTTCTTCTAACATATATCGCCCCCCTTGCGAGTGGCTTTGCCACCGCAGGGGGCAAGCACAAGCTCTATTAAGTAACACAGCTCGTTATAGCATACAAATCCCTTGTAATACTCCGCAGAGTTATATTACAGACCGCCCGAAAAACATAGACTGTAACTCAAAGAGCGTAAGTTCATCTTGAATAGATACAGAATGTAACTGCGAAAGGAGGTATATCAGCTTACGACATCTTATGCCGCGAAAGCTTATTGACAATGAGTATGAATGTGTTAGGCTGAGGAGCCAAGGGCGCAACCCTTTTGGGGGTGCTCCCTGCGCGACCTTAAAAACACATTCATAGAGGCTCGTTGTCAATATGACCGTGGAATAATATGGCGTAAGATGATATACCGAGTGACAAAGGCACACAAAGCTAAAAGCATTTGAGGGGGGATTTTGGGGGAAACTTCCCCCAAAGTATTCGGATTATATTGCTGTGCGATATTCACAAATTAGGCACCTAAACATTGTACAAATTGCCAGACCCCCACCAAACGTAAAAACTAACCGACACAACCAACACAACCAACACAAATGGGCTTAAAGTCCCGAAATTACGGCAAAATTACGTGTGTCGGTTGCGATGCTACGGTGAACAGCAACCGACACAACCAACACAGAAAGGACTGATAACCTATGGCTGATAGCCCACAATTTACCATTAAGAAGTTATGTTATGCCGTATGGTTAAAGTTTTATGCCAATCAGATAGAATTCACACCTGTGCATATTCCACAGTTTAAATCTATCGCTATTGTGCAGAACATAGAAACTGCAATTTGATGAAAAAAAGAGGTTTCACCCGTGATAGTCTCGGCTTAAAGCCCGTTTTTCCGACTTGACAAACCTAAAAAGCAAATATATAATAAATTTGAACACAGAGCTATATTACACACCGTCAAAATTGAAAGGAATGGTGTAGTATGGCAAATATACAAAAGCTTAAAAGTGGAAACTGGAGAGCGAGAGTTTTTCTCGGACGCGATGTAAACGGAAAACAGATATTCAAATCATTCACCGCAGACGAACGCTGGAAAGCTGAAAAATTAGCAAGAGAATTTGAAAAAGGGGGAAAAGGAAAAATCTCGGCAAAGTCGCTGACTGTCGGCAAGGCTATTGATGATTACATCGAGCTGAAAAGGAACGTGCTTGCACCGTCAACAATATACGGCTATGAAAGAACACGCAGAACGCGCCTACAGTCGGTTATGAACATAAAAGCGGAAAAGCTTGACACGCTCACCCTGCAAAGAGCAATAAACGAAGATGCAAAGCGGCTCGGGTACAGGTCATTAAAAGATGCAAAGTGTTTAGTGCTTGCAGCGTTAAAGATACACGGCATAAAGCCCGATATTAACGTTACGCTGCCGCCGAAGAGAAACAAGACTAAAGAGCTGCCAGACGCTCGCACAGTCTTGAACATAATCAGAAACACGTCAATAGAACTGCCCTGCCTGCTCGCTATGTGGCTTTCACTTCGTATGAGTGAAGTCAGGGGGTTAAAGTTCAGTGACGTCAGAAACGGCGTTTTATTCGTTAACAGAGCAAATGTCAGGTTCGGCGGTTCAGACCACATTCGGGAAGTGAACAAAACAAGCTGTTCAACAAGAGCGATTTCGTTACCCGAATACATCACAAGGCTTATTGAGAAAGTGCCGCACGAAACCGAGAATGATTTCATCATCAAGGACACGCACAGTGCTATTTACAACAAGTTCAGAACACTTATGCTTGAAAACGGAATTGAGATGACATTTCACGATTTAAGGCACTTGAATGCCTCGATAATGCTTATGCTCGGCATACCAGACAAGTACGCTATGGAACGCGGCGGCTGGTCAACGCCTGATGTCTTAAAGACGATATATCAGCACACATTCTCTGACGAACGCAAGCTCGTTGACAAGCGTATCGATGATTATTTCAACAGCCTTATTGTTGACACGAATGTTGTCACAAGCGACATAGAAACCGCTTAAACAGGGGAGTTCATAGCGTGGTGGGATAGACCGGAAAGCCCCCCTGCCGTAGCGTGAGAAGAATGAGAGACTACCCTCGAAGCTATTCTGTAGGAGAGGTTAACCTTCAAGGCAGCTCTCTCGCTCCCATAGGGTACACGAGGGGCTTTGCGGTCGCCCCCTCGCCCTTTCGGAATGTCGCCTTTGCCGGCTCTTAACTAACGCCTTAATCATACCAATATAAACAGCAAACCCCCGGGATAAATATCTCGGGGGCTGTGTTATTCATATCCGTCCTGCGAAGCAGGACACATCAATTGTGCATTATGCATTCTGCATTATGCATTTGTAAAAACCGCAAAGCGGTTTTTACAGCTCGAATGCACCCAGCGGGTCGAGCGGGTCTGCCGGCTCGGTGCATTGGTCCCTTCAAGAGTTCATGTCGAGTATGTGCTTGTAGAACTCTGTGTAATCCTTTCTGAGTGCCTCGCTGAATGCGATAGCCTCTCTCGGGTGCTGGTTGAACTGGCCTGTTACCATGTAAGGTATGCCGTAGCCCCAGAGCACGCCGTCCTCACGCAGCTTGTTCATGTGCTGCTCGATGAACTTGATGACAGGGTAGAGCTTGTACTTCGGGTTCTTAAGGAAGCCTAAGAGAAGCTCCATAGCGCAGTTGCCTGCACCTCTGCCCATGCCGTCATATGTAGCATCGATGTAGTTTACGCCCTCGGAGAGAGCTTCTATAGTGTTTGCAAATGCGAGCTGCTGGTTGTTGTGTGCGTGAATGCCCACCTGCTTGCCGTATTTGTCAGCCATGTCGAGATACTTGGTGCTTATTCTCTTTACCTGCTCGGGGATAAGTGAGCCGAAGCTGTCAACGATGTAAACGCCGTTGACAGGAGACTTGCCGAGCATATCAAGAGCTATGTCGATGTCGCTCTCCTGAGCGTTTGAGATAGCCATGATGTTGCAGGTGGTCTCGTAGCCCTTTCTTGCAGCGTCCTCTATCATGTCGATAGCAGCCGGCATGGTGGAAACGTATGTAGCCACTCTTACCATGTCGATAGCGCTGTTTGCACGGTCGATGATGTCGTTTTTGTAGTCGCATCTGCCAACGTCAGCCATTATCGAGAGCTTAAGGTCTGTGTCGTTGTCGCCTACTATGTCTCTTATGTCGTCCTCATTGCAGAACTTCCACTTGCCGAAGTCATCAACGTTGAATATCGCCTTGTCAGCCTTGTAGCCAAGCTCCATGTAGTCAACGCCGGCCTGAACGTTTGTCTTGTAGAGGTCTCTTACAAACTCGTCTGTAAAGCGGAAGCTGTTAACAAGACCGCCGTCTCTTACTGTTGCGTCGAGCACCTTTATCTGCTCTCTGAAGCCCATTAACTGGGCAGGGGTAAGTTTATCGTTTCTCATTGTAGTTTTCTTTCCTTTCATTGCCTTTATCATTTCTGCCTGGCAGGCTCATCGCCGAGCCTGTTGAACATTACTGTCATATCAAATATCTTCTTTGCAAGCTCATCTGTGAAGACGCCCTGCTTTGCTCTCCACTGCCAGTTGCCGCCGAGAGTCGAGGGGATATTCATTCTCGCATCGCTGCCGAGCTCCAGGAAATCCTGCATCTGTGCGATAGCCGTGTCGCTTACACTTGACCATGCAAGCCTTATCATCGCCCAGGGTATGTCTTTATTGCGGCTCACACCGAGGTAATCACGGAAGAACCTGGCTTCCTTTCTGCCAAGCGAGCCCACCCAGCCGACAAGCGTTTCGTTGTCGTGGGTGCCTGTGTAGCAGATACTGCTGCTGCTTTTGAAGTTGTGCGGCAGATAGCCGCTCTTATACTCAGGGTCGTAGGCAAATTCAAGCACCTTCATGCCCGGATAGCCGCAGGCCTTAAGCATCTTGTTTACCTTTGGTGTCAAAAACCCTAAGTCCTCAGCGATTATGTCGAGCTTGCCAAGCTGTCTCTTTACTTCCTTGAAAAGCTCAGCATCAGGTCCCTTGCGCCACTCGCCTATCACTGCGTCCTCGCTGCCATAGGGAATGCAGTAGTAGCTCTCAAAGCCCCTGAAATGGTCTATCCTGACCACGTCATAAGTCTCAGCGGCCGAGCGTATGCGCTGTATCCACCAGCGGTAGTTTTCTTCCTTCATCACGTCCCAGCGGTAGAGGGGGTTGCCCCAAAGCTGACCCTTTGCCGAGAAAACATCAGGCGGACAGCCTGCAACGTCTATCGGCGTCTTGTTCTCATCGAGCAGGAAATATTTCGGGTCTGCCCAGACATCTGCGCTGTCGTAGGCAACGTATATCGGTATATCGCCTATTATCTTTATCCCGAGCGAGTTGACATACTCCTTGAGCTTTATCCACTGCTTGAAATACTCATATTGCACGAACTTATAAAAGCCTATATCGGCCTTATATTTTTCCTTAGCCGCCTTGACAGCAGCCTTTTCATAGTTTCTTATGGGCTTTTCCCAGTGCTCCCACGCCTTGCCGCCGTGTGCGTCCTTAAGCGCCATAAAGAGCGCATAATTATCGAGCCACTTGTTGTTTGACTCAAAGCGTTTGAAGTCAAAATCCGGCTCAAAGCGGTTATATGCCTTTCTGAGCACCTTGAACACTGTCTTATACAGCAGCCCGAAATCGACGCTCTCATCGTCCTTGCCGAAATCGACCTTTTTATACTCAGAGGATCTTAGCAGCCCTTCCTTTTCAAGCTGCTCAAAGTCTATGAAATAAGGGTTGCCTGCGTATATCGAAAAGCTCTGATACGGTGAATCGCCGTAGCTTGTCGGAGATATAGGAAGTATCTGCCAATATCGCTGGCCGGCCTTTCTCAGAAAATCCGCAAACTCATACGCTTCCTTACCCAGCTTACCTATACCGTAGCTGTTCGGCAAAGAAGAAATATGCATCAGAATACCGCTCGCTCTCACATTACCACCCTTTCATGAACGTATTTTTCGCTTTAAAGCGTTACAGTACCTTACTATTATACTACACTTTTCTGAGATTTGCAAGAGGTTTTTGAAAAAAAGTTAAAATAAGGCTGCATTTGAGGAGTTAACAGTTAACAGTTATCAGTTAACAGTTGTGGTGTCGGCTTACGCCGACGTATGGCCATTCGGCCGTGTTGGTCGGACGGTTTCAATTAAGTTGCAGGTTTTGCACCCGAAGGGGGTGAGCGGCAGCTTTGCTGCCGCAGGGGGGCGACCGGAAAGCCCCCCTATCCGTAGCGTAGGAATAGCGAGAGACTGCCCTTTTAGCTGTTAAGTCGGACAAATCACCTTCAAGGTGGCTCTCTCGTTTTCAGGGGGTACACGAGGGGCTTTCCGGTCGCCCCTCGACCCTTCGGATCTGCGCCTTTGGCGCACCTCAACTATTTCATTCTTCACTATTCACTATTCACTAAGCGCAGCGTTACCGCCCGAATGGGCATCTTGTCCTGCGTAAGCAGGACACCTCAGCTGTTACCTGTTACCTGTTAACTGTTAACTGAAAAAGCCCCCAAGGTTCAGACCTCAGGGGCATATGCTCTCCTATTTTTTTGACTTGTAGACAAACTTCTGTGCAAGGTCGGTGTCGTCGTAGCCGAGCTTGTAGGCTATCCATGTAACTATAGGTATGTATAAGGGTATCGCACCTATGCCTATAAGCTGGCCTGTCGTGAGTTCTCTTGCATCGGCAGTCGATGCGAAGATGTTAACAGCCGGGGCGAACATCGAGTTGATTATCTTGAACGCCGGGTAGAAATTGCCTATCACGCCGTTTGCCGAAAGCAACAGAAATACAAAGCAGATGTATGTCGGCAGAGCGGCTGCAAGGCCTATGAGTATGCCGAAATTCCTGCACTCGGAAAGCGTGCCGGCCTTGACGCCCTTTGTTGCCGAATAGCCGAGCTTTAAGGCGTAGTCAGTCATCAAACAAGCCACGAGCGCAAAGCACACTATCGCAAAAAGTATGTGCGCCCCCTTGCCCATAGCCGTGACTACCATGGCGTAGAAGATAAATGTCACTATGCAGAAAAGCTCAGCCTCCGCCCACTTTGCAAGGGCGATGAGCAGGGCTTTTATCTTGTCTTTGTTTTCTTTCATTTATTTGTTCCTCTCACTTTTTGTGATTCTTTTTTTTCTGCTTTTTGACGCACTTGCTCATAGCATCGTCAGCCTCATCGTCCCAGACCATCCGCTCAGGGCCGAGAGTGCCGTACATCGTGTTCTCAAAGGAATATGTCATCTTGCAGTCCTTTATGAGCCGCTCGTTATCTGTATCGTCCTTGAAGGTGCCGAGCCTGCCGTAGACTGACTCTGTTATCTCGTAGTTATACTGCTCCCTGCCCTCACGGCTGGTGTAGATTATCTCTGCGAAAAATCTCCCGGTGTCAGGGTCATAATAGGCTGTCCAGTTGTTGCCGTGTTTTGTATTTTCCATAACAGCACTCCTTTTCACGTTCGTATACTAAATTATAACACACATCAGCCGCCATTTCAACTTTTTTGAAAAATTTTCATCTGCTAAACACACATTTTCAGCGCACAATAATCACAAACGAACTGAAAGGAAGAAACAAATGAAAAAGCACACCGCCCCTGACGGCACAAAGATATACACCCCCAGAAAGAAGCCCTCACCCTCCGGGCAGACCAACATCATCACCGACCCTGCCATCACCCACGGCGAATACACGGCCGTAAATGATGAAAACATCGCCCTTGGCAAGCAGTGGGTAGACGAGAATGAGCTTTGATAAAAAGCTCATTCCTTTGTGGTGGAGGGGTTCGGCCGAATGGCCATATTGCGCCGCAGGCGCTCCTCACCTGTTACCTGTTACCTGTTACCTGAAAAAGCGCCAGTTATTGTTAACACCATTCGTCTTGACTTTTGGCATGACAGGTGGTACAATTATAAATGTATACTATACAGAGGGACGTGAATCATTTTGAAAAAGATATTGCGCAGGCTGGGCGAGCATAAACAGCTGACTGCCCTGATACTCCTGCTGCTGATATGCGCAGTCCTTAATATCCTCGCATGGACGGTGTCGGGCTTTTCCGACTGGTATGCCGAGCATATCTTCCCTGTGTGGGTCAATACTTACGGCAGGCTTACCTCGCTCATACCGATATCTGTAGGCGAGGTGCTGATAATCTTCGGCGTGATATTTTTGCTGTTCACAGTGCTTATACTCCTGCCGATACTTATGATAGGCTGCGTCAACCACCGCAAGACTATCCGGCGCATCTATCTCTTTACATATGGGTGGATACTTGCTTTTATCGTCTCCACCGAGACACTAAACTGCTTTATCCTCTACCACTGCTCGTCCTTCGGAGATATTTACGATATCCCTTCTGACGAACATTCCGACGAGCAGCTGATAGCTCTTGCCGATGTGCTTATCGAGCGCACAAACGAGCTCTCCTATGAGGTAGAGCGTGACGACGGGGGGCATTTCGTGCTGACGGCCGACCTTGACAAGGAATCCAAAGAATCCCTCCGCTCGCTTGAAGACGAGTACCCACGCTTAGGCGGCTACTATGTCACCCCCAAGAAGATAAAGAACTCATTCTTTATGAGCCAGCAGTACCTTATGGGCATATACTTCCCCTTTACTATGGAAGCCAACTACAATCAGGAGATGTACGAGGTCAACCTCCCCGAGACTGTCACTCACGAGCTTGTTCACACCAAGGGCTTTATGCAGGAGGACGAGGCGAATTTCGTGGCGTTTTTGGCGTGCGCAAGGTCTGACAGCAAGGATTTCAACTACTCGGGCTATCTTAGCACCCTGAAATACGTTCTCGGCAAGGTCGGCGAATACTGCGGCGATGCGAAGGAAGACGAGCTCTACGAAAAGGTCAATGAAAACGTATGGCTCGACATCAAGGGCAACCGCAAATACTGGGACGATGTGCAGGAAAGCGACGAGGGGCTTTTTGACAGCAAGGAGGTCGCAGAGATATCCGACAAGGCTATGGAGACATCACTTAAGCTGAACGGCGTTGAGGACGGCAAGAAGTCCTACGGCAGAATGGTCGATCTGCTGCTCAATTACTACTACTCAGGCGGTAAGGAAAGATAATGAAAAGACTTGTAACTATGCTTGCCGTGATATCTGCCCTGCTGTGCTCCTGCGGCAGCGGTGAGGGCAGCTCGGACAGCGAATATTTCTCAAAAAAGCGTGCTATAGAGGGCTCATCGACCGGCAGTCAGAGCAGCAAGAGCAGCGACGAAGAACAGCCGGTGTGGGCAGGCTTTGATGAAGTCTTCCCTACCCTTGATGAGGACAGCCGCAGTGCCAAAAACTACACCCACAACCGTGAAGTGTGGGACAAAAGCGGCATTCAGGGCAGCCTGATAGAAAAAGGGCAGGACACTCCGCCGGTAAACGAGCTGTATCTTGGCAACTACAGGTTCGGCTACAACGGCTGCGAGGTGATAGCCTGCTACAATATGCTGACACTGCTTGGCGAACAGGTAGACATGGCAAAGCTGATAACCGAGTTTGAAAACAACATACTTGTGGCAAAGGACGGTTCACTGGGCAGCGAGCCGAGGAAGATAAATATGCTGCTCGACTACAAGGGCATAAGCTACGACAAGCCCTTGACACTTGACGAGTGCGACGCAGCACTTGAAAGCGGCAAGAGCCTTATCTTCTCATTCTACATAGGCACGCCGTATTTCAGCGGCATACACACCGTGTGCATAACCACCGACAGCGAGGGCGACAAGTATGTGCTCAACCGCTACAATGAGATAGACTCACGCTCGATGATAGACAGCGTAAGCGACCTGACAGACAACGAAAAATGCCTGATAGTCGCATACGCTGTAGACATAGGAAGGACATTATGACAGAATACATAACACACTCGCCCGAGGAGACGATAGCCCTCGGTGAGAGGATAGGCAGCAGGCTCAGAGGCGGCGACATCATAGCATATGCAGGCGGCCTCGGCTGCGGCAAGACGACGATAACAAGGGGCATCTCAAAGGGTCTCGGCCTTGGCGACGAGGTGAGCTCGCCCACCTTTGCACTTGTGAACGAATACAGGGGCAAAGCACTCTCGCTTATACATTTTGATATGTACCGCATTCTCTCCCCGGAGGATCTGGAGACTACAGGCTTTTTTGATTACATGGCAGACGATGCAGTGCTCGCAATAGAGTGGAGCGAGAACATCTCGGACGAGCTGCCCGAAAACGCCATAACCATATCATTTGAACGCATAGACGATAACACAAGAAAAATAACAGTAAACGGAGATGAACGCTTTGACGATACTCTCAATTGATACCTCGGGCAAGACAGCGAGCGTTGCTTTGTCTGAAAACGGGCTGCTGCTCGGCGAAACGAGCATAGTTACACGCCTTACCCACTCGCAGGTGATACTGCCTATGGTGCAGCGCCTGCTCAGTGACTGCGAAAAGGACATAGCCGACGTAGACTGCGTAGCCGCAGCAAACGGCCCCGGCTCATACACAGGCCTGCGCATAGGCATAGGCGCTGTAAAGGGTATGTGCTTAGGCAACAGCCGCCTTAAGTGCGCCGGCGTATCAACACTTTCAGCGCTTGCATACAATGTTTCATTTTTTGAGGGCTTTATCTACACCGTGATGAAGGCAAGAAACACTATCTGCTATTTTGCAGCCTTTGAAGCAAAGGGCGGCGTGATAACAAGAACGCATGATGACTGCCTTATGGAGTCAGCCGGGATAGCAGAGCTTATAAAGTCTCAGGGCGGCAGGGCTATGCTCATAGGCGACTATGCTGAGGATATAAAGGCGCTCTTCACAGATGATGATAACGTGCTCACAGCGCCAGCTGCGCACAGTATAGCAAGGGCTTCCTCGATATGCGAGGCGGTAGAAAACGACGAAACACTCATCACCGACCCGGCATCACTTGGGGTAAGCTATCTCCAGCCGACAAAGGCGCAGAAAGACAGGGCACATGAGAACAATGCATAATTAAGAATGCATAATGCATAATTGAGGTATCGGCTCCGCCGATGATCGGAATTATTACCGCAGGCGCACCTTAATTGTGCATTGTGCATTAAACAGACAGTAAAGGAAAACAATATGAAATCATCAAGACAACTTCCCATATTCACCGTATCCAAAAGGTGCGAAGCAAAGCTCAGAGCAGGGCACCCGTGGGTATACGACAATGAGATAGAGCAAGCCCCCGAAGGCAATGTTGAAAACGGCTCGGTGGTCGATGTGCTCTCACAAAAAGGCACATATTTAGGCTCGGGGCTTTTGAGCGAAAAGAGCAAGATACGCATACGCCTGCTCACGACAAACGCCAACGACCGCTTTGACGAGAGCTTCTGGCAGCGAAGCATCAGATACGCTATCGACTACCGTGTGTCTGTTATGGGCGACGACTTTTCCTGCTGTCGGCTGGTCTTCGGCGAGGCTGACAGGCTGCCGGGGCTGACTGTTGACAGATACTCTGACCTGCTCTCGGTGCAGGTGCTCTCAATTGGCATCGAGCGTGTAAAGGATATCATTTACAAAGCACTCGTTACTGAGCTTGCCGCTCACGGCGTAAAGGTGCGTGGCATAATGGAGCGAAACGATGCCGCAATCAGAGAGCTTGAGGGAATGACCCAGTACAAGGGCTGGTATGAGGCTGACTTTCTCCCTGCTCCCACGTCGCCGGTGACAGAGATAAATGAAAACGGCATCATCTACGAGGTGGATGTGTTAAACGGCCAGAAGACAGGCTTTTTCTTAGACCAGAAATACAACCGCCTTGCCGCTGCGAAGATAGCAAAGGGGCGCAGGGTGCTCGACTGCTTCACGCACACGGGGTCTTTTGCACTCAATGCCGCAAAGGGCGAGGCTGCGCACGTCACAGCTGTTGATGTATCGCAGCTTGCAGTTGACACAGCCCGTGAGAACGCCGAGAGAAACGGCCTGCTTGACAGAATGGACTTTATCTGCGAGGACGTATTCGAGCTGCTGCCAAGGCTCAAAGAACAGGGCGAGAAATACGACTACATAATCCTCGACCCACCGGCATTTACAAAGAGCCGCAAGACTATAGGCAGTGCCGAGCGTGGCTACAAGGAGATAAACCTGCGTGCCATGAAGCTGCTGCCAAGGGGCGGATTTTTAGCGACCTGCTCCTGCTCGCATTTTATGGACAGCGAGAGGTTTCTCAAAATGGTCAAAAGCGCTGCCGATGACGCAGGAGTTACGCTTAGGCTTATAGAAGCACGCCGCCAGTCGCCCGACCACCCGATACTCATGGGCGTTCCGGAGACGGATTATCTTAAATTCTATCTGTTTCAGGTAGTATAATAATAGACAGGAGGAAAGAAAATGCTCAGAAAACGAATAGCCGCACTTGTATGTGCCGCCGCACTCACAGCCGCCTGCACGGTGACGCTTAGCGACAGCAGGCTCGTGCCGGCAGCGTATGCCGCAGGAGCGATAACGAAGACGCAGGACTGCCAGAGCTCAGACAACAGCATCTACACTGCAAACCACATCTACGGCAATCAGGAAAAGACGAAAAGGTCATACCTCTATCAGAGCGGTGAGAACCAGGTAACAAGAGTCGAATTCATCACGACTTCAACAGAAACAGTTGACTTATACGACCTCGACACAGGCTATGTGCTTGTCGAAGACATAGACATGACTACCGGCAAGCTCATAAAAAGCAGGAAATTAGACCTGAGCCAGTCAACTTTTCTTCCTCTGTTCGGTGCCTTCTATGTCGGCGAGAACTACATCTTTGTCGTGACCGGCCAGAAGAATCTCAGTGAGAGCGATGACCAGAACGTTATCGCCGTAACAAGGATAACCAAGGACTTCAAAAGCTATAAGACCAAGATACTAAAGGGACGCAATACATACGTCCCCTTCAAGGCAGGCTCCTGCAAAATGGCCGAAGCAGGCGGCAAGCTGTATATCCACACCTGCCACCAGATGTACCAGTCCAGCGACGGCCTGCGTCATCAGATGAATATGTCGTATGTTTTTGACATCGAGAGTATGACCTTTGACCAGGAATACTACAAGGTCGAATGGCATTTTGATGATGCGCCTTTCCCGTTTGTCAGCCATTCGTTTGACCAGTATCTGCTCACTGACGGAAGTGCAGTTTATTCCTACGACCACGGCGATGCAAACCCAAGAGCGCTCACTCTGAGCAAATACGACCTGTCAACCAAAACACGCACTGACAGCGAGATAGTAGATATACCCTCTGCCAAAAGCAACACCAGCTACAACTACACAGGTGTTCTGACAGGCGGCATGGCTCTTTCAAAGAACAATGTGCTGATATCGGCAAAAATGGCTGATATGACCGCAAGCGAGCTTGATAATTACTACGACCTGAAGGATATCTGCGTGGCCGTATACCCCAAGAGCTCGATAGGCACAAGCGCCAAGGCAAAGATAGTTAATCTCACCAATTACACAAACAAAGCACAGTCAGAAGGCAGCACGGGCAGAAGAAATTCCGCACCCCAGCTTGTAAAGATAAACGACAACAAATTCCTCGTCATGTGGAAAGAATGCACCGGAAACACAAGGTGGTATTATACCGGCGACAACAAGGACGGCGTGACAAAGCTCGCCGTGATAGACGGCAGCGGCAGCCTTATCGGCAAGGTGACTGAGCTTGATGCGGATATACAGCTCTCCGAGTGCGATCCTGTGCTCTGCTCGGACGGCATGGTAAGGTGGTACACCGCCTCCGGCAGCGCACCCACTCTCTACGCCCTCGACCCTGACGACCCGACGGATTTCAGCGACGGCAAGGTGACAAGAGTTCCCGGCGATCTTGACGGCGACGGCAAAGTAACGCTCAAAGACGGCCTACTCATCAAGCAGCATCTTGCACAGTGGAATGTCAAGATAAACGAATCAAACGCAGACGTTGACGGCGACGGCAAGGTCACCCTCAAAGATGCGCTACTCCTTTGCCAGTATCTCGCAAATTGGAAAGTAACATTAAAGTAATGCATAATCAAGGTATCGGCTGCGCCGATGATTTTTAAGTATCATCGGTCGGGGTCGATACCTTTTTTTGCGCCGTCATGATGCGTTTTTGCATATTCAGAAGAACTCTGCGCATAATAACTCCAGTCAATATCCCGGAGGTATCAATCATGCAGCTTACAAAGGAAGAATACAGCAAGATGTACGAGCAGGAGGGCACAAAGACCAAGTGGTGGGTCACATTCCCGAAGGCGTTTTTCATCGGCGGCGGTATATGCGTGCTCGGGCAGGGGCTTACAGACCTTTACGGCTATCTCGGTGCTGACAGCAAGGCCGCCTCTACCCTTGCGACGGTGACGCTGATATTTCTCTCAGCGCTTCTGACCTCGCTCGGGCTGTATCACAAGCTCGCACGCCACGCAGGCGCAGGCACGCTCGTGCCGGTCACAGGCTTTGCAAACTCCGTCGCCGCCCCGGCAGTTGAATTTCGCAGCGAGGGCTACATCACCGGCCTTGGCGCCAAGATATTCATCATCAGCGGCCCGGTCATCCTCTACGGCATACTCGCAAGCGTGCTGGCAGGAGTCTACTTTTATTTCAGGTAACAAGTTACAGGTAACAGGTGAAACGCTTCGCTTAGTGAATAGTGAATAGTGAAGAATGAATAGTGAATTGAACCTGTATAATAAAACTACACATTTGAAGTTAATAATGATACAATATAAAAAAAGGAGTTGGCTTCAAATGAGCACACATGGAGAAAACAGTCGGGAATTCAAATTTAAGATCATGGAACTGCACTTCAAAGATAACATATCTGTGAAAGTGTTATCCGAAAAATTCGCAATACCGGAGCAAACGATCTACACATGGCGCAGAGAGTACAGAAAGTACGGCGAGGATGCATTTGTAGGCTGTGGGAAACAGCGTCCGCAGGATGCAGAACTTAGGCGATTGAAGAAAGAAAACGAAAAGCTCAGGATGCAGGTAGAGATCTTAAAAAAAGTTGCGGCATATCAGGCAGAGCAAGAGTCAAAGAAAAGATAGATGACTTGCGGGCGAGAGGATTGGATAAATATCCGATCAATCTGGTATGTCAGACTCTCGGGATAAGTACAAGATCATATTATGACCGAAAGGAAAACCCTCGCAGCAACAAAGAAAAAGAAGATCTGGAGCTTGTAGAGAAAATGCAGACGATCTTCGCTGAAAGCTATGAGGAGTATGGCAGAGTGCGTATGAAAAAAGCACTTGAAGAAGCCGGATACCCGATGAGTGAGGGGAAAGTCGGAAGGCTGATGCGTCAAGGAAATATGTACCCGAAAAAATGCAAAAAATATAGGGCAACGACCAACAGCAGGCACAAGTATCAAGTTGCAGAAAATCTTCTTGACCGCAATTTTAATGCTGATAAGCCAAACCGAAAGTGGTGCGGAGACAGCACTTACATATGGACAGACGAAGGCTGGCTGTACGCAGCAGGGATAATAGACCTATGTGCACGTGATTGTGTCGGATTAAGCTTTAGCAGCAAACACACGCAGGAACTGATGATCGATTCGCTTGATCAGGCATTCAAAAAATACAAGCCGGGCGAAGGACTGCTGTTCCATTCTGACCGAGGCGTGCAATATGCTTCCAATGCATACAAAAACAAGCTTCATAAGTACAAGATGATCCAAAGTATGTCTCGAAGCGGTGTGCCATATGACAATGCACCTATGGAAAGCTTCTGGGCAACGGTCAAAAATGCCTGTGTACATGGCTGTAGGTTCAAAACGAGGAAGGAAGCCGAGCTAAAAATATTTGAATACGTCTTTGGCTTTTACAACACACATCGTTATCACAGCTCAAACGGCTTAAAAACGCCATATGAGCTCAGAAATGAAAAGCTTTCTATTGGCTGATATCAATAGTTTTATTAACTTTATGTGTGCAGAAAACTTGACAGGTTCAAATAGTTGTGGTGCGCCTGACGGCGCCTATGCCCATTCGGGCGGTTTTAGTGGAGTGTTTAGCTTCAAGGAAGCTCTCTCGCTATCCTTATGCCACCCCTGCATCGGCTTCGCCTGCGCTCACCCCCTTCGGGTGCATATCCTACGATTTAGCTTATATCGCCCGACTAACACGCCCGAATGGGCATCTGTGCCGCAGGCACTCCTCACCTGTTAACTGTTACCTGTTAACTGTTACCTGAAAAAAGGCTCCCCGAAAGAATTCGGGGAGCCTTTTGCTTATTTGAGCTTTTTTAGCAGCTTTGTCTTGAGCGCTGAGCTTTCGAGCTTGCTTAGCGCTTTCTTTGCTGCTGTCTTGTTGGCAGATGTCTTGCTCTCGGTGTAGGTCTGCACAGCGTCCTTTGCACGCTGCTCGGCTATCATCTGCTTGCTGACGTAATCTACTACCACATTCGTCCATACCGCATATGCCGCAGCTGTCAGATGAACGTAGCTGTCAGACGAGTACGCCGCAGGCAGCGCACCTGTGCCGGCTTTGAGCGGTGTGTTTATGTCGATGTAGTACATATCACTCTGCGTCTTGCAGTATGCTGCCAGCTTTGCGTTGAGGGCATTTACGTTTGCGTTGTTCAGGTTGCCCCTCTGGCCGCCTGCGTATACAGGGGTCATCGCTTCGATGTATATCGGCACGTTCGGGTTGGTGGCTCTGATGCCGGTGATGTAGTTTACATAGTTGTTAAAGACGTAATCAGCACTGCCGACCATGTCGTTGGTGCCCATGTTTATAAACACTCTCTTAACGCCCGAATGCTGTACCACATACCTTGCAGGGCCAGTGTAGCCGCCGTAGCTTATCTGATACTGCGAGCCGTTTGCGCCGCCGTCGTTGTGGAATGCGTAGCAGCCCCTCACCATCATTGCCGGGTGGCCTAAGAAGTTATAGCCCTGTGAGTTAAAATACATCTGCTGCCCGACGCCTATCGAGCTGCCGATAAAGCCTGATGCTCCGAAGAAGGTGTTTATCTGCTGCTGCGTAACGGTCGGTGCAGCCTTGCCTGTTATGACGTGTACCCTTGTGTAGAAGGTGTAGCTCTCTCTGCCGGCCTTGACCTTTGCCTTGATAAGTGCCCTGCCGGCCTTTCTTGCAGTCACGACACCCTTTGAGGTAACGCTTGCGATGCTTGGTTCAGATGATGTGAAGCTCACCTTGTCATAGCCCGACAGCTTAAGAGTAAACTTCTTGCCTGCGACTACCTCCTTGTGCCATACGACTGCCGGCAGCTTCTGCTTTGATGAGGTCTTTGTCTGGTCGTATTTCACGCTGCTGTCATAGCTTGACACCTTGACGGTGACGTTTGCTGTCACGATGTATGTGTTCTTGTCGCTCTTGACTGTTATCGTGACCTTTGTGCTGCCGCTTTTCTTTGCAGTCAGCGTGATGCCGTTTACTGCGACTACCTTTTTGTTGCCTGTCTTGACAGTCACCTTGCCCTTGCTCGCACCCACGATGTCGAGCTTTTTCTTCTCGCCCTTGTAGAGCACGATGTTCTGTGTCAGCCTTACAGTCTTTGCCGTCACCTTTTTGGCGGTGGTGGTGGTCGTGGCCTTTGTCGTGGTCGTCTTAGGTGTCGTTGTCGTCTTCTTTGTGGTCGTTGTCACCTTTGACGTTGTGGTCTTTTTTGCAGTCGTGGTAGTGGTCGTAGTATCCGTGTTGCTGCCTATTTCTGCTGCCTTGCCGCTCTCGACCGGCTCATCTTCTGCGCCCGACTCGTATTCAGGCGGAGTTATCTCTATCACGGGCAGGCTTTCTGTGTAGTCCTCCCCCGTCTGCGCAAATGCGCTCACCGTCGCACTCATAGCCATTATAAGGCTGAGTGCTGCACATATTATTTTTTTCAATTCTTCTCCCCCTCTAACTCGTCAAGCTCTTTTTGCCATATGGCGTTGCTCGCATCTGAAGGCATTCTCCAGTCGCCCCTCGGCGAGAGCGTAACAGAGCCTATCTTCGCCCCGTCCGGCAGGCAGGAGCGCTTGAACTGCTGCGAGAAGAATCTGCGGTAGAACGTCCTGAGCCATTTAAGTATCGTCGCATCATCGTATGCCCCCTCGAATGCGAGCCTGGCTATGCGGTATACCTTCTTAGGCTTGAACCCCCAGCGTATCGCATAGTAAAGGAAGAAATCGTGCAGCTCGTAGGGGCCTACGAGGTCTTCTGTTTTCTGCGTTATCTCGCTGCCTGTCTCGTCTGTCGGCAGCAGCTCGGGCGATACTGGCGTGTCCAGAATATCGTACAGTACATCTCTTAGCTTGTCGCTCGTGCAGGTGTCTGCATAGTATCTAACTATATGCCTTACCAGCGTTTTCGGCACAGAGCCGTTGACACCGTACATCGACATATGGTCGCCGTTATAGGTCGCCCAGCCGAGTGCAAGCTCTGACAGGTCGCCTGTTCCGACAACAAGGCCGCCGACCTGATTTGCTATGTTCATGAGCACCTTGGTGCGCTCTCTTGCCTGGCCGTTTTCAAACACCACGCTGTGGTCGTTCACGTCATGGCCTATGTCCTCAAAGTGCTGTAAAACGCTCTTTGTGATGTTTACCTCACGAAACGTCACGCCCAGCGCCTCGCATAGTATCTCGGCGTTGCCCCTCGTGCGCTTTGTTGTGCCGAAGCAGGGCATCGTGACTGCGACTATGTCACTGTGAGGCCTTCCTAGCTTGTCGAGAGCCATTATGCACACAAGCAGCGCAAGCGTCGAGTCAAGGCCGCCCGATATGCCGATAACAAGCGTCTTTGACCATGTGTGGGTCAGGCGCTTCATAAGCCCGTGCGACTGCATATTGAGTATCAGGTCGCACCTCTTGTTTCGCTCGGCTTCATTTGAGGGGATAAACGGCGTTCTGGCAAATTTTCTTGTGAGCTTAGTTTCCTCACGGTCAAATGTCATCCACAGCACAGGCAGGTCGTCAAGAAAATGCTTTCTGTACCTGTCGGAAGGGGCGTCCCAGGTGTTTAAGCTCTCGGGGTAGGTAGACATCTTGCGCCTTTCAAACGCAAGGCGTGAGACATCTATTTCGGAAACGGTTATGCCGTTTTCAAACAGCGTGCTCTCTGCAAGGATAGAGCCGTTCTCAGCTATCAGATTATGCCCTGAGAACACCATGTCCTGCGTGCTCTCGCCGTCGCCTGCCGATGCGTAAACATAGCCGCACACAAGCCTTGCCGACTGGTTTGAAACAAGCGCACGCCTGTAATCGTCCTTGCCTATGACCTCATCGCTTGCCGAGAGGTTGCAGATGATGTTTGCGCCTGCCTTTGCAAGGTAGTTGGACACCGGGTCAGGCACCCAGAGGTCTTCGCATATCTCAAAGCCCACTATCAGCTCGTCAGAATTCTTGACAGGCTTTTCATTCTCCTCGTCGGTATAGCAGTCGAGCTTGAACACCGCCTGCTCCATATCGGCGGAGTGTATCTTGCCGTCCATATAGTAAGGCGTGAGGTCTAAATGGCAGCTGCCGCCCTTGTAAGGCGCAAAGTGCCTTGCCTCGTAGAATTCGTTGTAGTTAGGCAGATAGGTCTTCGGCACAAAGCTAAGTATCTCCCCGTGCATGATAACTGCGGCGCAGTTGTATATCTTGCCCTTGGCCTTTAACGGCAGGCCTACGGCTATGAGCATCTCAAGCTCGGCTGTCGCCTTTGATATGTCGATAGCCGCCTGCAAGGCCTCATCAAGCAGCATTCCCTGGAAGAATAAGTCCTGGCAGGTGTATCCCGTGATGCACAGCTCCGGGAAAACTGCTATCTTCACACCCTTCCGGGCGCACTCGTCTATCATTTTTAATATCTGCTGCTTGTTGAACTCAACATCTGCGACCTTTATCTCAGGCGTGCAGGCAGCGACCTTTATAAAACCGTCCTTCATAGTTATCAGTCCTTTATAAAATGTTACTTAGATTATAACATATTCACGGCGAAAATACAATAGCTTTTTTCGGTTAACAGCTAATAGTGAACTGCCACGTCGTAGACTTTGCGCCCGAATGGGCATATCATCGATGCTTTGCGTCGATATCTCACCTGTTACCTGTTACCTGTAACCTAAAAAAGCTCCCCCTTTTTGGGAGAGCTTTTTGCTTAATCAAGCCACAAGAAATTATTATCCGAATTAAAGAAATCCATGTTGTAAAGCAGCACTACCTGCGTTATCCCCTCGGCCTTTATCAGCTCAGATACTGTCTGCTGCTCCATGTGGTAGTAACGCATATCTATCACATCAATGGTCGAGAAGCTGTCTGCAAGGTAAGGCAGTACGGCGTTTGCGTAAGAATCCTTTATCACGAGTATGCGCTCGTCATTCGCAGCATTCGACTTTATCGTGAAGTGCGAGAAGTTGCCGCCGAAAAGCGTTGCATACTTGTCCTTTGTCTCTAATTTCGTCACATCGTACATTCCGATGAGCGTTTTGGGGTCTTCCTGCTCCTTGGCAAACTCTACCTTGTATTCACCGTCAGGGTTCTTGGGGGCTCTGAATGTATCCGCCTCCTGTAATGCCGACGGCGCCTTTGAGTAAAGCGTGCCGTAGAACTCGCCGCTGAATGTCTCGTATTCGTAGTCAGGCTGTGCAGGCTCCTTGCCTAAAGCCTTCATCAGCGCTTCGTAGCCTACATGAGCACCCTGCTCTGTCCAGTGGTGGTCGGTGCGGTAAAATACCTGATTGCGCTCAGATGCGCTGTTGAGCTCGGTGTATGGGCTTATGAAGTTTATCTTTTCATCAAGCCCGTCCTTAACAAGGTCTATCGAGCTTCGCTGGTCGTCATTCAGGCACCCCTCCGGCAGCTTGTAGTTAAGCACCGCCGTCGCCGTGGGTACGAGCATGAAAGTCACCGGCACATCGACATTTTTCACAAAGTCATTAATGTATGTGACGTTCTTGTTTATCTGCACGGGGTTTTCCTTGTATTCCTGGATAAGATATCCGTCATCTGCAAAGTATACCCCGTTCTGATAAGTCTTCATCATCAGCCGCTCGTAGTCTACTTTGAGCGCATACAGCCCGTCACGCAGCGGCATCTGGTCTGAGAGGTATGTCTCCAGCTTGTCCTGAAACTCGCCTTTTAGCACAGTGTCGGTGTCTATCTCCGGCGACTGTGCGAGCATCCTGTTCTCCATGTCGGAAAACTCCCTGTCCTTCATCACAAGGCCTGCTATGCCAAAGCCGAATATGAACACAAGGAAGAAAATTGAAATTATCTTTGCTTTTATAGCTTTCATTATTCCTCCCCCTTAGAATCTGAAATACAAAAACGGATTGTACGAGCTGCTCACCAAGTATGCTGCACTTAAGATAAGCAGCACCGGGACAGAGAGCGTCTGCACCACGTCAAATGCAGCCTCGCTCTTGCCCTTTATCTTCTCCCCCAGCCACTTGCAAAGCGGAGTAGATGCGATGACAAGTATCACGAACGTCACCGCAAAGCCGAGCATCTTTGACACCGTCATGTCGTTTATAAGCGGCAGACCGTTAGCGCCGAACATATTCTTAAGGTTGTTTATCAGCTTGTCCGTGTCGTCAAATGCGAACAGCGCCCAGCCTATCACCACAAAGAACATGGCGTATATGTGCTGAACAAACGCCGGGGTCTTTTGCAGCCCCTTGCCCCATATGAATTTTTCAAGCAGCAGCAGTATCCCGAAGTATACGCCCCAGCCCATGAAGTTCCAGCTCGCACCGTGCCAGAAGCCGGTCAGCGCCCATACTATCATGATGTTTGTTATCTGCCTGCCCTTGCCCTTGCGGTTGCCGCCCAAGGGAATGTAGACATAATCCCTGAACCATGTCGAGAGGGATATGTGCCACCGCCTCCAGAACTCGGTTATGCTCTTTGAGATGTAGGGGTATTCAAAGTTCTCCAAAAATTCAAAGCCGAACATCCTGCCAAGGCCTATCGCCATGTCGGAGTAGCCTGAGAAATCAAAGAATATCTGGAATGTGTAGGCAATTATCCCTACCCACGCCGCCGTTACCGAGAGCTTGTCGTTACTCATGGCACTGAGCTCCTCAAACAGCGCACCTGCCGAGTTTGCGAGTATCACCTTTTTGGCAAGACCGTAGGTAAAGCGCTTTACACCCGATGAAAACTTGTCCCAGCTCTCCTTACGCTCAGTCAGCTGCTCCTCTATCGTCTGATAGCGAACGATAGGTCCTGCTATCAGCTGCGGGAAAAGCGCAACATACGTCGCAAGGTTAAGTATGTTCTTCTGCGGCTTTACTTCGCCCTTGTATACGTCGATAACATACGAGAGCGTCTGGAAGCTGTAGAAGGATATGCCTATCGGCAGCGCTATGTCAAGAGCTTTTATCCCCAGGCCGCCGATGTCGTTTGCCGTCTTGATAAAGAGGTTCGTATATTTGAAAAAGAACAGGAAGCCTAAGTTCCACACTATCGCAATTATCATCGAGAGCATGGCCTTGCGCCTGCCGTTTTGCTTGTAGCGCTTCTGGTCGGCAAAAAGGCCTGTGATGTACGCCACCGTGATGCTCGCAAGCATTATCAGCACATACTTAGGCTCGCCCCATGCGTAGAAAACAAGGCTGAATATAAGCAAAACAAAGTTTTTGAGCTTTCTCGGCACTATAAAATACAGCCCCAGACAAAGCGGCAAAAACATATATAAAAACACATTACTGCTAAATAGCATAAGCGTTGTCTCCTCTTGATTCAGTTAACAGTTAACAGGTAACAGGTAACAGTTATGGTATCGGCGCTTATGCGCCGATGATATGCCCATTCGGGCAATCTGGGGAACTATCTGACATATTATAAGTGATTTTGTCGGGATAAAAAGTCCGAACAGACACCCGTCCGCCGCAAGGTAAATCTTTGCGAAGCGGATAATACAATACATATCACCTGTTACCTGAAAGCCGACTGTCACATAGTCTTCAACAAAAACCAAAGGTAAGAGGTCAGTAACCTCTTACCTCTGCATTAGCCTGTCAGCCTATTATTTCCTTAGCCTTTGCATCGTCGTTTGAGATGCACATATAAACGCTGTTGCCCTTTGTGATTATAACAGCCGAGCCTAACTTGTCAAGCTCCTCGGGCACATAGTCCTTGAAAGCGTCCTTCTGCTTTTCAACTCTTGTCTCAAAGGCTTCCTTTATCTTTGCTGCACCGTCTTCGTCCTTTGCCTCAAAGCAGGCTATCTCCTCAGCAGTTGCGCCGCCCGAGCCGATGTACACCTTGCCTTCCTTGTACATATCCTCGGTGATGCCGTATATCTTGTCATACATTCCCACGCCGAGCTCGTTTAAAGTATCCTTGAACTCTATGCCGTTCTTGAGCTCGTCAGCAACAGCCGTCACGCTCTTGCCGCTCTCTGCGCTCTGCGAATCAGCCTTGGAAGCGCTGCCCGATGATGAGCTGCTGTCACCGCAGGCTGTGAGTCCTGCGCCGAATATCGTCATTACTGCGAGTAATAAAGCTATCTTCTTTTTCATTTTTATCTTCCCTTTCTTATGTGTTCTGCTCTAAGTATTCTATCCACTTGACCAGATAATCCTTTGTCATGTGTACGCCGTCAGTCGCCGCATCTTCCGGCAGACAGCCGCTTGCGTCAACAAGTGCCGGGCTGACATCTATCCACTCAACGCCGCAGTTTGTCGCCGCAGCCTTTACAGCCTCGTTGAATGTTGCCACGTTAGTATTATTTATTGAATCGCCCTGAGCACTTCTCGAAGCAGTCACGGGGATTATAAGCTGAACGTATATCTTTGCGTCAGGCTGTGCGGCCTTTACAGCGTTTATCAGCTCCTCGTATTCGCTCTGGAACTGGTCAACATAAGGCCAGCCGACCTCGTTGATACCGAACATTATATATATCCTGTCAAACTGTCTCTGACCGAGCGCATCTACAACATTGCCGAGGTTGCCGTTTTCAAGCTCGATATTCGGCTCATCGAGCGCTGACGAAACGTTAAGGCCGGTAGCGCAGTAGAAGGTCGCCATAGGCTTGCCCGAGTTATATGAAAGGCCGACAGTTCGTGAGTCGCCTATAAAGCACGCATCCGAGAAATCCGAAGGCCCGTGCTCGGTGTCGGTGTCAGACGAGCCGTCATCTTCCGAGTCGCTGTCCGGGCTGCTGTCCGGATCGGAGTCCTTTTCCTTGCTGACTTCGCTGTCGTTCTTATCGACTGCAACAACGCTGCTGTCATCATCGGCAGGCATTTTCTTACCGATGCTCAGACCTGTCAGTATCAGCCATATAAACACAGCCACAGCGGTGCAGACACAGAACAGTGATATGATATTTTGCTGATTCTTCGCTCTTATCGGCGGCGAGGTAGCCTTCTGCTCTGCCATTAGTATGCCCCTTTCCCTTATTTCCAATCATTTTAATCATACCATATTTTATGATATATTTCAAGAGGTTTATGAAAATCCGGGGGCAGAAAATTCAAAGACAAGCGAGGTCATTTTTAGGCATAATCACATCAGCCCCATTTCAGGTAACAGTTATTGTATCGCCTGCGGCGATGATATGCCCTTTCGGGCGTGCAGCCGAAGGGGTGTGGGGGCGACCGGAAAGCCCCCACGTCCGTAGCGTATGAAAAAACCAACCGTTCCCTTGAAGCTATTCTGTGTGGGGGGTTCTTTCCTTCAAGGCGGCGCTCTCGTTCTCAGGGGATACCCCTTCGCCGGCACGTCATACGGCTTAGTTGAATCCGTCCGACCTGCCTGCCCGAATGGGCATATCATTTCCGTCAGGCGCTCCTCACCTGTTACCCGAAAAAAGGGGGGCTTTCGAGCTGCCGCTCACCCCCTTCGGACTTGCCTTCCTCAGTCACATATTGCCCGAATGGGTATAAGCGGCTTTGCCGCACCACACCTGTTACCTGTTACCTGTCACCTGTTACCTGAAAAAAAGCACCCCCGTGACCGGGAGTGCTTTGAAAAAACGTATCAGATACCTGTGATACCCGAACGCTCAACACCTTCGATGAAGTACCTTTGCAGGAATACATACATGATAAGTATCGGCGAGATTGACAGGATACAGCCGGCTTCGAGCCATACTATTATCTGTCTTATGCCGACCTGCTGACCTGAGAACAGTGTCTGTATCAGGGTAGCGTCAAGGTTTTTGAGCATAAGTGCAACAGTGTCGTTCTGTGTGAAGTACGAGGACGAGATGTAGAAGTCGTTCCAGTACCATACTATTGCGAAAAGGAATACTGTCAGGAATGAGGTCTTAGCATTGGGGACCATTACCTGAACGTAAGTCCTGAGCGGGCCGCAGCCGTCAAGATAAGCTGCATCTTCAAGCTCCTTGGGGAGTCCTCTGAAGAACTGGCGGAATATGTAGATAAACAGACCGCCTCTGATGCCGTTTGCAAAGATAGCAGGCAGATACATTGTCAGAGGGCTGTTGATGAGCGACTCGCCGCCCTTTAAAACAGTTATCCAGCCGAACGAATACTGCATGAACAGCGGTATCGTTATGATCTGCGGAGGAACGATGATCATGAGCGTTACTATAGCAAAGAGTAAGCCCTTGAACTTGAACTTGAATCTCGCAAAACCGTAACCGGTTATCGAGCAGGAGATAACTTCAAGTACAGAAGCAACAAGGTTAAGAATTACCGTGTTGATAGCTGTGTTGCCGAAGTCCATGACCTTCCAAACGTCATTGATGTTGTCCATAGTCAGACTCTTGGGCAGCCAGATGATCGAAGGGTCGTTCATCTGCTCACTGGGTCTGAATGCTGTTGATATCATGAATATCATCGGGTAGAGTATTACGAAACCAAGGCCGAACAGAATAAGGAATCTGAATATTGGCCATACCGAATCCAAAACCGCTTTACGTCTGTTGTATCTTATCTGCTCAGGGGTCAGGTACTTGTCGAGACCCTCAGCTTTCATACGCTTAAGACGTTCTTTATTAGCTTTTTTACGCTCTTTTTCAAACTGCTTTTCTTCTTTTTTAGTTGCCAATTACTCCACCCCCTTACTCTACTTCGTAGTATACTACCTTGTTTACGATAACAACCACTATACCAAGAACTACGCCGACGATAGCGAAGTAGCTCCATGCCATAGCTGCCATCATACCGTGCTCCCAGCTCGAAGCCTTAGTCAGGATCAAGAGCATGACCTGGTTGGAAGGATCAACGAACGAGTCAACAACAGTGTAAACAACGCTTGCAACGATCATAGGGCTGATGTAAGGAATGGTGATCTTCCAGAAGTACTCCCAAGCCGTAGCACCTTCCATGTTGGCTGCTTCCTTAGCGGAAGTAGGTATGCCCTGCAATGCCGACAGGAAGAGGAGTATCTGGATACCGGAGTTCCATACAAGGTTCATGATGTCACCGACTACCGAGCTTATGATCTCTGTCAGTGAGTCACTGATGTTATAAACACCGAGGAAGTTGAGCAGCTCATCTACGAGGTTTGCCTCGAACATTGAGGAGAACTGCTCCGAGCCGCCTGCATAACCGCCTGTGCTCATGTTACCGTTGATGATGTCGATAACAGGGCCGGTAGCTATGATAACGGGGAGGAAGAATATAGCTCTTGCAAGAGTTCTTCCCTTGAACTTCTGGTTAAGGATAACCGCTACGAATATCGAGAATATAAGTATGAGCGGTGTTTTGAGCGCTGTATCCTTGAGCATCGCAACGAGCGCAGGTGAATAGTCAACGTCTTTTCTGAAAGCGTAGACGTAGTTGTCAAGACCTACATACTCGAGCTTCATCTCGCCGTTTACAGGCTGTGTCTTGTTGAAAGAGTAAACAAGCGACTCGATAAGCGGAACGATGAAGAAGTATATCGTTCCTATGAACCACAGTGCTATAAAGCCGTAGCCGTAGAGTGCCTTTCTTCTTTCGTAGGGTATCTTAAGACCCTTCTGTTTTGCAGGTGCCGAAGCACTTGACAGCTTTGCCTCAAAGTCTGCTGAACTCATTGTGACCTCGGGCTGCTCGTCGGCTGTTTCCTCGACCTGCTCTGCTGCTTCTTCAGCAGTCTCGGCAGCTTCGTCGAGTATTTCGTTTTCCATAATCTCATTACTCATCAGCCGTTCAACCCTCCTTCACTTAATGCTTCGCTCAGATCGTAAGTCTTGCCGTCAACTGTTGCTGTGGCGTTCTTCATGTTGATAGCCACCTCAACGTCCTTCGAGCCGTCTGTGTAAACAGTTCTCAGCTCGCTGCCGTCAGCACTTCTTGTGTACTTCTTGATGGTCATGTTGCTTACGCCTGAAAGTATCTGCTTTGTGAGCTCATACTCAGTAGCAGCGTGAGGTACCCAGCCCTCATAGTTTGCGTAGTAGAGGTCGTTGTACTCAGTATCCTGGAGCACGGAAGCGTCCTCATAGATCATGTCGTAGTGGACATTGGAGCCTGCCGCAAGGCTTAACATAAACATCTCGTCGCTGTTGGAGCTTGCGTTTATCGGCTTGCCCGAGTAAGGTACATAGCCGTGAACTACCATCTGATAGAACGGTATGTCGTAGTCAGTAACATTGAAGCCGGAAGAATATACAGGCACGTTTGTCACATGATCGGCATACGGTAAAACGTATGCATTTGCAGAGTCAGCGATAATGCCTCCGCTTATGTCCTTCTTAGCCTTCTCGTAGCCCTCGATGAGAGTGTTCATCGTCTTGTCTCTTGTAGATGTGCTCTTTGTCGAGAAGTCGCTCGAGAGCTTGTAGGAGAAGTCGCCGAAGCCTATGTTGTCGATGCTCTCGTCCTTGTAGCTGCTCACCATCTCGTCGAACACCTGAGTGTACTTGGAGGGTGAGAGGAGTGCGGGCGATACGCCGACCTCAGCAACACCGAATGCGTAAGAATACTTGCTCTGTCTTGAATAAGCGTTGGATATTCTGATCGCTGTGCTCGTCAGGGTCATGTAGCCCCATGAGCTCGAATTCATCTGGTTGTTGTTCATCGACGGGTAAACGGTTATGCCGTCAGTTCCGAGGAAGTCCTTGAAGTCGTCCTGGCCGCCGAGAGTACCCGATGCAGAAGCCTCGGTAGAGATCTTCTTGTTTATCGACTTGTTTGTCCAGTCGTTGTAGTTAACGACCATATCGTCAACATTCTTGTCCTTGAGCTTTTCGATTATCTCGCTTGCCTGCTTGAAGCCTGTTATCTCAGTCTTCAGGTCAAAGGGAAGACCCAGGATAGATGTCTGCTTTAAAACACCGCCGTAAAGGTCAACATAGAGAGGAGACTTGTTAGCTTCAGTCTTCTTTTCCAGCCCCTTGTTCTCGATGAGGTAGTTTCTGTATACCTCAGCGCAGTCAGCGTAGTTTACATCAGCGCCGTCCTTGCCGGCTACCGGGTAGTAGTGAACGCCGACCTTCTCGGTCTTGATGTCGCCCTTTTCGTAAACTGTCAGCCTGTTGGTAGAGTCACCGCTCATGTAGAACTGGTCGGTGCTTCTTACCGTGAAGCTGAAGTAAGCTGTGTTGAAGGCCTGCTTGTTCTGGCCTGTTACTACGGCATTTGCAGTAACGTATGAGTCACCGTCAGTTGCTACTATAACGAGACCGTTCTTACCCTTGACAGTTGATACCACCGGCATGAATGCCTGCTGTGTAACTCTCGGAGCAGAAAGCGGAACGGGAGTATAGTCTCTGCCGTAGATGACCTGCTCGTAGTCAGGGTAGTTTGATCTGCCGTTGTTGTATTCCATAACAGCACCGCTGCCGTCAGGAACTATCATGTATCCGTTTATCGGAGTACCGTCTATCTCAGTGGGTGCCTGAGCACCGAAGTAAGGTGCAAAGGTGATCCTTGTGAGCACCTTTCCGTCGATAGAGTTTGTATCGGGCTCGTCGATATCCTTTGTATCAACGTAAACATAAAGTCCCTTGTCGTCAAGCTCGTAATGAACGGGCACCTTGAAGCCGCCGCTCGACTTTTTGAAGTTGTATGTCACCACAACGCCCTTGTTTGTGGTCTTGAAGCTCTTTGAAGCGTTTGTCGAATAAACATCGGTAACGTTTCTCTTGCTCTGTAAAAGATCAGCGTAGGAGATAACAAGGCTTGATGATACCTGCTTTCTCTGAGCCTTCTTCATGGTGTTGCCCTTGGCCTCGTCAACTATAGTCTGATCCGACCATGTGTTTATCGGGCTTGACCACCAGTACTGGCCTGTTTCTTTTACATAAAGGCCTATTCTTTCGTTGTCCTTATCTGAATAGAGTGCAAACTTGTCGTTTTCGGCAGCAAGCTCGCAGGATTCAAGGGCAATAGCTTCAGCGTCGGTTATAAGAGGAGCATCCTCTTCGTCGCTCTTTTTGTCGTCCTTTTCTTCCTTATCCTCCTCGGCGTCATCGCCGCCCTCGGAGTCTTCACTCTTTTCAGCGTTGTCATCAGCAGCCTGAGCTGCCACAGCCTCGTCAGACGCACTGTCATCAGAGGAGGACGCAACCACCGAGCCCAGAGGCATCAGCATTGTAAGAACTAACGCAAAAACTATAGCCTTTTTATAATTTCTGTTATGCATTTATTTTACACCACCGTTTCTGTAAGTTAGCCTCTGACTCTGTAAAGTATCTCTGTGTATATCTGATAGATGAATACATAAAGCTGCTGGAAAAGCGAAATGAGAAGCACTGCAAGGAAAAGTATGAGAAGCATTACTATAACAGTACCTATCATTGATACGAGCGTCTTTCCGAATGAATACTGGTGAGCAGCTCTCATAGCCTGTATCATAAGTATTACAGACCAGCCGATGCCCAGCCACTGAACAGCGATTATCCAGATGGATTCATCCTTTATCAGCACGTTTGAGAGTATAACTGCTATAAACGTGCAGACGATGTAGGGAACGAGTGCGTAAGCCGAGTAGATGAAGATCTTCTTGAAAGTACCCTCACCGTCGAGCAGCGTACACAGCGCCCAGTTTCCGACTACCCATGTTATGAAGTATACTACCGACTGTACCAGGAGCGGCACTACGTTGAATACCTTAACATAGTTCATGTTGTAAGCAAAGCCTGTGAGCTGGTGGTCAACGACCATTGCAATGAACAGCATCACGACTATGCCGATAGCTACAGGTATCGAGCCCTTCTTTTTCCAGCGAAGATCCTCGAAGCCCTCAACAGGATGGAAAATACAATGCTTGAGCCACCCTATAGTGGAATATTCATACATATAATTTTCCCCCCTTAAATTCTCTCACGCTCATGGATAACTATAATACCCTTGTAGATAAGAACCTTTCTTACTATAAGGAGTGCTATAAGTACCAGGATGATGATTATTATTGCAGTGAAGTGCTCTCTGAGGAAGTCTTCTCTTGCATACTTGAAGGCCTTGTCGTAGTCCTTTCTGTCGTATGCTGTCTTGAAGTAGTCGAGAGCCTCTGTGTACTTCTCCTGATTAAGGGAAGCCTTGCCCATGCCGATGTATGCAAGTGTGTAAAGGCCGTCTCTGTCCATAACGTTGTTCCAGTAAGGAACAGCCTCTGTGTATTTACCCTCATCGTAGAGGTTAACAGCCTTGTGTACCTGCTGGCCGAAAGTAGTTGTTGTAAACATTGTGACGTCGTTCTTCGCGCCGTCTATTACATAGACATTCTCGCCGAGCGTCTCAACTGCATTCGGCTGTGAGAAGGAACCTCTCTGGTCTGCCGAGGAGGTCTTTGTACCGAAGATGCAGATAAGGTTTGCATTCTTGTCGTACTGGAAGACTCTGCCCGTTTCAAAGTCGAGCACGTTCATTCTGCCGTAGTTGTCAACAACTATGTCAGTAAGCATCTTGTTGTGCTTTTTGTTTGATACCGAGTCCCATACAGCGTCTGTGATATCGCCGAACTTGTACTCGTTACCAGCGTTGTTGTTCCAGATATTGTAGCCTGCGGAGTTGAGCTTCTTAACAGCGTCGGTGCTTGTGTTGCCCTTCTCAGTTACCGAGTAGATAAAGCCCTCTCTGTCGATGTCGAAGTTGTTGAACTCTGCCGGAACGTTACGTTCCATAGCGCTTATCTGTTCATTTGATGCTATCTTTCTCCAGAGTGTCTGAGCGATTACCTTAGCGGTAACTTCAACTCTGTTAGCACCGTAGTAGCCTGTGAATTTGCCGTCTCTTGCAAACATTACCGCACCGGTATTTACCGATGTTACAACGCAGTAAACATTCTCGGCATTGTCAGCCAGCACCTTTGAGGGGTTGAATGTTGTCTGTGTGTAGAGTGCGTCATCAGGCTTGGTGTATTCCTGTACCATATCAAGAGTGTTGCCTGTTGTCAGCTTAGCCTTTACGACTCTGCCGTTCTTGTTGTCGGCAACATACACCATTTTCTCGTTGGTGTATATACTTGTCTTGACGTACAGACCCATAGGCTCGCTGAAATCCGAGAGCCCTGTAGCCTCGTTCTTGTTTATCTCGCTCTGGCCGCTCACGCCGTAGTAAACGCCCTTGAGCTTGAAGTCCTCATCTGTTCTGAGTATTCTGTTGTTGCCGGTATCTGCTATCCAGAATTCCCTTGCATCTTCATCACAGAACAGGTCTCTTGCGCCGGAAAGTGTTATTACCGCATCATCGCTCACATAGTAAGCGCTTGACGGGTCACGCAGCTGGCTGAGCCCTATTTCATAACCTGTTATCGTTCTTGATATCCTGTATGCGCTCTGTGAGGGAACAGGCTGCTCCCAAGAGTCATAGCTGTATGAATTGTAAGGCTCATCAGCGAAAGCTGTTATCGTCATGACCGAGCAAAGTGAGGCTGTCAAAGCAAGAGTGAGGATTCTTTTGATCTTTTTTCTTATTGACATTCGTTTCACCTTTTTCCTTTTTAAGTTAGTCTGTCAGGGATATTCTATCAATCCTTGATACCCGAGTTAGCCATTGTTTCCATAACCTGTGACTGTGCTGCAAGGAATACAACGAGCGGCGGGATAAGAAGTACGACTGCTGCTGCATAAACAGCGCCCTGACGGGAAAGACCGGTCATTGATATCTGCTGAACTATCGTAGGCAGTGTCTTTAACTCCTCAGAGTAGATAAGCACGCCGCCCTGGATATTCCATGCGCCCTGGAAGGCGAAGATTATAAGTGTCATGATCGCAGGCTTCGAGTTGGGAACAACTATCTGCCAGCATATCCTGAACAGGCCTGCACCGTCCATCTTCGCAGCCTCTATCATCGAATCGTGTATCGTTGACATACTCTGTCTCATAAGGAACAGACCGAGAGGAGTTGCGATATTGGGGAGTATGAGTGCGCCGTATGTATCTATGAGTCCGAGCTTTGAAAGCACAAGGAACGTCATGATCCATGTTGCCTGAGAGGAGAAAAGGAGGGCGGTAACTATCAGCTTGTTTAAGAAGTTTGCGCCCGGGAACCTGCACTTTGCAAGTACGAATGCTGCACAGCAGCAAACGAAGAGATTGCCTACACAAACAACTATCGTGATGAACACTGAGTTGAATATGTATCTTGAAAGCGGTACCCACATATTAGATGCTACGTTTACAAGGTCTGTAAAGTTCTTGACTGTAGGGTTAAGAACATAGAGCTTAGGCGGGAATATGAACAGCTCTTCGATCGGCTTTACCGACTGTACAAGTGAGTAGTACAGAGGGAACAGCATGAAGGAACCGAGCAGACACAGGAAAACAAATATCGCAATATCGCCTGCGAGCGATTTGTTGACTTGCTTTTTCTTGTCCTTGACCTTTAGCTTCTCAATTGAGACCTTTCTTCTTTTTCTTGCCATTTTGCCTACTCACCTCCCTTAGTCAAGATACTTGGCGAGCAGTGAATTGATGCCCTTGTTTGCAAGCAGCATGGCTGCGAACAGTACAAAGCATATTGCCGCCGAGTAGCCCATCTCAAATCTGATGTAGCCGTAGTCTGTTGCGTGGTTCATGATAGTGTGTGCAGCGTAGTCGGACGAAGGAAGACCTACGAGCGCCTGACCTACAGCACCTACCGTGAATGAGGAGGAGATCTGTAAAACAGCTGCGAAGAGGAGCTGAGGACCCATCGAAGGGATAGTTATCATAAAGAGCTCCTGCCATCTGTTCTTGATACCCTCGATAGCGCCTGCCTCGTACATCGACTTGTCGATGTTCTGGAAGCCTGCACGAAGCGCAAGGAAGCCTGCGCCCATCGAGATCCACAGCTGAACTACTATACATACGCCAAGGATGTACTTGGTGTCTGTAAGGAACTGAACAGGCTGTGTGAATATGCCTATGTCCATCATTACCGAGTTAACGTAACCGTTAGCGTCACCCGAAAGGATCAGCTGCCAGATAACGTAAACTGATGTAGTCATTGAAGGAGCATAGAATACGAATGTGAAGAATGTTTTGAGTACCGGGTGCATCTCATTTATGAGCCATGCAAGTATGAAGCTCAGTATGTAGGAGAACGGGCCGGTGAAAACTGCGAATATGAGAGTATTTCTTATGGCTATAAGGAATACCTCGTCGTTCAGGAACAAAGTCTTGAAGTTTGACAGCCCGACGAATTTCGGGAACTGTACCATGTTGAAGTTTGTAAAGCCTATAGGCAGTGACATGATGATCGGAACTATCAGGAAGACAGTAAACAGGATCATAAAGGGAGCCAAAAGTCCATAGCACGCTTTATTTACCTTGACCATGTGCCATGTATATGCCCATTTGCCGGCTTTATTCATCGGCATCTGCTGGCCGTCAGCATTGTTCTTAGCCATATATCAATAACTCCCTCCTTTACTTGTTGTCGTATTCGTACATATCAAGGTCTTCGAGCTTACGTTCGATCTCGTCGTTGATGTCCTTGTTGTACCAGAAGAGTGTGTCTCTTGCATTGTCTGCATCGTTGACTACCTGTCTGAATGCGTTCATAAGGTTTCTTGTAACGCCGTAGGAAGCGGGGATTACAGGTATCTCTACCTGAGAATCGAGCTGCTCCTTGAGCTTGTTGTACTCTGTAGTTGTCCATGAGAGGTTTGCAAGAACTTCTTCATTAGCTGAAGCGTAACGTCCGAGTGTACCGAGTACAGCCTCGATATCCTGGCCGTAAGCTGTCTGTGTCTCAGTAGATGTGAACCACTTAACGAAATCCCATGCATCGTCAACGTTGGGTACCTTCTTGAATACCACTACGCCTGCGCCTGCCGAGCTTGCTGCGTGATTTATCGAGCCGTCCTTCTGTATCGTACCGGGAACAGGCTGGAAGTTCCAGCAGCCCTTTATTTCAGGAGCAGCTGTAGCGAGCTGGTTAGCAAAGCCATAGTTGTTGATAAGTATAGGCATATCACCCATTCTGAAACGTGTGAATGCATCGTATGTCTGCGAGAAGCTGTATGTGGTGTAGAACTTTGTCCACTTGTCGAATGCGCTTACAGCCTCGTTTGTATCAAAGTTTGTCTTTGTCTGGTCTTCGTTGTAGTAGTTGAGGCCCTGCTGGAGAAGCAGCATAGCGAAGGTGTTGCCGGCTTCGGTAGTAGCCGATATCTGTGTAACACCTGCCGAGCCCATCTGAGCGAGTATCAGGCCTACCTCCATGTAGTTTCTCTGGAGTGCGGGGAGAACGTTTATAAGTCCGTCCCATGTAGCGAGGTCTGTTGCAGGGTCGATGTTGTACTCTTCAAGTATATCCGAGCGGTAGAAGAGCATCGGGAACTGCTGTTCGAGCGGTATGCCGTATGTTCCGCCGTTGTACTGATAGAGCACCGTTGCGTCCTTCGAGAAGTTCTTTATTACATCGTCGAACCCGTCCATCTTCGACAGATCGACCAGAACGTCTCGGGCGGCCAGCTGTATCGGGTAGTCACCGCCGAGGAAGAGTGCCAGGTCAGGACCCTTGCCTGAGAAGGTAGCCTCAACGATACCGCCGACAACGAGCTTTACGTTAACCTTTGTCTTGGCATCTACATTGTAGCCGTTGTTGATAAGGCTTGTGACCACCTTAGCGTTATCACGGCCGGTCGTTATCCATGCTGTCATAACATCGCTCGAATTCTCATCGAGATCTGAGAGCGAGTTGTAATCCTCAAAGAATGAACCTATGAACTTGGAGAAGCCGTAGGAAAGACCCTTGAAGAACGAGCTGTCGGTAGATGTGAAATCCTCATCGCTCGTGCAGAGCTCGATCATATCTACTTCAAGCGGCTGGAAGCGGTACTGTGTTACCCATGCCGAAACGGCTGTGATGTTGTCCTTGATCTGAGACATCATCGAGGGTATCCTGTCAGGCTTGTCAACGCACTTGTCAAGTATGATAGACATTGTTCTGAGCGTTACAGCCTCTGTACCGCCTGTGCCTGAGAGCTCCTCTATCTTCTTCTGAGCCTCGATAAGCTGCTCTGAATACTTCTCAAAGTCGCTTATGCACTCAGGAAGAGCCTTGTCTATGTTGTAGTTGTTGTATTCATCAGGCGAAGGACCTGTGATCTGACGGATCTGTCTGTAATAGCTGTTGGTGTTATAAACGATATCGTCGATCTCGTCCATTATCTCGCCTATCTCACCGGGGATAGCCTCTAAGGTGAGAGTGTTTTTGCCCGATTCAAGGTAGAAATACATCGGGTCGTCGCCGAAAGAGGGTGATGTAACAGTCCATTCAGTGTCGTAGTAGAACTTTACCTGGTCAGCTTCCTCGTAAGGCACCTTACCATTTATATAAAGCCTTCTGTTTGAGTACATACCACGCATCTGGTCCTGTCTGGCTCTTATGCCTATCTTGTACCAGCCTGCGGCTTCTACATTGAATTCCCATGTTACTGTCTCGGTGGACTTGTTCCAGTTGCCCTGACCGCCTATCGTGTTGTACTTTTCCTTAGTAGGCGATGAGCCGTTTGAAGAGGAGGTCATGTAGGATGTATTGTCCGAGGTGGGGAACAGTGTCTTTGACGACTTGTATTTTGCAAGCTCGCCCTCAAGAGTTATCCTCTTTCCTGTAGCCATCGAAAGCTGAGGAGCGCTTGGATCATAACTCGGGAGCTTCTCGTGGTTGTAGAACTTGATATACTCTATAGCGAACTGAGCCTTTTCAGAACTGAGTGTTATAGTGTGTGTGCCTGCCTCCATGTAGAAAGCGAGGGGGTCGTTGGAAAGGCCGTCGATATCCTCGATGTCCTTTGTCTGCCACATTACCTCTTCCTTCTGCTTGGGGCGAATGTCATTGCCCTTTGAGTCTTTGAGTATCTCGTCGCCGGACTCGTTTACCCATACCTTCGGCATAGTTATACGCTGTGCCGTAGCGTAGGGGCTCTTTCCGTCGATAGACAGCGCAAACTGAACGTCTGAGGTAGTACCCTCAAGCGCCTCGTAGCTGATCTCTGCGAAATAAAGACCCGTCTTGGGAATATTTACGGTAAAATCGACCTGACCCGTCTGACTCGCCCATTTGAATACATTGTCCTTTCCGTCTACCGACTCTACAGAACAAGAAATGTCCGAGCCTTCTGCGGCCTTGAAGTCCTTGCCGTAACAGATCGCTTCTTCGTTAGGGCGTTCTGCATCTGCATATCTTTTGAGATATGCGCTGTAGGTGTTTTCCCTGTTTGCAGCATCTACCGCAGCTGCCGACGCTTCGGACTTTACAGAATCATCTGCAAACGCCGAAGGCGCCATGGAAAGCACAAGTGCAGCCGCCAAAGCCGACGAAGCAATACGCCTAAACCCTGTGTGTTTCACTGTTTAGTCCACCTTTCTTACTTGATTTGCTGATATATCACCCATTTTGGTCTATCCATAATTCACTGTGACGGCGGTATCAGCCTTATCCCCTTTCCGTCACCGTCGAGCTCTACCTTTACTCTGTCCCCTCCGTGCAGCCCCAAAGCCTCAAGGTGTTCCTTGGGTATCTGAAGCCTTCCCGAGCGGTCGAGCACAGCAAGCTCCTCGTGCGTCTGCTCACCCTCGCTGTCATCAGCCTGTGTGAGCATATCGCCCATTTCATCGAGCTCAGCCTTGTAGGAGCGTTTTCGCACTATCTCCGAGCTCGTTCTCCCGTCCCTGATAGCCACCACTCTGTCGATGTGGTTTGCAAGCTTTACGTCGTGAGTGACTATCACTACCGTGATGCCCTCAGTTCTGTTGAGCTCCTTGAATATATCAAGTATCATGTTCGAGGTCTTTGTATCGACCGAGCCTGTCGGCTCGTCTGCAAGCAGAAGTCTCGGCTGGTTCGCAAGCGCAATAGCTATCGCCACTCGCTGCTGCTCGCCGCCCGACATCTGATCAAGCCTTGAATTCTTCCTGTGTGAGAGCCCTACCTTCTCAAGCAGCTCAGATGCACGCTTTTTCCTTTCCTTCTTTGAGGAAAGTATCATCGGCATCTCGACGTTCTGCAAGGCGGTAAGGTACGGTATGAGGTTTCTCGCATTGTTCTGCCATACGAACCCCACAGTCTCACGCTTGTATTGCATATAATCCCTGTCCGAGAACTTCAGAAGATTTTTCCCGTCGATGTAAAGGCTTCCTGCCGAAGGCCTGTCAAGGCCGCCCAGCATATTCAGCAGCGTTGATTTTCCGCTTCCCGAATTGCCGACTATCGCCATGAGCTCACCTTTTTTCACATCAAGGTCGAGCCCCTGCAGCGCAACTACCTCTACCTCATCGGTCTTGTATATCTTGACAAGGTTCTCGCACCTTATCATGTATTCGCTGTCTGTATCCTTAACGGTGGTCTCATCACTCAACTGTCTCACCGTCCTCTAACGTATAGACCTTGTCAGCAATGTCTACCATGCTGGGGTCATGCGTCGTCATGATTATAGTCATCCCGTGCCTTGCCACAAGCTCTTTGAACAGCTTGACGACATGGAGCCCTGTCGCAGTGTCGAGCTCAGCTGTCGGCTCGTCTGCGAAGATTATCTTCGGGTTGTGGGCTATAGCCCTTGCTATGGCAACTCGCTGCTGCTCGCCGCCCGACATTTCCGGCGGCCTGTGGTGCATTCTCTTGCCAAGGCCTACATTTTCGAGCACTTCCCTGACCCGTTTGTCCCTCAGCTTGTAGGGGTATCCTGCGAGCCTCAGCCCGAACTCGACGTTCTCATACGCCGTCATGCCCGACATGAGCGCTACCGACTGGAAAACGAACGCCATTTCATATCTTCTCAGGTCATCACGCCCGGCCTCGCTGAGCTTTGTGATGTCCTTCCCGTCAAATATGACGCTGCCCTTTGTCGGCCTGTCCAGTGCGCCGAGAATGTTTATCAGCGTGGTCTTGCCGCTGCCCGAGCGCCCTCTTAAAATAGTAAGAGTGCCCTTTTCTATCTCAGCATTTATGCCCTTGAGCGCTGAAACGACGCTGCCGTCGCCTATTTTGAAATCACGCCCGATATCCTTAGCTTCAAGTATCACCGAGCTGTGCAAGTTAGTGTCTGCCATACGCTTACCCTCAAAAAACGCACATTCTGCACACCTGCCTGTCACATTGCATCGTTAAAAAAACCGGTACCATATTAATATTGACGTACCGTTGTCAGTATACGACAGAGCTTGTGCATTTTGTACATACGGCCGGAAAGCCGCTTAGCCATGCAACATATAGTTAATTTGTTCAAATTTGGTATCAAACCTTGTTGAATTTCACAAGGCTTTTAGCAAAAATACGCAAAAAGGGCTTATTTAGCTAATCTTAATTATACCAATTACAAGGGTTTTTGTCAAGGCGGCGTAAACGTTTTAGTATGATTTTTTTTTAGCGAATTTTGCCTTTGTGTGTTTTGCACATACCGTCAGTTCAAATATTGTGCATACTGCAAGAACGATTTAAACAAGTTTTCAAAGAAATACCGTCAGAATGCCATTTTGATTACCACTTTTTTAAACCTTTTCAAAAAGTTTACAATTGACCCCCTATTTTCAGCCCGGTTTTCGACCAAAATCACGCAGGACAGGCAGTATAATATTTTCAGATTTGATTTCATATTCTTGTATTTTCCTTAAACGGTAAGTATTCACTGTATATCACATTCTTATCATAAATATCAGGAAAGTGCGCAACAACCGCCGTATACTATTATATATAAAAAAGGAGTGCTGCAAATGCTGCCAACGATCGACTACTGCGCCCACGGGCGTATACTCAGCGTCTTTCTTTCAGGCGAGCTTGACCACCACAACGCCCGTCCCATAAGAGAACATACGGATATCGCAATAGAAAAATACCGCCCTGCCCTGCTCGTGCTTGATTTTTCCAAAGTTACGTTTATGGATTCATCAGGCATCGGCCTTATCATGGGCAGATTCAAGCGTATGACCGAGCTCGGTTCAGATATTCTTATCGCAAACCCCTCCCCTGCCATACGAAAGCTTATAGGCCTTGCCTCTGTCGAGCGTGTCGTCAGGGTGGTGTATACCGCCCACAGCGCATCAGTCAGCAACTAAACACGAAAGGAGGCGGCACTCACCCCGGGTGCCGAATATGATAATGGATACTGTAAAGAACAAACTAAAGCTGATTTTCCCTTCCCATTCCGAGAACGAGGGGCTCGCAAGGCTTGCAGTCTCGGGCTTTCTCGCATCAGCAGGCGCAGATATAAGCGCTGTGGCCGAGCTAAAGACCGCCGTTTCCGAGGGGGTGACAAACGCTATCGTCCACGGCTACCGTGAAACACCCGGCCTTGTCACCGTCGAGCTAAAGCTCTTTTCAAGCGGCAGGGTCAGGCTGTATATCAAGGATAAGGGCGTCGGCATCGAGGATATCAAAAAGGCTATGGAGCCGCTTTTCACCACCGCCCCCGAGGAGGAGCGTGCAGGCCTCGGCTTTGCGATAATGGAGAGCTTTTGCGACAAGCTCAGAGTAAAAAGCGCCCCCGGCAAAGGCACCACAGTCACTATGGAAAAATACATATACAAAAGGGACGAGCCATGAGCGAGGATAAAGTCGATAAGCTCGTCCGTGAGAATATGGGGCTCGTGCGGCTTTGCGCCAACAGACTAAACGGCCGTGGCATCGAGTATGATGAGCTTTTCTCGGCAGGCTCGCTCGGGCTGTGCAAGGCCGCCAGGGGCTTTGATGAGAGCAGGGGCGTTAAGTTTTCGACCTACGCTGTGCCTGTTATCTTAGGTGAGATAAGAAGGCTTTTCCGTGACGGCGGTCAGGTCAAGGTCAGCCGCCCTCTTAAGGAGCTCTCGCTCAGAGTCACCCGTGAGCGTGAGCGGATACTGCAAAGCACCGGCACCGAACCCACCGTCGCCCGGCTTGCCGCCGCCCTCGGCGAGAGCGAGGAGATGATAACCGAAGCGATAGCCTCAGCCCAGCCGGCCCTTAGCCTTACCGAGTGGGACGATGACGGCGAGCATCAGGCAGATATCCCCACCCCTGCCCCCGACACCGGCATAACCGACCGCATCGCCCTATACGATGCCATTTCACGCCTTGACAAGCAGGACAGGCAGCTTATTTTCCTGCGCTATTTCAAAAACCTCACCCAGTCCAAGACCGCCGCCGCCCTCGGTATGACGCAGGTGCAGGTCTCCCGCCGTGAAAAGAAGATAATGCAGCAGCTGTACGCTACGCTTAACAGTTAACAGGTTACAGGTAACAGTTGATGTGTCGGCTCACACCGACATTATGCCCATTCGGGCGGAAACGCTTCGCTTAGTGAATAGTGAATAGTGAAGAATGAATAGTGAATAGTTATGGTGTGCGCCAAAGGCGCACGGTATGGCCATTCGGCCGTTTCCTTCCGACAGTATATCGTAGGGCGACATTCCGAAGGGTCGAGGGGCGACCGGAAAGCCCCTCGTGTACCTTATGGTAGCGAGAGCGTACCCTTGAAGTTAAGCTGCCACCACAATTTAGCTACAAGGGTAGTCTCTCCTTATCCTACGCTACGGGTAGGGGGGGCTTTCCGGTCGCCCCCACACCCCTTCGGGTGCATATGCTTTGACTTGGTCGAAGCAGTTCGGTTTGCACTGGCCGAATGGCCATATCGTGCGGCACAAGCCAAGTTATGCGAAGCGAAACTTGCGTCCTTTAAGCCTTTGGCTTAAAGGACAATACACCTCAACTGTTAACTGTTAACTCTTAACTGATAACTAAAAAAGCGCCCTTTCGGGCGCTTTTTCTCATGCCGGCTTCAGAAGTTTCCTCCGTTCCAGCCCCAGTCATTTGTCGGGAAGTACGCAGTGTATATCCTCGACTTGTCAATGCCTAAAACAGAGCCGAGAATATCGTCTATCTGCCCTGTCAGATTGTCGTAAGCCGAGCTCGAAGCCGAGCCGTAGATGCTTACACTTACCATAGCACACGGGTCGTCTGTGCCCTTGAAGTACATAGCCTGCTGCGGCTCGATTCCTATCATCAGCCACCCCTCGCTCTTTCCGGGAATGGCAGTGATAGCCCTGCCGAGTGCAGTCTTGAGCTCGACTTCCTTTTCCTTGCTTACCTCTGCGTTTGTTTTTACATTGATAAATGGCATAATTAGCCCTCCTTATAATAAGATTCCTGATCATTTTCCAGCCGATATACTTTGTATACCTTCATGTCCTTAAACAAGTATATCCTGTCGCATTTTTTGCAGTGCCATACCTCATATTTCGGAAAAGGCACTTCCAAAAAGTTTATGTTCTCCTTTTCTTCAAATTCACTCCACTCTATATCCGAATAAACATGGTATTCCGTATCATTCGGCGTCAGATGATCGTTTAATATACAGCCGCATTTGCATTTAAATCTCATAATCGTTACCTGTTACTGCTCTCCGCTTATCCCGCTTACCGAAAAGCTCATAACGCAGTCTGCCTGCTCGCTGCCGAATATCTTGTCGCCCCAGGCTATCCAAACCTCGCCTGCCGGAGTGTTTTTCCATAAAGCGCCGTTGTATTTGTACTGCTCGGGAACGAATGTTACGTCAGGCTCGCCATAGCGCTCCTTGAACAGGGCATATAAATTGTTGTAGCTCTCCTCGCACTCAGCGACAGTGGGGTTGTAGCCCTCGTCGGTGTTTATGTCGGTGTTCTTGTTAACGCCCACAGTGTATACCGTTTTGTCCTCCATGTCGTAGTCGATGTTCACATTCCGGAATTCTTCACCAAGCAGCGAAAATGCATCGCTGTAGCAATAGCTTGTCTTCTGAGCCATCTTGCCGAGCGCATTCATCACCTCGCCGACATCTTTCTGCTCGTATCCGCTGCCGAAAACATTCTGTGTCAACTTCTCGGCATCAGAGATAAGCGTCCCCTGATAATTTGCCGCCAGCTGCTCGACAGAGTCAGGGTCGTTTGCGTAGGCAGGTGCTATCTGCATGGGGTTCTCCTCAAACGCCAGCGACAGTATCGAGCTGTTTTGCGAGGCAGAGTGCATATACTGAACGCTTATGTGTCCGTCGTCCCAGAGCGTGAATTCGTTGCTAAGCTCGTCGTCGCCCGATCTTGAATACTGCCCCTCGCCGTATTTTTCGGTAGTCATATCGCCAAGCGCCTTGTAAAGCTCATCAAGCGAACCGCTCTCTGTGCCCTTTGCAACAAACGCCGCACTTATGACCTTGCCTGTGTTCTCATCTACAGAAAAGTGCATACTCTCAAACGCCTTGCCCAAAAAAGCCACATCGCCATTGTAAGTGTATACCGTCACAGGGTTCTCTGTCTGGAAATCCTCTGTGTCCTCCTTGGTGTCAGGGTAGGTGCTCTTTATAAGCTCCCTTGCACTGTCCCTTTCCATTCCGAGCAGACTCAGCCCGAACTCATATCCGTTGCCGGCGTTGCTTTTTTCAGTATCATCTGCCTCAGAGCTGTTATCATCAGCACTGTCTGCTTCCGAGCTCTCCTCTTTCTCAGATGATCTTTCCGTCTCAACGACACTGCTGCTCTCCTTTGAGTCTGCCGGCTTGCTTTTTGCCTTTGAGCTGCTCTCGTCCACATCTCCGCAGGCGACGAGCCCCAGTGCCATTACCGCCGCCAGTGATACTGCTGCAATTTTCTTTGTTTTCATTCTACTTTTCTCCTTTCCCAAGCTCCTCGTGCCCGGATACCGATATTGTCACATTGTTGTAAAAGCCCACCTCCAGCTCGCCGGGGCCTGCCTCAGAGCGTGTGTCCTTTTCTATGAAAAGCTGTACATCAAAGCCGTATCCTGTGTTTTCCCACCGGTGCTCCTCCCAGTCAAATGTCGAATTTGAGCCGTTATATGTTTCATCAGGCTCTCCCAGCACAGCGGCCAGCTTCGGCAAAATGCTGTTGTAAGCCTCTGCACAGTCCTCAGCGCTTTTGTAAACCTCCTCGCTGATAAGATAATCTTTCATCGAGAAATAAAATTCCGCCCTCAGCGTCTGTTTTGTGTGTGCATCGTAATCATACTCCAAAGATGTGAACTTCTCGCCGAATATCCCCAGTACACTGCCGCTGTAGCTCTGTGCAAGCTGATCCGTCCTGAATGCCACAGAGTGCATATTCGGCTCGTTTCTGTCAGCATTTCCGTAAAGGGTGCTGTCAAGAGTTATCCCGAGTGCGTCCTCTATAGTCTGCTGATAGCCCTCTTTCCCTGCTGCGAATACCTTTTTGCAAAGCTCTAAGCTCTCCTTTACATCAAGCATCACATCAGGCTCTGCCGCCTCGGGCGTGTCGGGCTTTTTCCGCTGAGCCTTTGTGTATTCATCATACCCCTTGCCGAAGGTCACCTTGAGGTTTGCATAGCCCTCATTTAAGAATACGAATCTGCTCTCTATCCTCTGCTCCTCCCAGCGTGAGCTTTCGGTAGTCGTGTCGCCTTCAATGCTCACATCTGTTTTCACTCTGCCGTATTCGCCCTCGACAGCTTCTTTAAACGCCTCATACTGCGTCCTTACATCGCTTTCAGGCAGCAGCCCTTCCTTGCCGTGCCCGAAGCCGTATATGAGCCCCACGCCCTCTATCACGCCGCCGCCATTCTCGTCAGTCAGCAGATATATGCATTCGTATTTTCCTCCGAAAAGCTCTATCCTGCCCTCGTAATCGTATCTTTTCATGTTCTCATTGGGCACATCGTCATTCTCAGTGCCGCTAAGATCGTCAAAAAGCTCGCTTATAAGCTCTCTCGCCGTTTCGGTGTCCATTCCGATAAGCGCCTGCATAAGCTCAAAGCCCCCGTCATCAAGCGATATGTCGGGTGTGCCGCCCTCATCGTCAGAGCTTTCTTCATCGCCGCCCTTGGCGCTGTCAGAGCTGTCGGCCACGCTGCCCGTGCTGTCCGCAGCACCCGAAGCCGGGCTTATCTCAGCCTTGCTCTCTGAGCTGCTCTCATTTTCCTCACCGCAGGAAACAAGCCCCAGCGCCAGCACCGCTGCCATTATACCTGCTAAAATACGTTTTGTTGTCATTTTGTTTCTCCTTGTTTTAGGCAACACCGCACGAAGATTGTGCGCAAATTGCGCAGTCAGCTTTTTCGTCAGATTGCACAGATTTTCCGAAGGAATACTACCGTATTTCAAGAAAAAAATGTGTAATATGACGGAAAAGATGCAAGTAAGTTGCGTACAAAGCCTTCAGGCGGTCTTTGTGCGGTGTTGCCTTTATAATTTACTTTCCGATGACCCGTCACTTTCTCCCTGTGACTGTTTATCTTCATACTGCTTCTGATCTGTTTCTACACTATTCCCAAAAGACAGATAAACATCATATTGCCCCTCCGTGTATGACAGACATACCTCATCATCTTCCCATTCATCAGTCGTTTTTTCAGAGGGGCTGCCCGGATATGCCACGTCCGCTTTATATTCTCCGTATTGTGATGATATCTTTTCAAGTAAGGCTTCATATATCTTTTCAGTCGGGCGGTCCTCCTGCTTTTTGCCCACAACATAAATAACTTTTGCGACCTTTCCTGTGGTATTATCGGCTTCAATACTCACAGCATCAAACCTCTCGCCCAAAAACTCCAAGCTGCCGCCATTGGCATACATAGTCGCATCAATAACAGGTGTCATATTCACGACCCGTTGTTCCTCAGTATCGGGATATGTGTTTTTTAAAAGCTCCCTTGCAGCCTCCGCATCCATTCCAAGTATGCTCTGCGCAAATTCAAACTCGGCAGTATACTTGTTTTCATCAGCGCTGCTCTCGCTGACCTCTCCCGACGCACCGCCGTTGCTGCTCTCATTTCCCTCGCCGCAGGAAACAAGCCCCACCGCCAGCACCGCTGCCATTATACCTGCTAAAATACGTTTTGTTGTCATTTTGTTTCTCCTTGTTTTTTTTATCTGGTAACATATCTTTTCTCTTCAAGAACGTGATACCCGTATTCAAAAATGCTCACCCCGTAATACACCGTGCAGCGCTCTACAGTAAACTCCGTCCTCACGCCGTCCTTTTCTATCACTATCTCCCCCACATCGCTGCCTATCGCAAGACTGCTGTTTTTTATCTTTGTGATAAGGGTCAGATGCCCTTCCCTGACACGGTAATTCAGTATAAGACACCTGCGTCCGTCAACGTGTATCGGGTAATGCCTGTCTATCTTGCCTTTTATCTTGTCTTTCAATACTTACCTCACTCTTGCCTTATGTACTCTACCCCTGAACCCTTAAGCTTTTCTCTCGTCTTTTTTACTCTCGCCTCCGGGAACCGCCGCCCTATAGCATTTTCTATCATATATACCTTAACGCCCGTCTTGACTGCACCTTTGGCAGTCGCCCCGACGCAGCCGCATTCGTCAAGCCCGCACAGCACTACCTCAGTGTAGCCCTGCGCCTTCATGTGCTCACGAAAAGCCTTCGCTGTGTAGCTGTCAGGCAGGTTCTTCTCAAAGTAAAGGTCAGACACTATATCAAGCCCCGGATATAATTCAGCGCCCTTCGTTCCCCTTATAGAGAAGCCTATGAACCACTTGTTCGTTATAATATTCGGGAACATCTGCGCTATGTATATAACGTCATACCCCCTGCCCCTGTAGTCGGCGATAGCTTTGTTCACCGCCCCCACGAGCGCATCGGTGTCGTAAGAGAATATGGCTTTTCTCTCCGCCCATAGGTAGTCATTCTGCATATCTATCACGACTAATGCCTTCTTGCCTGCCATAGCTCTCCCCCGTCTTTCATCAGCCATAAGCTATCACCAAAAAAGCAAATAGCTATTTGTTATAACAATTATACCCTATTCCCCTCAAAAAATCAAGCCTATTTTTCAGTCCTGAGTATATATTGCCCGAATGGGCATTTCATCTTATCCTTTAAGCCTATGGCTTAAAGGATAAGATACCTCACCTGTTACCTGTTACCTGTTACCTGTTACCTGAAAAAAACGGCCGCCCCTGCCGGAGCGACCGTTCACTATATTAATATTCTTTTACTTATCATGCCTTACTTGGCTAACAGTACCTCAGCACTTGCTATCTTAACAGCTGTGATGAATACCTTCATAGCCTGTTCAAGCTCTGCAATAGGCGGAAGTGTCGGAGCTATCCTTATGTTGCTGTCCTTGGGGTCCTTGCCGTAGGGGAAGGTAGCGCCTGCACCTGTCATAACAACGCCTGCCTCCTTGCAAAGCGCAACTACTCTCTTTGCACAGCCCGGAAGTGTGTCAAATGCTATGAAGTAGCCGCCCTTCGGTGTGTTGTAAGAGCCGATGCCAAGGGGCTTGATGTTCTCGTCCAGCGCCTTGATAACAGCGTCAAACTTCGGAGCTATGATAGCTGCGTGCTTTTTCATGTGAGCCTTTACGCCCTCAAAGTCCCCAAAGAACTTTGCGTGTCTTAACTGGTTTATCTTGTCAAAGCCTATAGTCTGAACTGTCATGTGATACTTGACATAATCGGTGTTGGCCTTGCTCGCAGCCATTACCGCAACGCCTGCACCTGCAAAGGATACCTTTGAGGTCGATGCAAAGATGTATACCATGTCGTCATTGCCGGCCTTCTTGCACTCGTCAAGAATGTTGAGCAGAGTGTCGGGCGTGTCTGTCAGATGATGTATGCAGTAAGCGTTGTCCCAGAATATCCTGAAATCCTTTGCCTTGGGCTTAAGGCTTGCAAAACGCTTTACTGTCTCGTCAGAGTATGTGATGCCTGTCGGGTTTGCATACATGGGTACGCACCAGATGCCCTTTATGCTCTCGTCCTCTGAAACGAGCTTCTCTATCATGTCCATGTCAGGGCCGTTCTCGCCTATAGGAATGTTTATCATCTCAAAGCCGAAGCGCTCTGTTATAGCAAAGTGCCTGTCATAACCCGGCACCGGGCAGAGCCATTTGAGCTTGCCCTGATCCTTAAGAGGAGTGCTGTCCTTGCTTACGCCGAACATATAGTTTCTTGCTATAGTATCATACATAAGGTTGAGTGAGGAATTGCCGCCTACGATGAGCTCCTCGTCAGCCACGCCCAGCATATCGCAGAATATCTTCTTTGTGTCCTTTATGCCGTCGAGAACGCCGTAGTTGCGGCAGTCTGTTCCGTCAAGAGCCTTGCAGTCGCTTGATGAGTTCACAGCATCGAGCATACCCTTTGTGAGCGAGAGCTGGTCTGCGGCAGGCTTGCCTCTTGCCATGTTGAGTGCAAGACCCAAAGCCTTGTAGCCCTCGTATTCGCTCATAGCGTCAGCTAAAACGCCCTCAAGCTGTTCCTTTGTCATTTCCGTCATCAGCATAATAATTTCCTCCACACCATATAATTCGTCTGTCAGTGTTTTACCTTTATTATTTTATACTTTTCGGCAGGATTTTGCAAGTTATTTTTTCAAATCCTGCAAAAAAATCAGAACTTTGCACATACAGCGCCCCAAAAACACCCCCGATATGGTAATAATGATACACCGTTTACGAATTATTCAAAAACAAATAATTCACAAAGGCGAAGCCAATGCAGAATCAAGAATGCATAATGCATAATTGATGTGCGCGCCGCTTGGTCAGTTAACAGTTAACAGGTAACAGGTAACAGTTGTGGTGTCGGCTTACGCCGACGAGATGCCCATTCGGGCGTGTTTGTCGGACGATTTCAGCTAAATCGTAGGATATGCAGCCGAAGGGTCGGGGTGGCGCATGAGCCCTCACGATGTACCCTATGAGAGCGAGAGAACGGTCTTGAAGGCAAGCTGCCTGCAAAATAAAAAAGCCCCACGCACAGCGCAGGGATACTTGACAAAACCGCAATAATATGCTATAATACTATCAGAAAATGAGAACTAAGCCCCCGAGGGACGCTGGTAACGCCCTCAGGTTGATCGGCAGTTCTCCTGTGAATTAGTGTTATGAAAGCACCGCTTAACTGGAGATGGCGGTGCTTTCCTTTTTATGCTGTCTCTTTCGAGCCTACATTAAGTACTTGCTTATCTCTTCTTGTTTATCTTGAAGAGGACGATCAGAACTGCTATCACATTTATAATACCTATGATAGTGTTAACAAACAGAAAAAGATCTGAATATGTCACATAGCTCATCACGCACACCTCCCTTTCGGGAGAACCGCCGTTTCTGCTTTGCTTAGCCCCTCGCCTTCCGGCTCAGTCTGCCTTTTGGCATTGAATGCATTATAGCACAAAGCTTTCAGAATGTCAATTATTCTCTATCAAACATCTGTGCATTCCCTTCCTCATCAAACACCACAAGCCCCACCTTTCCCCCGTGGTTCTCGTATATCAGCTCCGCCCTCTCGCACCTGTTCTCAAAGCAAAGCTCGCACCTGTACCCTATCTCCCCGTCAGCGAGCAGCCTGTCATCGACCTTATATATGCTCAAAACGGCAGATTCCGCCACTCCGTCATGGTAGAATTCCGCCGTTTTTCCGTCTGTTTTTATTATCGTTTCCCCTGAGCTCCACGTCCCGTCGAGCAGTGTGCCGCTTAGTGTCAGCGCTCGGTATAGCTTTATAGCACCAACCGTCATAAGGATCACCGCCGCTAAGCCTGTGGCGATAAGCCATACTGCGTACCTTTTCTCGTCCGCCGAAAGGCTCAGTTTTTCACCTCGTTCTGTATGCGCTCTGCCCTTGCCTGAACATTTTTGTATATCTCCTGCGCATCAGCTGTTACGAACTTGCCGTCCTCGTAGAGCACCCTGCCTGCGCACATCGTGAGCTTTACATTCTGCTTGCTGCCGCTGTAAACTATGTTCTTGCCCAAGTTGTTTACCGGCTGCATATTCGGCTGTGAAAGGTCTATCATTATCAGGTCTGCCTGCTTGCCGGCTTCAAGAGTGTCGCAGTCATCAAGCCCCATAGCCCTCGCTCCGCCGACAGTTGCCGCATAGAGCACGCTGTTTGCATCGCAGGCCGCAGCATCACGCTCTCTGAGCTTGCAAAGGCCGGTCATAAGGAACATCTCCCTGAACATATCAAGCGCATTGTTGCTTGCAGGGCCGTCTGTTCCGAGCGCAAGGCCGATGCCCTTTTCCTGCATTTTCCTGATGTTTGCAATGCCGCTTGCGAGCTTGGTGTTCGAGCCCGGATTGTGTACAGCGTATACCCCACGCTTTTTGAATATGTCCATGTCTTCATCGCTCATGTGAACGCAGTGGAAGCCGCCGCCGCCGTAGTTGTATATCCCTAAGCTGTCAAACAGCTGTGTCGGTGTCTTGCCGTATTTTTCTATGCACTCTCTGACTTCCTTTGCAGTCTCGCTGTTGTGGGTGTAAACAGGCGCTTTGTATTTCTCAGCGAGCGCCGCTATCCTTTCAAGCAGACTTTTCTCGCAGGTGTACTCTGCATGAAATCCCAGCCTGAATGATATCAGAGGGTCAAGCCCGTTATACTTAAGATAATACCCCTCCAGCCTGTCAGCATTGCTCTCATCACCCGATACTGCACCGCAAAGCACAGACCTAAAGCCCATCTCCACGCAGGCCTTTACATAATCGTCAAGCTCAAAATACATATCAAAGCTCGCAGTTATGCCGCTTGTGAGATATTCAAGGTTTGCCAGCTTTGTGAACCAGTAAACGTCCTCGCCTGTGAGCTTTGCTTCAAGAGGGAATACCTTGTTAAAAAGCCACTCCTGCAAGGGCAGGTCATCAGCATACGAGCGTAAAAACGTCATTGCCGAGTGTGTGTGCGCATTTTTAAACGAAGGCATTATAAGATTTTTCATAGCGCATATCTCACGCTCAAACTGCGCCCCTTCAAGCTGCTCCTTTGTGGGCACGCCGACAAACGCTATCTTGTCCCCGTCAGTCCAGACCTCGCCCTCAGTTATCTCAAAAGGCCTGTCGCCTGCAAGGGTCATTATCCGTGCATTTTTTATCCTTATCATAGAAGTATCCCCCTTTTTATGTATGATCTGGTTATAGTTATTATATTATTATTCCCACTCTTTGTCAAGGGCAATACCACACAAAGCCGGCAGGCGGTCTTTGTGCGGTGCTGCCCGGGTGTGTCAGTTTTTACGGGTTGCTTTTTTCCTCGTCTTGTGATATAATATAATCTGTATATAATAAAAACAGTAAGTAGGAAGGCGCCCTATGTGCCTGGTGCCGCATAAGATATGATAAAGGCAACACCGCACAAAGACCGCCTGAAGGCTTTGTACGCAATTTGCGCACAATCTTCGTGCGGTGTTGCCTAAAATAAATGAACGCAGAAAGGAGCCACCACAATGCTCATAAAAAAACTTATCCCCACCCTCACCGCCGCAGTGATAGCAGCAGGCTGCCTTGCCGCCCCCGTCTGCGCCGATGAGCCTGCTCTCAACCAGTTCAAGCCCGAGAGCGGAAACGTAAAATATTTAGGCAGAAGCGTCTACGCCGACGACGAGCTCTGGTTCGGCCTTACCGATTCGGGCGTGTCGTTCGACTTCACAGGCCAGAAATGTGTGATGAACCTCATGGGCGATAATGCCGCATTCAGCGAGCAGAACGGCGCCCGTATAAAAGTCTATGCAGACGACAAGGTGGTCTATGACAAGTGCCTTACCGAAGCCCCTGTCGAGACTATCACCGTCGATTTTGACAAGAGCGGCGAGCATACAGTAAAGCTGCTCAAAGTCTCCGAGTGCGCAAACAACACCGTGCTGCTTGAAAATATCCTGGTAGACGGCGACAGCATAAAGCCTTCAGGCCTCGGCTCCCATACGATAGAGTTTGTCGGCGATTCGATAACCTGCGGCTACGGCGTTGACGGCAAGAACCAGAACGAGCACTTCCTCACCTCGACCGAGGACGGCACAAAGACCTACGCCTATAAGACAGCCGAGCATTTCAACGCCGATATAAGCTGCGTTTCCTACAGCGGCTGCGGTGCGATATCCGGCTACAGCGGCGACGGCAAGCAGAACACCCTCAACCTCATGAAGGATTTCTACGAGCTCGTAGGACACAGCTACTCCCAGAAGGGCGACAAGAAGATAGACGACAACAAGTGGGATTTTTCTACCCACCCCGAGCTTATCGTCATAAATATCGGCACAAACGATGCCAGCTACACCAAAGGCAAGCCCGAGCGCATCGAGGAATTCAAGACCGCCTATACCGACCTTATCAGACAGGTGCGCCAAAACAACCCCGACAGCGAGATACTCTGCATCTTAGGCCTTATGGGCAATGACCTCTACCCCTCTATCACCGAGGCGGTCGATGCATATAAGAGCGAGAGCGGCGACAGCAGGATAAACTGCTGCGAGATAGATGCGATAGACTCCGCCGAGGACGGCTACGGTGCAGACTACCACCCACACGAAGTCTCCCACGAGAGAGCAGCAGGCACCCTTATCAAAAAGATCGAGGAGCTCTACGGCTGGACAGACCACGATCCGGCAATGACAGCCCATGCCGCTTCCACAGACGACAGCAAGGCAGAAAGCTCCGACAGCAGCTCGTCCGGCAAAAACAGCGTGATGAAAAACCCTGCCACCCCGTTGATAATTTTAGGTCTTGGCGTCGGCATAATGTTCGTCTTCAAAGCAATCACCAAATCAAGAAACTGACCCACAAAGGCCTTTCCGCTGCGGAAAGGCCTTTGTTTCAGGTAACAGGAGAAACGCTTCGCTCAGTGAATAGTGAATAGTGAAGAATGAATAGTTGAGGTGTGCGCCAAAGGCGCACATCCGAAGGGTCGAGGTGGCGCATGAGCCGACAAAGCCGGCTCGAAAGCCCCTCGGTGTACCCTATGGGAGCAAGAGTGCTCCCTTGAAGGCAAGCCGCCCCACATGATAGCTTCAAGAGTAGTCTCTCGTTATCCTTACGCTACAGTAGGGGGGCTTTCCGGTCGCCCCCCTGCGTCAGCGAAGCTGCCGCCACCCCCTTCGGGTTCACCCCCCACACGATGAGTTGAAGACGAAGACCGCCCGAATGGGCATCTCGTCGGCGTAAGCCGACACCACAACTGTTACCTGTTACCTGTTAACTGTTAACTGACCAAGCGCCGCACCGGGACACCACAATTATGCATTATGCATTCTGCATTCTTAATTGATTGTGCATTGTATAATGTTTCCAGTAAACTATTAACATTTAGATAAAATAATTATGACTAAAACGATAACTTGTTTTCAGCCATATTGACAATATGCTCAAAAAATGTTATAATGTCTTTGATTAAAATATGCAAAATGCTTTTACATATATTATGCTGCATAAATGAGGGAATACTTATGTTTGGAAAAGATGCAATACTGTGGAAAAAATATTTCGGCCTTGCATGGAACGAGATGATGGAGCTTGCCCCCGAAGTGGGCAGATATGCCATTTTTAAGGACTCTGCGACCTTCTGCCTCGATGCTAATGCAAAGCGCCTTATGGGCTTTGAGAATGAGCCGTCTTATGATATGATATTATCGCTGATAAAGCGCCTTAAGGGGGATACCTCTGCCCATATAGCCGTAAAACAGCTTTTTGAAGACAGCGCCACGGCAATAGGCTTTATCTATGAGAAAAACGACCTCAGCGGCAGTAATACACTGTCTCTGTGTACTCTTAACCGCCTTATCACGACTATGTCGCAGACGGATTCATTCTCGCTGCTCGCACTTATCCAGCTTGAAGAAAAATCGGGCAGACACGCCCTTTCGGATATGCATATCTATGAGATACTCACAGTCATAGTCGAGAATGTCCCGAAGGATTCGCTGATATCCAGCCTCGGGCAGGGTAAGCTGTGGCTCTATATCCCCGATTTCAAGGGCGATGAGATACTTTACCTCACCGAGATAAAGAAAAAGATAGAAGCCTACCCCGTCACCTCGCTCGGTAAGGACGGCGACGGCAGAGTGACCTTCTCGGCAGGCTGTGCTGCATCTCTCTCCTCGCCTGTGCAGAGAATGAATACCGCAAAATTCACCCTCTTTGAAGCAGCAGCAAGAGGTCTTGGCACTATACTTGCGTATTCTGTTGACCGCTATGAGGATAAGAAAAACGAGTTCGCCCGTATCGAGCAGTTCTCAAATCTTATCGACTCAAATCTTTTCCGCTACCACTTCCAGCCGATAATCTCTGCCCATACCGGCGAGATTATCGCTTACGAGCTGCTTATGCGCTCGGGCGGCGGTGTCGAGATGTATCCGCTTGAAATACTTGACTATGCAAAGAAATACGACAGGCTCTACGATATCGAGAAGGCTACATTCTTCAACGCCCTCCATATCGTCAGCGAGAACCAGCAGCAGTTCTCCTCAAAGAAGCTGTTTATAAATTCGATAAGCGACCATATCCTCACCAAGACCGACTGGGACAGACTGCTCTCCGACTACGGCGAGCTGCTTGAAAAGGTCGTCATAGAGCTCACCGAGCAGTCAGAGATATCCGATGAACAGCTCGATACCGTCAAGAACCGTATAGCATTCTCGAATATGGAGCTCGCAATAGACGACTACGGCACAGGCTACTCAAATACCTCTAACCTGCTGCGCTATAACCCGTCTTATGTCAAGATAGACCGCCAGCTCATAGCCGGTATCGACGGCAACCTTAAGATGCAGAAGCTCGTTTCGTCTATCATCGAGTATGTCCACAGCAACGGCTTCGCAGCCCTGGCAGAGGGCGTTGAGACTTACAGCGAGCTAAAGACCATGATAGGCCTCGGCTGTGACCTTATTCAGGGCTTCTATATCTCCAAGCCAAAGCCTTTCATACTCTATGAGGTGTCTGACAGCATAAGAGACGAGATAATCAAGATAAACCTCGAATTCTCCGATAATATCGACAAGATATACCACCCCAAGAACTGCGAGACGGTAGACCTTATAAAGATAACCCAGGAGCACTATACAGTCATATTCGTCGAGACTCCGCAGGTCATCATCGAGGGCAACGGCCGCCACGCCTGCAATATCAACGTCATCGTCAAGGACGGGCTTGAATGTACAGTCACCCTGCGTGGTGCTTTCTTCACGACGGATAAGGAAAATCCGCTGATATCCATAGGCTCGCAGAGCAAGGTCACACTCAATATCGAGGGCAGGAACGAGCTCAATTCAAAGGGTATCCACGTACCTGCATCCGCTGACCTGACTATCGCCGGCGACGGCACCCTCTATATCAAAACAGAGCAGGCGAGCGCCTACGCTATCGGCACCGACAGGTACAGCAGCCACGGCAATATCACAGTCCTTCTCGACGGCCATATCTCGCTCGAAGCAAACGGCGATAACAGCGTCGGCATCGGCGGCGGCATGAACGAGGAAAATAAGACGATAAGGATACTTTCCGGCAACCTCAATGTCTCCTGCTCGGGCGGCACCTGCGTAGGTATCGGCGCTCACGAAGGCCCTTCAAGGATAGAGATGAGCGACTGCTCGGCATCTGTCGAGATATCCTCCGCTGTATGTACCGGTGTTGGCACTCTCGAAGGCGATGCTGATATCGACCTTGAAAATATCGCATTGTCTACAAATCTCACAGGCATGACCCTCTGCGGTGTAGGCTCGGCAAATGCCGGCACAGGCAGCGCAGAGCTGCGCAACGGACGTATAGATATGATGCTTTGCGGCAGAACTATAAACTGCCTCGGCACAAGAAACGGCAATATGGATATAGACATAAGCCACGCAGCTATCAAGTTCTACTGCGAGGGCGGCAGCATCTCAGGTATAGGCGACAGCGAGGGCGACGGAAACGTGCATATCTCCGAGAGCGAGGTATCTCTCGAATTCCGCACCGGCGACGGCTTCGGCCTTGGCAGCAAGAACGGCAAGCTCGATATAATCAACTGCCGTAAGGACGTAAGGATAAACGAATAATACTGAATAATACTCCCCCTATCATAATAACACCCCGCTTTTCCACCGCCGCCCCAAAAGCTGCGGTGGAAAAGTATGTAAAGGATCTGATAATATGAAACGTACAGCAATAATCACCGGCGCAAGCTCGGGAATAGGAAGACAAATGGCAATAGACCTCGACCTCAGGGGCTTTGACACGGTGCTTGTGGCAAGGCGCGGCGAAAGGCTTCAGAAGCTCGCATCGGAGCTGAGACACAACGCCGAGGTCTTTGAGTGCGACCTCTCGCAGGAGCAGGAATGCTTCCGCCTGTATGAAGCCTTCAGGGACAGGGAAGATGTCCTCGTGCTGATAAATAACGCAGGCTTCGGCCAGCTCGGCTTTTTCGATGAGGTGCCGCTCGAGCGTGAGCTCGATATGCTAAGCGTCAATGTAAAAAGCGTGCATATACTCACAAAGCTCTTTTTAAAGGACTTTATGGCAAGGGATAAGGGCTATATATTAAACGTGGCCTCCTCGGCAGGCCTTATGCCCGGCGGCCCTATGATGAGCACCTACTACGCTACAAAGGCCTATGTCAAGAGCCTTACCCTCGCAGTAAACGAGGAGCTTGCTCAGAAAAAGAGCAGGGTATGGGTCTGCACGCTATGCCCCGGCCCTGTCGATACCGAATTCAATGAAGTGGCTGACTGCTCCTTCTCGATATCGGGTATCTCGGCTGAGTATTGTGCAAAGTATGCAATAAGAAAAATGTTTGAAAGACAGCTCGTGATAGTACCCGGCACAGGCATGAAGGCAGGAGTAGCTGCGAGCCGTATTATCCCGACACGGCTGTTTCTTAAGGCTGCCAATACCTTCCAGACAAAGAAAATTAAATAACTTGTATCAGTTTAATATAATTGTATTTTGTGCTCGCAGGGCAGCAAAATGTGTAATTTCTTTGGTAGAATTGTGATAAATCACTAATATGTGTTGTGTGATTTAGTAAAAAAGCATATTGATTTTTGGTTACAAATCGGTTATAATGTAGTTACGATTAATTTTGGAAAGGAAGTTTTAATTATGAAACTTAGAAAGATCTTTGCAGGTATGTCTGCACTTGCTATAGCAGCTACTATGTCTATCTCCGCAGCTGCTGAGACAGGTGATACATTCCTTATGGTCGCTGATAACGGCTGGGCATACTCAAACATGAATAAGGATCCCGATTTTGCTCTTCCCGAGGGCGGTACAACAGCTAAGGTAACAGAAGACGGCACATATACCGTTGACGTTACACTTGACGGCATGGTAGCTTGGATGAACAAGGTTGCCAAGGCTGAGAACCCCGACGCTAAGGAAGTAGTAGTTGACCAGAAGGGCTACGGCTTTGAGGTTCTCTGCGTTGATATCGAAGGTCTTGCTGAGAAGCTCGGCTGCTCCACAGGCGAGGACGCTTGGGATGATTACTGCACCGATACACTCGGTATCAAGCCCAAGAAGGCTACATCTGCCGACAAGATGGCATATGCTAAGAGCACAGGCCTCAACATCACAGACCTTACACTTACCTGCGACGGCACAGAGGTTTACAAGTTTGCTGACGGCGAGTTCTACTTCGGTGATATCGAGGGCAACGGCAAGATCAGAATCGAGCTGTTCAATAAGTACGGTTCTTCCTTGACAGACGCTCCCGACGCTGTAAAGGACTGGGCTGCAAATAACCCTGTTGAGTACGAGAAGGCTGAGGTAACATTCACTATCACAGGCGTTAACGGCTCTGCTGACGACGGTGCTGCTGATGACGGCTCTGCTGACGACGGCACAACAGATGACGGCGCTGCTGATGACGGTGCAACAGACGACGGTGCAACAGATGACGGCACAACAGATGACGGCGCTACAGATGACGGCTCTACAGCTACAGCAGGCGGCTCAGATTCCGGCACAACAACAACAGGCGGTGACACAGCTGCTGCAGGCTCAACAGCAGGTACAACAACAGGTACAGGCACAGCTGCTGCTACAGGCAACACATCTACAGGTGCTTCCGCAGGTCTTGCTCTCGCAGGTCTTGCTCTTGCAGGCGCAGCAGTAGTTATCTCCAAGAAGAGATAATGGGCGCTTAATAAAATAGCTATTACGAAACGGTATGGGCTTTCCATACCGTTTCTTTTTGCGTTTTCGGGGTGTTTGCAAGAGGCTTTGTCGTATTTTTTTTGAAAAAAATGCTTTTTTGCTATAGACAAACCCTGAAAAATATTGTATAATATATGTGTGTTGAAATTTTTAGTATTACGGAGGGGTTATATGAGAGTTATTACGGGCTCTGCAAGAGGCAGAAAGCTCAAGACCCCGGAGGGCAGCGATGTCAGGCCTACCTCCGACCTGGTGAAGGAGTCGATCTATTCCATTATCCAGTTCGATGTTCCCGGCGCTGATGTGCTCGACCTCTTTGCAGGCAGCGGCCAGCTCGGTATAGAAGCCCTCAGCCGTGGCGCAAATCACTGCGTCTTCGTTGATAAAAGGGCTGAGTCTATCGCACTGGTAAGGGAAAATGTTATGGCCTGCGGTTTTCTGAAGCAGTCGAGGATACTTACCTCAGACAGCTGCGACTACCTGCTCACAGCCAAGAAGGGCTTTGATATAGCGCTTCTTGACCCGCCCTATAACCAGGGGCTTATAGAAAAGGCTATGGAGCGCCTGCCTGATAAGATGAACGAGGGCGGCATAGTCGTGTGCGAGCATGAAAAGGAGCTGACACTCCCTGATGAGTTCGGCTCGTTAAAACTCCACAAAAGATATAAATACGGCAAGATAGGCCTTACAGTCTATAAAAAGCCCGTATCAGAAGAAGAATAAAGAGGAATTGTAAATGCGTATTGCAGTCTGTCCGGGCAGCTTTGACCCGGTAACGCTCGGTCACCTCGATATCATCGAGCGTGCATCGAACCTTTTTGATAAGGTGATAGTGCTCGTTTCCTTCAACCCTGCCAAGAATAAGGCGGTGTTCTCGGTAAATGAGCGTATGGAAATGATACAGAAGGTGACATCTCACCTTGAAAATACAGTAGTTGACTGCTACAGCGGCCTGCTTGCAGACTATCTGAAAATGACCGGTGCTTCGGCTATCGTCAAGGGTCTGAGGGCTGTGTCGGACTTTGAGTATGAGTTTCAGATGGCGCTTGCCAACAAAAAGCTCTACAGCGGCGCTGAGACGGTGTTTTTAACTACCCGTGGAGAGAATATGTACCTCTCATCGAGCTTAGTCAAGGAGCTTGCGTCCTTCGGCGGCGAGATAGCGGATTTTGTGTCGCCTGAGATACACGACTTTATCTACGAGCGTCTGACAGGCAAAAAGGAACAAAATTAAAAGAATTTATATAAACGAAAGGATTGTTTTACTATGGCAATGAAAATCGAGGATATTTTAAAGCAGATGGATCAGCTTCTTGATGAGGCAAGCTCCTTCCCGTTTACAAACAAGAAGCAGATCGACGCAGAGCAGATGAGAGAGTATATCGACACTCTCCGCTACAATATGCCTGCTGAGTTCCAGAAGGCTAAGGACACTGAGGATAACAAGAAGAAGATAATTGCCGATGCCAATGCACAGGCTGAGGATCTTATAAACAGAGCCAAGGAAAAGGCTAAGCAGATAACCTCTGAGAGCGAGCTTGTAAGAATGGCTCAGGCTCAGGCTGAGGAGATAATGGCTAACGCCAACAGCGAGGCCGAGGAGACTATAAAGACTGCAAACATCAAGGCAGAGCAGATAGTTATGGACGCTATCGACAAGGACACACAGATAAGAAAAATGCTCGCAGACGACCTTGAAAAGACTCTCACAAACGCTGAGAATGTTCTCACACAGAACCTCGAAGACGTTCAGAGAACAAAGCAGGCTGTCCTCAGCATCGCAGCTCCCAAGAACAACTGATCATAAAGTATATGCCCGGGTCATCACCCCGGGCATTTTTAGTTATCAGTTAAGAGTTATCAGTTAACAGCCCCGGTGCGGCTCACGCCGCAGATGCCCATTCGGGCTTTTATGGGAGAGGTTTGCCTTCGAGGGTAGTCTCTCGCTTTGCTCACGCTGCGGTAGGGGGGCTTTCCGGTCGCCCCCCTGCGTCAGCGAAGCTGCCGCCCACCCCCTTCGGGTGCATATCCTGCGATTTAGCCGAAATCGTCCGACTGACAGGCCGAATGGCCATACGTCGGCGCAAGCCGACACCACAACTGTTACCTGTTACCTGTTAACTGTTAACTGACCAAGCGGCGCACCACAACTCACTATTCACTTTTCACTATTCATTGTTCACTATTTCCGAGTACCCGTCGTCGTATGAGATGACTGTCGTGAATACTCCCCTCTTGTCGGCGTGGAGTATCAGCTTTGATACCTCGCCGCTGTAGCTGAGACTGCCGCTGTTTATACTCACGGTGTCGCAGAGCTGCTCGTTTTTGAAGCCCTCGTAGGTGAAGCCCTTGTATACTCCCCCACGCCTTGAAAAATACATCTTGTGCTTTAGCCCGAGTGTCGGCGATGAGAGCCACTGCCTGTCAAGCGGTATGTAGCGCTCACGCATGATGCCACGCCTTGTCGCTTCGGTGTCGGTATACTGATAGTCGTATGTGCCCTGAGTGCCCTGCATATGTATGCACGACACGGCGTTGTTGAAATTGTTGCCGTCTATCTCAGCGGTTATCAGCTCAGAGGAATAATCCCTCTGCGTCTGGCCGAGCTTTTTGATGTTGACACGGTTCATGCCCGTGATGTAGGGGTACTGCTCGTAGAGCTTTATAGATAGCGCCGCTATCGCCGTCCATACAGTGTCGCTCTCCTTGACGTAGATGTAAGATGCGCTGTCGCTTATCTGCTGGTAGCCGACATTCGGCATCGTGGGGTTTGCAGCGGCTATGTCGGCAAGCGTGCAGTCAAACATCATTCCCGGCAGCGCATCGCTCGTTGAGAGAGCCTTGGTAAAGCCGAAAGCCCTGCCCGAGACGATATCCCTGCCGGCGGTCTTTTTGTGGGATATGCCTGCTGTTCTGCCAAAGAATATATCCGTCTGCCCGTAGGCGAGCGTGACTGTGGTCAGGTCTTTTGTGTCAAGGCCGTCGTGCCAGATGCCGTCGGCGGTGAATTCGAGCGTGAAAAACGGCGTGTAGCGCTCCTTTGTGAGTGTGAGCGAGATTATCCTTGTAAAGAGCATTATGGCGCTTGCAGATGCGTTTTTTATCTGCATGGAGAAAGTGTCACTGCTCAATCACACCACCTCCTCAAGCTCTATGGTGTATTCGCACATACCATCCTCGCAGGCGGTGCATTCGCCCTTTGAGAAGATAAGCACCGTATGCGTGTTACCGACTGTAAGCTCGACCGACGAGCCGATAAGTGCATTGATATAGGTGCAGAAGCTCAGAAAGCCCTCAAAGGTCGTTCTGCCTTTGAGCGTATAGAAATTTTTTCTGATGCACGAAAGGCGCCTTATGGTATGGTAGTCTATCGTTGCAGTCTCGGCGACTTTGGTGTCTGTGCGAAAGCTGAGGCTGTAGAGCTTAAGCTCCTTTGAGCCGAGGGTGACTGTAAATTCGTTATGCATATGTGTTCCTCCTTTACGGTGTATATATTTCGCTCTTTTCGGCAGTGAGCTGGCACTCGGCACGGGAGAGGGCGGCGTTTATCTTCATATCGTTTCTGAGCGTTGCATCATAGCCGTAGTGCAGCAGACCTTCCTTGGCGTATTCTGCCTTTGAGAGCAGCCTGTCACGGTCAGAGCAGTCGCCCTGCTTGCCGAGCAGCCGGCACGAGACTGTGTATTCATAGAGCCTTTTTCTGTCGTTTGACACAAAGTCAAAGCCCGTCTGCCTGCACTTTATCTCACGCAGCTCGACAAAGGCTATATCCTCGCCTTTGAGAGTTTCGCTCTTTGGTGTCGAGCCCACGGTCAGCACGACAAAGCCTGCTGTTCTTAAGATGCCTGTTATATCGCTTATCATATCTTCCAGCATATCACATCACCCCTCTACCGCCGCAAAGCTGAAGCTATCGTCCACCCATATGTCGCTGATACAGGCTATTGCGTGCTCACGCAGCTTTTGAGCGTATTTGTATGCGTCGGTGTCCTTATAGTTCAGCGCCTGACGGCCGTCCTGTGTGCAGAGCGTCTTGTCGTTTATGAGCCGCATGAGCGTGTTGTCATACACCGCAACGGCAGCGCTTGCAAATTCCAGCCTTTCAAGGTCTGACACGACGACCGGGTCAACGGCGTGCTTGGCGATATAGAAGCAGGCGTTCTCTATCATATCGTCATAGTCATGGCGCTCGTCATCGGGTATGCCGCTAAGGCGCAGAAAAAGCATCATTACCTTTGTTCTGTCGATATAGACCATTAGTTAACCTCCTTTCCTGCCCCCGGGCGGGGGCAGGTTTTTTTTTTGATATCAGCAATATCAGCTCGTTACGGTCTTGAGCACCTTTATTGCCTTGTCATAGAGCTTGGCAACACCGATATGAACTGAGCATACGACTTCCTTGTTCTGGGTAGCAAGTATCTTGTCGGTATCGACTATAACGTCGCCGCCGAAGTATATCTCGGCTGCCTTTGTGGAGTCGATGCCTATGATATCGCCCGAAGCTGCAAGAGAGGGGCACTTGATAAGAGTTACGCCGAAAGGTGTCACAGCTCTGCCGCTCTGCATATAGTTTGCGACTGTGCCCTTCATCTCATCGAGAGCAAGAATGCTTGCCATAACGGCAGGGCTGCAAAGCATAACGTCCATATTTGCATCTGTCATAGAGCTCCAGAATGTCGCAAGGTCGGAATAGGCTATCGAGTTGCCTGCGATAGTCGAGGGGGTGATGCCTGTAGAGATAGCTGTGGCTGCGAGGGAGTTACAGCTTCTTGAAATATGTGCGCCGACAAGCTGCAGCACCACGCCGTAGGCCTCTATCCTCTGCTTTCTGACTGACTCGTAAGAGTTGAGGAGCTTTCTTGCATACTTTGTAAGTCTTGTGGAGGAAGCGCCCAGCACCATAGATGTAGTTGCCACAGATGCGCCCTCGACTGCTGCGTCTGAGCCGGATTCTGCGATGACGAGCGAGCGGAAGTCAACGCCGTCAACGTATGTCACCGCTGCCGCTATATCGGGGAGAATGGAGTTATCATCAAGGCCTTTCTTTATCTGACGTCTTACATACTCGGGGAAAAGCACTGACGACTCGGTGGTGGAGAAGAACTTCTCGACCATATCGCAGTCACGGCCCTGTATTTTGATATCAAAGCGCTTGAGCTGTCTTTCAAAGGCATCAAGGCCTTCGAGGGGTGTGCCGATGTAGTTCTCGTCGGGGTCGAGCTCGGTGAGAGCCTTTGTGAAGCTCTTGTTTGTTATGTTGTAAAGTTCCTTTTCAAGTCTGATGTTTTCAAAATTCATAGATATACTTCCTTTCATTAGTTGTTGTTTATCCTGTAGCTTTCGTTTTTTGCCCTGACAGCTTCAAGCTGGGGGCTGGCGGGTGATGTAAGGCTCCTGGCAAGGCTTTTTTCAAGGCCTATGAGCTCACTTACGCTCATTCTGGATATGATATCCTCGCAGCAGTGCATTCCCTTGCCTGTCAGCTCAAAGAGCGCTTTTACACGGCCTGTGAGCTCTGTATACATAGCGCAGTGCTCGTCCTTAAGGCGGCTGTCCTCGCTCGTATGACTATCTGAGCAGGAGCTTTTGCCGAAGGTCTTTGTGACACCGGCGCTCACCTGTGCAGGCACTGCGACGAACGACCACTCGTAGGCATCTGTCGGCTCATCGAGCGAGACAAAGCACTTTTTGCCGCCGTATTCTCTGCCCTTGACGTGGGGGCAGGGGTCTTTATAGATATCCCTGCCGCAGATCGAGCAGGTCTTTTTGGAAACGGCACAGCTTATGCTGACTTCCTTTTTGATACCTGCATCTATCTCGTCGATGAGGGCTTTGTTGCGCTCTGTCCTGACCATATAGGCTCTTGCGGCAAGGCAGACGTAGGGGTCGCCGTATGATGTGAGCTTACCCTCCGGCCTGTCGATGAATGTCTCAAAGATACGGGCGGTCTGGTTCCTGCCCTTGGGGTCGTGGTCGAAGATGCCCGTCTTGCCGACAAAGAGGGCGGCGAGCTTTTCAAGTGAGCCTTCCGAGAAGCGCTCGCCGTCACGGTCTGTCTCGTTATCGCAGAGAATGACCGGGAATGCGTATACACGCTCCTTGGTGAGAGGCTTTCTTGCAAAGGTGTTTATCTTGCTCAACACCTCGTCTGTGAGTTCAAACTCATAGCTGTTCATTTGTCTTCTCCTTTCATTGTACTCAGACGAAGCTCTATCTCCTCGGCCTGCGAGTTATAGAGCCTTGCTCTTGCGAGCGCCTCCTCGTCCTGGAGGTTGATGTTTGCCCAGACTATCTCAAGCTCTGTATCCTCGCCTGCCAAGGTGAGGAAGGTCTTGCAGACACGCACGAGCACAGGGGTGAGCAGGCGGCGGTAGTATTCAAGCTCGCTTGTTAAGATATCTGCCTGCTGAGATGCCATACGCTCGGTGCTTGACCAGTTGAGGCCGAGCAGGAAGGGCGGGATAGAGAGCTTGCTTATCATCTGCTCTATCAGCTGGCGGACAGGGATATTGGTGTCAATAAGGCCGCTCTCGGCACCTATGACCTTGATATCGACATCGCCGACGGCCACGAAATCCTTCATGATGCCGTTTTTGGCTGACTGCATACCGTCTGTCCACTGGGCTGCCATATCCTTTGCACGCTGTGCGGCGAACTGCTTGTCCGCTTCACTTGACGGCTTATAGGTCACGGCGTAGCGGAGGTTGCCGGCACGGTCGAAGTTATTGCCGATACACGAATAGATAGTCGTGAGGATATCGGCAAGGGCTGGTATGCCCCTGAGTATCGAGCGGCCGGAGGGGCACTTGGGCGTGGGGTTTAAAGCCGTATAGAGGATACGCTCGGGGCTTTTGAAATCGACTGTTTTCCTGGTGCCGTTAAAGCGGAAAACAGGCTTTCCGGTGGTTTTGTCGGGCAGCACCTCGAAAAGCTCGGGGTCGCACACGAACAGCGAGGACATCTGCCCTGTCTTGCTGTCTACCGTATACTCGCCGATGCTCCTGCCATAGGTGAGCAGCGCATCAAGGTACATATCAGCAAAGGTCTGGAGCGACCTGCCCGATATGCCGACCGGGACATTCAGTACGAACTCGTCTATCGCCTGCTGGCTTCTTTCATTCTCGCAGACGACCTTGAAATCGCCGGCAAGGCGGACTATCTTTGAGATACACGCATCAATTACCGGCACGTTGTCACGCAGCGACTCATACAGGCTGCTCTCGAAGCAGTCAGCGCTCCCTGTGACACGAAAGCCGTTTTTGAGCAGGCCGCCGCTTGAACCGAAAGCGTTTTCGCACGACTTTGGCTTTTGATTTCTGAATATGCTCATTGGCATTTCTCCTTTCATAAGTTTATTTTCACAGGCATCAGGCTCAGGCGAAGACAGTTTTTTTGATATGCGCCGGCGGCGCACACCTTACCTGTCACCTGTTACCTGTTACCTGTTCATGGCTACCTTTCAAGGGCAATTACAAAGAAGCTGTCTTCCTTAGCTCTTAAGTATTCCGACACGAAGTAGCGGATATCGTCCATTGCGTGATCGTTCTCCTTAAGAGGCACGTCACGGCCTGTGCCGTCCCAGCGGTAGAGGGAGAATTCCCTGAGAGTGTCGGCGCAGGAGGAATGAAACCTTATACCGCCTGATAGCAGAGCGTCTGAGACACGGCCGATACCAGCGAGCACGTCGTTTTTCGCCGTGGTGACTTTGAAACGGTCATGCCGCCTTATACATTCGATAAACGACGCTGCTGACGGATCGACTATTATCCTTTCGATATCACGTCCGGCGCAGAGGTGTTCGAGGGCTTTGTAGTGCTCCTCATCTGTGCGGCGAATGCCTTCTCTGCGTGAGTCGTAGTAGTACTCATTTATCCTGTACCACACACCGCCGCTCTCGCCCCAGAGCCCCATACTGGTGGGGTTGACTGTGCCATAGTCACAGCTGACGGCAAAGCGTGTCATGCCCTCGGGGAGAGTATCCGTAACTGAGAGCTTTCGGTCAAACATCGGGTAGACAAGCCCTTCGGCGCTGACCCAATGCCCAAGCACGAAGCGTTCATAGAAAACGCCGCTGTAGAGCCTGTGGTAGCGCTCCTTTATCGCCCGGGAAAGAGAGGGGTTGTCATCGAGCGTAAAGGTGAGGTAGAGAAGGTTTTTCTCATGTCTTTTGTCTATCCACTCACGTTTGAGCCAGTGGGCGCTGCTGTCGGGGTTACAGTTCAGCCAGAGCTTCGAGCCTGAAACAGAGCAGCGTGCTATCGCCTGCTCTATGAAGCTCCTCGGCATTAGTGCGGCCTCGTCGAGCAGCACGCCGGCAAGCGTGATACCCTGGATAAGTGATGCGGAGGATTCGTCCTTGCCGCCGAAAAGGTAGTAGCGGTTTTTGCAAAGGCCACGGGAGACATCGAAGTAGTTCTTTGATGCCTTGACATCGACGGTGTAGTTCATCTTCCTTGCAAAGGCGATGAGAGGGTCGATGACGTTGCGGCGAAGCGATGTGACCGTCTTGCCGCAGAGTGCGAAATTGCGCCCGTTGTAGCGTGTCATGGACCATATGAGGAAGGACTGCGACATAGCCATCGTCTTGCCGCTTCTGACTGAGCCGTCGCAGAGCACGGCATCGTACTTTTTGAATGAAGGATCCCGCCACCAGTTGAGAAGCAGCTTCTGCTTGGGGGAATAAAAGAGCTTATGCCTGCTCATCGACATCACCCTCCTGCGCTGCCTGCTCAAAGGCTCTAACAAATTCATCACCCTCGGATATGCCACGGATACGCTCATCAAGCGAGACAAGCTGCTCGATAGCCTTAAGGCGGTCAAAGAACTTTATCTCGACACCGCCGCCCTTGACACGCTTTATCTCGGAAACTGAGAAAAGGTCGGCGCCGTCAAAGCGTGAGTAGTTCTCCTCATCGCCTGAGAGGGCGAGCTCGACTGCGTCATTGACACGGCCAAAGGCGATACGTTCAAGGCCTTCCCTTGCACGCATGAGCGTATACTCACGGGAAGCGTAGTATTTAGCAAGGCGCTTTTGCACCCTGCGTGAGAGCGAGAGCCGTATGCCTGCGCTCTCATCTATACCCGTGCGGCGTGCAGCCTCACGGGGCGAGCAGCAGGAGAAAAGCTCCAGACAGAAGCGCTCGACAGTCTCGGGCGGAAGGCGTGGCTTTTTTGATATAAGCATAGTAGGTTGCTCCTTTCTTTTGTTCAGTTTACAGTTAACAGTTTACAGTTTGCAGTTAAGGTGTCCTGCTGAAGCAGGACGGATGCCCATTCGGGCCGGTGAGGGGAGTGATATGGCTTCAAGGCGGCTCTCTCGCTCCCATAGGGTACACCGAGGGGCTTTCGCCACAGCAAATCCATCGATTTAGCCGAAACCGCCTAACCAACAGGCCGAATGGCCATAAGTCCGCCTTTGGCGGACACTTCAACTGTTAACTGTTAACTGACAACTGTTAACTTTCACCTGTTACCTGTTCAAGTCCCTTCACTAATAGCGCAAAAACGGGCATTTGTTGCATATTCTGATGCAACAATTGAGAGAGAACTTTTCAAAAGGGCTGAAATTTGTAGGATATCACAGTTTTACTATGCAACAAACCGACAAGTTGACGGAGAATTTGCTATATATTACCACTTATGAAGAAAATATGTCGAAATCGTTTTCGTATGTTTTATAGAAATTGCTGTAAATCTGTCAAGGGTTATGTGAACTTTCAATAAATTTATTTTAGGGAAGGGCGTTTTCGCTTGCTTTTTTTGCGATTTTGGTTTATAATATTAGGGTGTGGTAGTATGCAATGAGCAAAATGTGAGCATATTTCACGGAAAAATACACTTAACGGCAGTATCAGACAGACAGAGTTAAGTGTATAATATATTTAAAGAACAAATGCCGGGCAAGGCTGCACCGGCTCAATAAACAGGAGGTTTTTATATGGCAAAAACAGAGAGCAAGACCATATCGGCAAAGGAGCTTAAGGAACAGTTTGTCGATGTTTTGCATAACGACTATCAGACCACGCCCGAGGAGGCTTCTGACAAGCAGGTATACGGCGCACTGGCAAGCATAGTTGTCAAGATACTTAAGGACAAGAGGCGCAGGTTCACCGTTGCTACACACTCGGCAGGCAAGAAGAAGGTGTACTACCTCTCTATGGAGTTCCTTATGGGTCGTTCGCTCAAAACGAGCCTTTACAACTTAGAGATGATAGACGAAGCCACACAGGTGCTCAAGGATTTCGGCATCTCGATAAACTCAATTTACGAGCAGGAGCCTGATGCAGGCCTTGGCAACGGCGGTCTTGGCAGACTTGCTGCCTGCTATCTTGACGGCCTTGCAGCTACAGGCTATCACGCTACAGGCTATTCTATCTGCTACGAATACGGCATCTTCAAGCAGAAGCTCGAAGATGGCTGGCAGACTGAGCTTCCCGACAACTGGCTGCCCGGCGGCTCATCATGGCTGAGAGCTTACCCCGACAAGGCTATAGAAGTTCACTTTGACGGCGAGCTTAAGGAATACTGGGACAATCAGTATCACTGCGTAACTCACGAGAACTACACCACCGTTCTGGCTGTTCCTTACGATATGTACGTTTCCGGCTACGACAGCAAGGCTGTTTCAAAGCTCAGGCTCTGGAAGGCTGAGGTTGCGAGCTTTGATATGCCTATGTTCAACCAGGGCGACTACTCAAAGGCTTTAGGCAGAAACATCATGTCGCAGGCTATCACAAAGGTGCTCTACCCGAACGACAATCATCAGGAGGGCAAGAGCTTAAGACTCAGACAGCAGTATTTTATGTGCGCTGCATCTATCGGCGACATAGTAAATCAGCACATGAACACCTACGGCACGCTTGACAACCTGCACGAGAAGGTGGCTATACACATAAACGACACTCACCCCACACTCGCTATCCCCGAGCTTATGAGGATACTGCTCGACGACTGCGGCTATTCATGGGACAAGGCATGGCACATCGTACAGAACACATTTGCATACACAAACCACACTGTAATGCCCGAGGCTCTTGAAAAGTGGGACTGCAACCTCTTAAAGAGCGTAACTCCCCGTGTATTCTCGATAATCGTTGAGATAAACGAGCGTTACTGCAAGGATCTGTGGGAGAGATACCACGACGAGCCTAAGGTATCGCATATGTCGATAATTGAGAACAATATGTGCAAGATGGCTACTCTCTGCGTACATGCCTGCCACAGCGTAAACGGCGTTGCAAAGATACACTCGGAGATAATCAAGCACGAGACATTCAAGGACGAATATCTTGACACACCCACAAAGTTCAAGAACGTAACAAACGGTATCGCTTACAGGCGCTGGTTACAGCAGTCAAATCTGGGGCTTACCGAGCTTCTTAAGGAGAAGATAGGCACAGGCTTCCTTAAGGACGCAAGCGAGCTTTCAAAGTTCTCGCTCTTTGCTGAGGACAAGGAAGTTTTAGAGAGACTTGCAGCTATCAAGAAGGAGAACAAGGAGAAGTTTGCAAAGTACGTCAAGAACGAATACGGCAGAATACTCAACACCGACTCAATATTCGACGTACAGGTAAAGAGACTTCACGAATACAAGAGGCAGCAGCTCAACGCACTCAATATAATAGCTGAGTACAACTACCTCAAAGAGAACCCGAATGCAGACTATGTACCGAAGACATACATCTTCGCAGCAAAGGCAGCTCCCGGCTACTACATGGCAAAGCAGATAATCAAGCTCATC